>JAPLCW010000140.1 GCA_026392015.1 Candidatus Auribacterota bacterium | reverse complement strand
TTTTATTATCAGCCCACAATAAAGCCCGGTAAAGTAAAAAATCAACGGTAGTCGTGTGCCTAATCTGCGTTGGCAGGCAACCTCAATGCTTCGATGCTGTTATGTCACGCTTTACAGGGCTTTTTGTTCGTCAGGGCTGCCTGTTGGATTTCCCGCTTGCACTGAACTGGATTATGTGCTATCGTGTTCTTAGAGGTGGGAGGATACTGTGAACAAACCGGGAATTTACGCATTTCTGTTGATATTCTGCGCGTTCTTGTCCGTCGCGGTAGTCTTCGCTCAGACACCTGCATCCGAGCACAAAAACCTGCAACTCTCCGTCCAAAGGGACTCGGCCCCCCTGGGATCTGATATCGATCTACATATCGAAATCGTCCCCGATCACCTCAGTTCCGTAGACATTGTCCTTGGCGTTATTCGGCCGGATAACAAGCTGTTTGCGTACAAAGGACAGGGTAAAGGATTCTCACCGTTTGAGGGATACGACTCTGCGCCGCCGCTCGTGAAAGATTTTCCGTTAACCACCGCGATGACGATAGTACAGTTCATACCGCTACCCCAGGATTGGCCATCGGGTAAATACCAGTTTATTGCTGCCGTTATGAATGAACGTACAATCGTCGAGATAGACCACAGCAACGCATTCAACGTCGTAAAAGCCCAATAGCCGGATTACATTCCTGATAACAAAACGGGCGGCAATCATACCAATGACCCCCGCCCTTCGGTTGTTCCTATTTATTCTTTACTGCTTACCACTAATCACTGTAGTACTAGCCAGCGATAAGCCATAAGCTATAAGCAAAAAAGAGAGGCTTTCGCCTCCCTTGATTACTTCTGTCCGCGTTATGCTACTTCCCGTTGTCCGCTATGCCTTATCCCTTCTCCCGCCATCCACTGGAATATCGGAAGTTGAATTTCTTATCTCTGATCTCTTTTCCATTATCGCTAATCACTTATCACTAATCACTGTAGTTCTGGTGGGCAGGGAAGGATTCGAACCTTCGAAGGCAAAGCCAGCAGATTTACAGTCTGCCCCCTTTGGCCACTTGGGTACCTGCCCTATAAGACAGTGATTAGTGATTAGTGAAAAAAACGAAAAAGAAAATACAGACTGTCTACAGACACCTAATTGTTGTTTCTAACTAATCACTGTAGTACTGGAGCCGACGATCGGAATCGAACCGATAACCTGCTGATTACAAATCAGCTGCTCTGCCAGTTGAGCTACGTCGGCCTTGATTCTCTCATACCATTTGAATAAGCGCGCCATCCGCAATTTCAGCGAGTTGCATCCACCTTTGCTCCGACAACGATTGCGCCATCAGCGGATGCGATTTCTCACTAACGGCCGCCGGACGGTCACAGCAACGAATGAGAGCGCAATCTATAACTGCGCAGCAGGCATGCTAGCACATGCATGACTGATAATCAAGCGCCGGGGGGGCATGCGTAGAGGGGGCATGCGTAGATCGACAAAGGTGCTGCCGTATGCTATTCTAAAGCGAAATTGCAGATTTAAAGCCAGACGATCGAGGATACACATGAGAATTCTCCTGATTGAAGATGATGCGCGAACTGCGTCGTTCATCATCAAGGGATTAAAACAAGCCGGCTTTATCGTGGACCACGCCGCCGATGGCGAAGCAGGCTTGAATCAAGCGCTCACGAGCGCATACGATGCCGCCATCGTCGACATCATGCTTCCCAAAATGGACGGTTTGGCATTAATGACTGAACTTCGAAAAAGAAAGAACAAGACACCCATCATTGTTCTCAGCGCAAAAAGCTCCGTCGATGACCGTGTAAAAGGTCTGCATTCCGGCGGGGACGACTATCTCGTCAAGCCTTTTGCCTTCTCCGAGTTATTGGCGCGCATCCAATCACTTATTCGTAGAGCCAGCTCGATTGCCGAGCCGATGAGCCTCAGCGTGGCTGATCTGACGATCGATCTCCTCAAGCGCAAAGTCTTCCGCTCGGGGAAGGAAATTGAGCTCCAGCCCCGGGAATTTTCCCTGCTCGAATATCTTATGCGCAATAGCGGACGCGTCGTTTCAAAAACGATGATCGTAGAGCATGTATGGGATTACCATTTCGATCCTCAAACGAATATCATCGAGGCGCGGATCTGCCGCCTCCGAGACAAGATAGATCGATCGTTCGATTCCAAGCTCATTCATACGATTCGCGGCGTCGGCTATTTGCTTGAGGAAAAGACGTAACATGCTCTCCCGCGTTTCCTCCCGTCTCACACTGTGGCACACAGCCCTGTTTGCCGCGTTATCGATAACGGTGTTTGCCCTTCTCTATACCGTGCTCAAAACAAACCTCGGCCAAAGGATGGACGAATCCCTTCTCAACGAGGCGAAAGAATTTGAAACCCTGTACCAGACCCAGGGGATCGACGCATTGCGCGCCGAATTCAAGATGGAGGCGGAGGCCGAGGGGACCCAAAGGGTGTTCTTCAGGCTTCTCTCTCCCCGCCCCGAGGAATGCGCCTCCTCCGACCTGAGTGAATGGGCCGGGCTTGATCCCCCGCCCGCAGAAGTGGCGAATCTGCAACCGCGTACGGAACTGTTCGGAACGCTCTCGCTTCCCGGCCAAGATCACGCTATCAGAGTCATATATAAGAAAATGGATAACGGCGCCATAATCCAGATCGGCTATACCCGAAAGGAGGATGACGATCTGATCGCGAATTATCGCGCACTCTTCGGTGCCTGTATCGCCGTAATGTTGTTATGCGGCGGCGTTGTAGGATGGTACATGGCAAAGAAGGCCATGCGCGCTGTCGAACGGATCACCCATTTCGCGGAGCACATTGGAAAAGGAGATTTCAGGCAACGAATCGCACTCGATAACGAGGGCACGGAGATCGTCGAGCTTGCCGTTGCGTTCAACAAAATGCTGGAACGGATACAGTCACTTGTCACGGAGCTTCGGGAGGTGACCACCAGCATCGCGCACGATATCCGCAGCCCGCTCACGCGGATCCGCGGCATCGCAGAGACAACATTGACCGGACCGTCATCTATCGACGCATTCCAGGAAATGTCGGGAATTGTTATCGAGGAATGCGACCGTCTCATGGGGTTGATCAGTACCGCCCTGGAAATTGCGGAAGCCGAATCGGGTTCAGCCTCGCTGCCGAAAGTCCCCATAGATTTATCCACCCTTGTGAAGACCGCCCATGAATTATTCCGTCCCGTTGCGGAAGAGAAGGCCATATTCTTCACCGTTGACGTCCCTCCGGAAACACTCTTCACCCTGGGTGACAAATCACGCCTCCAGCGCGCATTGGCGCACCTGGTGGATAATGGAATAAAATATACGCTCTCGGGCGGACAGTTGGCTGTCTCCGTCAAAGCAGACCGCACGAATGTGCGCATCTCCGTCAGCGACTCGGGAATCGGAATACACCCACGGGACTTGCCCCATATCTTCGAGCGCTTCTATCGCGGAGATAAAAGCCGCTCCACACCCGGAAACGGTCTTGGCCTCAGCTTCGCCCAGGCGATCGTTCGCGCGCACGGCGGGAAAATCAGCGTGGCGAGCAGCCCCGGCAAAGGGAGCTCTTTCACCATGACCCTCCCGCGTCTGTTTCCGCCAACCTGACCTTCATCCGCACATTACCAAAAGATAATTTCCCGGTCAGCTCCCGGTAAGGCCCACATACTATCATGGGCAACGTTGTCATATCCACTGCGTCAAGGGATGGGTTATGCGCGTTGCTCATTATGTAAAATCGCTCCTGAATATCGCTTTTTCTTTTGTTCGCGCCCGACAAATGCCCCGTGCAGCGGACGGCGCGGTCCTGCTCCTGTTGTTCGGATTCTCCTTTTTTTATTCCCTGGGGCACAATCCGCTCCTGAATCCGGATGAGGGTCGCTACGCCGAAATACCGCGCGAGATGCATGAACTCCACGATTTCATCACACCCCATCTTAATTACGTCCCCTATTTCGAGAAGCCCCCCCTCTACTATTGGCTGAATGCCGTTTCATTCCGCCTGTTCGGCCAGACGGAATTTGCCGTGCGATTCTTCAGCGCGCTTTCCGGCCTCCTGGGAATCCTGCTCACCTGGCACATCGGGCGCACTATCTACGGCCGCCGGGAAGGATTTCTCGGCGCTTTGATTCTGGGGACTTCCATCGGCTACCTCATCATGGGAAGACTCAGTATCACCGATATGGTACTCACCTGCCTTATGACCGCAAGCCTGGGTTCCCTGCTCCTCGCCTCGCGCGACGGCGAACCGCACAAGGGGTTTTATTATTATCTCTTTTATGCCTGCATGGCTCTCGCGGTACTGACGAAGGGGCTCATCGGGATCGTGCTCCCCGCGGCGATACTCATCATCTATCTATCTCTCACGAGGCGGTGGACACTATTAAAGGAGATGCGGCTCTTCACAGGCCTGGCCCTTTTCCTGCTGATAAGTGCACCCTGGTTTGTCCTAGTTTCCATCAGGAACTCGGATTTTCCCAGGTTCTTTTTTATCCACGAGCACCTGCAGCGTTATCTCACCACACACCATCACCGTTACGAGTCTTTCTGGTTCTTTATCCCCGTGCTGTTCGGGTGCATGTTTCCATGGTCATGTTTTTTCCCTTCAGCCGCTTCGCGTGTGGTTCGTGGATTAAAGAATACGGATAAAGATTCCAGCCTGTTCCTTGCGGTGTGGGCTGTTCTTATACTCTGTTTCTTTTCATTCTCACACTCAAAGCTTGTCCCGTATATCCTCCCTGTCTTCCCGGCGCTGGCGCTCCTCACAGGAAAGACCTTTTCCCTATTCATGGATGATGCATTTAAATCGGCCGGGATAACGGCTCGTTTCCTTCTGGTTCTTCTCCTGGGCGGCGTCGGCGGGGTCCTGCTCTATCCTTTTCTGGCATCCTCACCCTATCTTAACGCGACCGGCGGAGCGATATATGCTATCCTTGTGCTCATAGAGGCGTTATGTGTTTCCTACTCCATCCGAACTCGCAATGCAGCCGGCCTTTTCCTTGGCCTTTGTGTGATTACGTACACACAGGGAGTGGTAGGACCCAAATATATATTTGATAAAATAATCCAGGAAAGATCCGTCAAAGAACTTGCGCTGATAGTAAAAGAAAAAATGCGGCCGGAAGACAAGGTATGCAGTTACGGTTTCTATATGCAAGATATGCCTTATTACATAAAGAAACGAGTCGTCTGCGTCGATGTGCCGAGCGACCTCGAATTCGGGAGCACGCAGGGAAATCAATCGTCATGGTTTCTTGACTATGTCCAATTCTACAGGCTCTGGGATTCACAGGACCGCCTCTTTACATTGATTTATGATGATGATATTGGCGGACTCCGGAAAGCGGTCAAAACCCCCATACGGTATCTCGGGAGAAAAGGAGACAGGCTGATTGTATCCAACCGTTGACCTTATGCGGATGCTCTATGCGCCGCGCAATGGAAGAATACGACCTGCGGCTCTTGCCGCGGCTTTCCTTATATTCGCGATGGCCGCGGGGTGCTCGATGCTCGATCGGGGCCCTTCCCCCTCATCTCTGACCTACTCGGATTTCGAAACCCGCACCCTGGACAACCCCCATCTCAAAGAATTTATCGAATCATGCCTTCACTACAACATTTCTCCGTGGCCTCCCACCAGATGGGATCGCACGATGCTCACGCTGGCTGCGTATTACTACCACCCCGACCTCGACACCGCCAGGGCTCAGTGGCAGGAGGCCAGGGCGGCTGTGATCACCGCGTCCCGGAGGCCGAACCCGGTCGCGGATTCCCGTTACCAGTCCGTCTCGAATCCGGAACCGGGGACGCACTCATCCATCGTCGATTCCAATCTCTTCTTCCCAATCGAGGCTCCGGGAAAACGCAAACACCGCATCGCACAGGCGGAAAATCTCAGGGAAGCGGCGCGTCTGAACATCGAGCGGACGGCATGGCAGGTGGGAAGCCGGGTTCGCCACAGCCTGATCGACCTCCACGAGTCAGAGGAGACGGTCACGCTGCTGCGGCGGCAGGTCGCCCTCCAGGAGGAGAACGACTCGTACATCGAAGAGGGAGCCTCCCGCGGCGAGTTTTCACCCCTCGAGGCGACTATAGCGCGGATTTCCTTCGGGGACGCGCGTCTCTTGCTCGCGCAGGGTGAGAAACAGCTTTCCGATACGCACATCCAACTTGCGGGCGCTCTCTCCATGCCCGCCGCCGAAATGGAAGGCATCACCATCGACTTCGGTTTTCCGGACGATCCCTCGACCTCCTTTTCTCTCCGTGATCTCAGGCGGCACGCCCTGCAGACCCGTTCGGATCTCATGGCGGCGCTCTCCGACTACGCCGCGGCAAGGTCGGCGCTCCAGGTCGAACTCGCCGCCCGTTTCCCGGACATTCAGATCGGCCCCGGTTTCGAATACGATCAGGGCCTCGAAAAATGGGGCATCTCGGGCTCTATTCCGCTTCCTCTCTTTGACCGGAATCAGGGCCCGGTCGCCGAGGCCCGCGCCCGTGTCGAAGCGGCCGCGGCCCGCTGCGGCGCCCTCCAGGCGCAGATCATCGGGGAAGTTGAAGGGGCCCTCGCCGCCTATTCCTCCGCCCGCGCGGAGCTGGACGCCGCTGAGGGGCTGCGGGAGGGACGAGAGCGGGATCTCAACTTTCTTCAGGCAATGACCAGGCCAGGGGAGGTGAAGCGTCTGGCCGTCTACGATGCCCGCCTCCTGGTCAATACGGCGTCGATCTCCCGCCTGAGCGCTCTCTCCAAGGTCCGGCGCACAGCCGCTCTGATCGAAGACGCGGTTCAGGAACCGCTCACCCCTTGGGAGTGGACGCCTCCCGCATGGGAACGCAATCCGAGAAGAGGGGGAGGACGTTAGATGAAACGCGAGCGTGTAAGGGGAATCGCCGTTGCGGGCGCCGTGATCATCGCCTTGTTCCTCATCCGGGCATGCGTCGAGCGGCGGAGGGGCGCTACGGGAAGCGGAGGTGAATCCGGGGAAGGCGCCGCCACGGCCCCGCGCGTGTCCGAAAAAAACGGCGCGCGCGTTATCACGCTCGACGAGACCGCGAGGAGGGAAAACGACATTGTCGCGTCGCCGCTCGCCGCAGGCGCGTATCGGAAACAACGCAGCGTCTACGGAAGTGTGTGCGACATCGAGCCCCTCCTCGCCCTTCGAAATGATTATCTCTCCGCGCAGGCGACCGCGGAGGAGACGCGCCGGAAGCGGGATGCCTCCCGGACAGAGTATGCGAGATCAAAGGAGGCCGGCGCCGGGCGACTTTCAGCGGGCGGAAACGACGTCGCCGCGGCAAGGCAGCGGGTCTTGGCGGACGAGGTGCGTGCACGAGGCGTGGATCGGCGACTCGGGGAAATGGAGCGCGCGGCGCGCGCGCGATGGGGGAACGGCCTGGTACACGCTCTTCTCGAGCAGCCGGCGCTCCTCGACCGTCTTGCCGGGCGGAAGGATCTTCTCATCCAGGTCGCCCTCGCGGCCGGCAATCCCGCGCCCGCCAGCCGCGTGTCTGCACGGGTGACCGCACCCGATGGGACGTTTCTCACGGCGGCACTCGTCTCCCCCCTTCCGCTCCCCGTCGCCGCCGCATCCCGCGGAAGCGCCGCTTATTTTTATCTCGCGCCGGCGGATGCCGCCGCGCTCGCTCCCGGCACGATGCTGACCGTGGATGTTCCGGAGGGGCCGGAGACAGCGGGGGTGATCATCCCCGAGACGGCCATCGTCTATTATGAGGGCGCGGCATGGGTCTACATACAAACCGAGCCGGACCGCTTTTCGCGCCGCACTGTTTCTCCTGAAACCCCCGTCCCGGGTGGATGGTTCGCGCCGGGCGGTTTCACGCCGGGAGAGATCGTCATAACGGACGGCGCGCAGCTGCTCCTGTCCGCAGAGTTTCTCTCACAGTACGAGATCATCGAAATCGCGGAGTGACATGGAAAAAGAACAGCACGGAATCATGAACGCCGTCGTGCGCTCCTCGCTGCGTTTTCGGGGAGTGACCGTCGCGCTCTGCTGCATGTGGCTCGGCTATTGCGCCTTCAGCCTCATGCGCGCGAAGTATGACGTCTTCCCCGAGTTCGCGACGCCGCAGATCGCCGTCCAGACGCTGGCGCCGGGGCTCGCCCCCGAGCAGGTGGAAGCCCTGGTGACCCAGCCGATAGAGAACGCCGTGAACGGCGTGCCGGGCCTCGAGTCGCTGCGCTCCGACTCGATCCAGGGGCTCTCGGTGATCACCATGTACTTCTCCCCGCAGAGCGACATCTACCTGAACCGCCAGGTGATCGCCGAGCGCCTGACGACCCTCGTCGGGAAACTGCCCTCCGGCATCCCTTCCCCGGAGATGGTTCCTCTCACCTCCTCGACGGGAGACCTGCTCACGATCGGCCTCACTTCCGACACGCGCTCCCTGATGGAGCTCAGGACACTCGCCGACTGGACGGTCAAGCAGCGCATCCTCGCGGTCCCCGGCATCGCCAAGGTCGCCGTGTTCGGCGGCCAGGTGAAACAGTATCAGATCCAGCCGCGCCTCGATCAGCTCAGGTTGTACAACCTGAGCATAGACGATCTGCTGGCGGGCGCACGACTGGCGACGGGGGTGCGCGGGGCGGGCTTCATCGACACCCCGAACCAGCACGTCATCCTGCAGACCGAGGGGCAGTCGCTCACTGCCGCAGATATCGCGCGGAGCCCCCTCGTTGCGGCAAGGGGTTCCCGGCCCCTGACGAACCTCACCCTGGGGGATGTCGCGCGAGTGGCCGAGGCCCCCGAACCCCCGATAAGCGCGGCCTCCATCATGGGCAAGGAAGGGGTTATTCTGAACGTCTGGGTGCAGTACGGCGCGAACACGCTGGACGTGACGCGAGGGGTGGAGCAGGCGCTGGAGGAACTATCCCCCGGTCTCCGGGCGCAGGACGTGACGATATACCCGAAGCTTTTCCGGGCGGCGAACTTCATCGAGTCGGCGATGCACCGGCTGAAATTCGCGATCCTGCTCGGCGCGATACTCGTTGTGGCAGTACTGTTTCTCTTCCTAGCCAACCTGCGCACCTCGTCGATCTCCGTGACGGCCATCCCGCTCTCCCTCATGTCCTCGGTGGCGGTGCTCGAATATTTCGGATTCAGCCTGAATATCATGACGCTCGGGGGACTCGCCATCGCCATCGGCGTGGTGGTGGACGACGCGGTCATCAACGTGGAAAATATCCTGAGGAGACTCAGGGAAAATCCCCACAGGGAAAAACCGCGGCCGGTCTTCAACGTGATACTCGATGCCTCTCTGGAGGTGCAGGGGGCGGTGGTATACGCCACGTTCGCGGTCGCGTTTGTGTTCGTTCCCGTGCTCACCATGTCCGGGCTGGCGGGAAGGCTGTTCTCCCCGCTCGGCATCGCGTACATAGTCGCAATCCTCTTCTCCCTGCTCGTTGCCGTCACCGTGACCCCCGTCATGTGCTTCCTGCTGCTGGGGAGCCGCGAGCTGGCGAAACACGAGCCGCCCGTGGTGCATTGGTGCAAGGAGAGATATCGCCGTCTGCTGCTCCGGGTGGAGCGTTCCCACTGGCTGATCATCGGCGTGGTAGGCAGCGGTACGCTCATCGGCGCCGCGGCGCTGTTCTTTCTGGGTGGGGAATTTCTGCCGGAGCTGAAGGAGGGGCACTTCCTGGTCCACATGACCGCCGCGCCCGGCACCTCGATCGAGCAGTCGCTCACGTTGGGGCAGAATGCGACGCGCGCCCTCCTGGACACCCCCTGCGTGGCGACGGTCGCGCAACGCGTCGGGAGGGCGGAGGTGGATGACGTCTTCGGGACTCACTCGAGCGAACTCGAGGTCGATCTGAAGGCACTGAGCGCCAAGGAGGCGGAATCGGCGGAGGACGAGGTGCGGGAGGCACTCTCGAAGATTGTCGGCGTGAATTTCGTTGTGAACACGTTCCTGACGGAGCGGATCGACGAGACCCTCTCGGGATACACGGCCGCCGTGGTGGTCAATATTTTCGGGGACGACTTTGCCGTGCTCGATGAGAAGGCGAAGGAACTGGTGAGGGAGCTGAGCGCCATCCCGGGCGCCGCGGACGTGCAGGCGCAATCGCCGCCGGGGACACCCCAGCTCTCCATCCGGCTCCGGCACGACGACCTCGCACGATGGGGGTTCGCTCCCGTGGATGTCATGGAGGCCGTTCAGACTGCGTATCAGGGCGCCGGCGTCGGCCAGGTGTACGATGGGAACCGGGTGTTCGAGGTTTCCGTGATCCTCGGCCCCCGCGACCGGAACAACGTCCGCGAAGTGGGCAATCTACTCCTGCGCAACCCGACAGGAAGCTACGTGCGCCTGAACCAGCTCGCCGATATCAAAGAGACGGCGGGACGTTACGTGATCCAGCACGACGCAGCCCGGCGCGTGCAAGCGGTGACCTGCAACGTGGCGGGGAGGGACGTGCATTCCTTCGTCGAGGAGGCCAAGAAGAAGATCGCCGCTTCAGTCCGCATGCCGGCGGGGACATACCTCGAGTTCGGCGGGACGGCGGAGGCGGAGGCGAGCTCGAAGCGAGACCTGCTCGTGCACTCGCTGATGGCGTGCGTCGGCATCATCCTGCTGCTCTCCATCGTGTTCGCCAATTTCCGAAACCTCGTCCTCGTCATGTCGAACCTTCCCTTCTGTTTCGTGGGCGGAGTGCTCGCGCTCCTGCTCTCGAAGAACGGGCTTTCGATAGGATCGCTGGTCGGCTTCGTGACGCTCTTCGGGATCTCGCTCCGGAACTCGATCATGATGATCTCCCACTACGAGCATCTCGTGGCCGTCGAGGGGATGGACTGGGGGCTGGATGCCGCCCTCCGCGGCGCCTCCGAGCGGCTCACCCCCATTCTCATGACCGCCCTTGTGACGGGGATGGGCCTCCTGCCGATTGCGCTCGCGAGCGGCGCCCCCGGCCTCGAGATCGAGGGCCCGATGGCGATCGTCATCCTCGGCGGGCTCGTCACCTCCACCGCTCTCAATCTCCTCGTGATGCCCACCCTCGCCCTCAGGTTCGGCAGGTTTAGAAAAGCAGCAGCTCCGGTAATTGCGCAATCAAATAAACAGGGCCCATGACAGATTATTTTAGGCCCTGAATGCTTAGACAGCGATTTTTAGTGGCAAAAAACCGCATATAAGATCATTTTTTAGCCTATTTTTATACGTATCTTATTCATTCTGAGAAAGATACCCAGGTCCGACCCCATTGCGCCATTGCGCCATTGTAGGGGATATTTCCATTATGTTGTCTGGGAGACATTGCGATTTGTGCATGACAAGAACTGTATACAATGTTTACACTTTGACCGCTCTGAGATGTAAACAAAGTATACAAACAAATCTTTTTAAATATATCAAGCAAGTTATTCCGTCTTATGTCCAGGTCGCAACTAATTCCATATGAGTATGCTACATCTTATTTTCGCGCATAGCATAAAAAATGCTATTTTGGCACGATATATGCTACATAGAAGTACTTGGTTGGTAAGTGATTGCATAATAAGGACAAGCTGATGGGTAATCCTGCCGCCAGAATGTAGACGGCTGGCAGCCGAGGTAGGGAGGGATATGCATCTAAACAACGATAATTATCCCAATTTAGGCCAGATCAACAACAACCTTCGACCTAAGCACTATCTCCAATGTTATCCAATTCTTCTGGAAGGCCGGATTATATAAAAGCGAAATAGCCAAACTAAAGGAGGGAGGAAAAATGAGAGCAACATTAGTTGTGATTTTAAGCGTGATATGTGCGGCGGGTTTGCGCGGCATGGCGGTTGGGGGAAGTATTGATTCCCCCGGCGCGCCATCAGGGGGGAGCGGGATGTACTCACTCTCACAGATCTATGACTACTTAAACTCGGGGACGGCGGTAACCATTCCCGGAAGCTTCCAGGAGCCAGGCACGGCGCCCGGCTCGACGATGAAGACGACGAAACAGATTTATGATGACTTAAAGGCCCAATTTGACCAGTGCCCCGCCACGGCTGCTAATATGGAGTCAGGAGTGAAGTTCTTCTGTACGGTGCCGGGAAGTTGGGGGGTACAGACTGGAACATTAAGTATGCTGCCGAGACCGACAGCAACCCCAACCATAACCCCGACCATAACTCCAACCCCAACTATAACCCCGACCCCGACATCAACACCGACTAGTCCTCCAGATGGAAATACTAAAGAAACGGCTGGGTTGTGCTGTAATTCGATTAAAACTGATTATTCTTCATCAGTTGACGGAGTCTACTGGATAAACCCTAATGGTGGAGATACCAGCGATGCCTTCGAGGCCTACTGCGACATGACCACCGGCGGCGGCGGCTGGACCCTTGCCGCATTTAGAGGGTCTACCGTCACTACAGGGAACACTTTCTCTAATCATGGGACAGTAATGACCAATTTTGGAGAAGATCAGTCAACCGGAGATTGGTCACTCAACATATGCAGCAACAAAATCAACGCAGGTGCCAACTACAGCGAAATGGTAATAACTTCAGGCATACCTGTAAGCCATCGCATAACAGATTTTACGTACACATGGTTTCACTCTTTCGATGGGACACATCGGATCAGTTCGGATTGGCCGACCACCGATGAGACCGGTTCTTACCGGTGGAAATGTTCCGCCGCCGCCACGTACTCAGACTTAGAGACCGGGTGGGAAAATTACGAGGTCCGATACTGGCTGCCGAAGCCGGGGGGCGTTTACGGCACTGGGATCGTTCTTCAGGCAGGGGGGGTGCTGAGAGCGCCCCGCTGCACCGGCGGAGCCCAGGAAGAGTGGGGTCATGCGGGTTATTTCTGGGTTCGTTAAAGTGGCCGCAGAGTTGCAGCGTTTTAGCCGATGCCGGCAAGGGAGTGCGGTGTTCGTCCCGCTCAGCGGGACTCCCTGCCGCCTGCGGCGATAACTCCGGATCTTCTTCCCAAAGGGATCCATTCGGGACTGGAGAAGATCCTTGCTCCTTAAACCGGGGTAGCTTCAATTTCATATTCATATAGTGAAGTGTCAGACCTCTACTATTGACAAATCTTAACGCCATACATCATCCTGTTTCGGAAGATAGGCACGATTTAGTATCCGATAGTGATGCTCGGGTCTGACCACGATATTTGCTTGTTGCTGAGGATACGGGATATTTAGGGCTTGAAAAAAAGTATTAGGAGCGATTCTGGGACCTATTATCTGCCTTTAAGATTTGAAATAACGTTGGATCGTTATCTTTAGTTTCGGAAGATCGCGCTGGATTGCCTCCCACGTCAAATCGATATCGCAGTAATCGTGTACCAGAATATTTCGCATGCCTATAATGTCCGACCAAGGAACCTCCGACATGCGGTCACGCACATCCTGCGGAAGTGCGCGCGCGGCTTCACCGATAATCTGCAAGTGGCGGACACACCGGCTTTGAATGAGCTCATCATTTTTGAATGCTTCCGGCCCACGCTTCGCTTATCGCTCGATGAAGCTGATCGCATCCAGAATATCTTTCAGCCTTTCTTGCGGCTCTCTCATAGGGAAACAGCCTCACTGATAACACGATCCCGGATACGTGGCTTCAGGCCGCGCGGAGTGACCACGTCTACCTTACGATGGAGCAGTGTCTGTAGATCAAATGAAAGCCCGCCCATGTCAAACAGGCTCCTGCCAGGCTCCATTTCAACAAGGAAATCGATATCGCTCTCCTCATCCGCATCTCGTCGAGCGACCGAGCCGAAAACCTTGATCGTTCGCGCTCCGTGCCGGGCGGCTATACGAAGGATCTCCTCGCGCTTTTCTTTCAATATCATTTCCTTTTTCATAAGTAAAATACCGATGCTCGTTTAATCATTAACTCACTCTGTTATAATATTAGGCTCATGGCGGATTTTTGTGAAGAATATCCGCAGTTTATAATACGTAATGAGTTGCTTATGAACATGATACCGCCGATCAGATTGCCGCATATACCCTCCCCCCTTGAGGGGGAGGGGAATAAGGTTTAATTGCACCCCGTAACTGAGAAGTGAAAAAAAGATTCGGGGTCAGGCCTTTCCTATACACTGAGAATTGCGGTCCTGTTTAGCGGAGGATATTTATACCAGGATTTCATCATAGAATTGTTGAATGATGAAGGATTATCGGCCACATGCGCGACTTGCTGAAAGAATTTGACTTGGTTATCAGGATGCTCCATGAGAACCGGATCCGTTATGCCACCGTTGGCAGGCTGGCGGTTGCGGTGTACGGGCAACAACTGGAGCAAATCAGGGTCACCTATTTAGTTAATTGACAAGCCTAAAGAAACTACACCTATTGCCATAGTCGAGCACACCAGTCAGTCATCAGCCGTTGTTTTTGATCGATCGTGTATACGTACTAATGGGAGCACATTATTCTTTACGCTTTATGACATTGTCATTGCGAGCGAAGCGATCTCCTGCTCGCATGGATTTGAGTTTGCTTCGTCGCTGCGCTCCTCGCAATGACATGTCAATTATTTTGTGCTCCCCTAATAAGAGGCTCAGGGGGCGCGCGAAAAACACTTTGACGTTATAACGTTATAGTGCTATATTGCAGAGACGGGAGGTGTGAGATGACCGCATTGAGCAAACGAGCTACCATTTACCTGAACCCTGATCTGTTCCGGGTTATCCGTATCAAGTCGGCGGAGACGTCAAAATCGGTCTCGGAAATTGTAAATGATGCCATTCGACTGGCTCTTGCCGAGGATGCAGAAGACCTGGCAGCTTTCGATGATCGTGCGCACGAGCCTGTTATCGCGTTCGAGAAAGCTCTCAAGGAGTTGCGGCGACATGGAAAAATATGAGATCGTCCTGCGGCGCTCCGTATTGAAAGATCTCAATGATATTCCCAAGAAAGACGTCCGGCGAATTATGCACACAATCGGGTCCCTCGCGGTCAACCCCAGACCCGCTGGATGTGCGAAACTGTCCGGCCAGAAAAAATATCGCATACGCCAGGGGATATATCGGATTCTCTATTCAATTGAAGATGTTCGCCTTGTCGTCTGTGTTGTGAAAGTTGGCCATAGAAGGGATGTGCACCGCCGACCCTGAAGCTTCTGCCCCCCGCACCCTTCCCTTTCACTGGGAGAGGGGATAGGTGAAATTACTCACGTAGAATGATGATTTTAGATTCCGATAGCGATAAGTGCGATAAACGGCGGCGATTGGCTTGCTCACCCCCGCCCTTACCCTCCCCCTTCGCAGGGGGGTAAAAAAGAGCAACTGGCGTGGGGGGCAAATCTTTTTTCTTCACGTTAGAAGAGGGACGAGGGCTTGGCACCTGGGCGATGCGGATGCGCTAGCGTTCTCACTCTCGCTCCCTTCCCCGAGCACCTGCAATTGACACTCGATTTCGGCGTCGGCAAAATGGTTACTGGTTCAATTTGGGTGGCATTTATTTGATAGGGGTTCGATATATCGAACCCGGGCGCTATAAATCGCGCCCCTACAACATGAAATAATTGTATCCTACATGTAATTGACCCACTACCGCAAAATGAAATAGAATGAAACAACCCCATTTTCATGATATTATCAATATTGGAGGATATTAAGATGATAAGACAGTTCAATGTTGTAATCGAAAAGGACGAAGAAGGCTATTTCGTCGCCAATGTTCCCGCGCTTCGTGGCTGCCACACACAGGCCAAGTCGCTCGACGTGTTGATGAAGCGTGTTCGTGAAGCCATAGAGCTTTGCCTGAAGGTCGAGAAACCCGTGTCAAATGAGTTCGTCGGAGTCCAACGTGTAGCAGTTAGATCATGAGTACATTTCCCTCACTCGCAGGCGGCCGTCTAATCAAAGCGTTGCAGCGATTGGGGTTTGAGGTCATCCGTACCAAGGGTAGTCATCATTTTCTTCTTCATCCCGACGGCCGCTGTACTGTAGTGCCAGTTCATCGTAGCGAAACTATCGGACGAGGGCTTCTCGCCCAAATCCTTCGCGATTGCGAAATCACTCGTAAAGAACTGCAAGACATCCTCTAGATAAACCTCAGAATTGCCTGGACTCTCAAAACTCGTCGTTTCTGGCCAGCGAGGGTCAAATATTTTTTTGTTTACTTTAGCAGAGGGTGCCTACATAAAAGGGTGAATATATGGCGAGAGGTAGATTATCAACACTATTGGGTAAAGCAACGGCGGTTGTCGGAAGCACCCTCCTGACGCTTCTCCTCATGGAACTGTTGATACGAATATTCGGGCTCTATCCCTGCCTGGAATCGCAGGAGGATGCGCTCTTCGAATATAGCGGCGTGTATGGCTGGCAATTCATTCCCAATAAAAGCGCGCGCTATGTCGCCCCGGGAGAATCAGAGACGCGTGTGAAGATCAATTCAGCCGGAATGCGAGACGAGGAATACAGCGTCCCGAAGCCTCCCGGGAAAAGGCGCATTGCCGTTCTGGGTGATTCCTTTGTATCGAACATGGATGTCGAGAGCAAGGATGTGTTCACAGAACTTATGAAAAAGCTGCTCCCGCCGAATTGGCAGGTTCTTAACTTCGGCGTCAACGGTTACAGCCCCGCCCAGGAACTTCTCCTGCTCAAGGACAAGGTGATCCGGTATGAACCGGATATAGTCGTCCTGCTTATCTATATCCGGAACGATTTCGATGACCTTGCGGGAAGTATGGACTGGATTAAGGGCTATAAAAGACCGAAGGCGCGGCGTGCGGAGGAGGGAGGAATAGTCGTTGACCTCGCTCCCACTTCTCCCCCCGAACCTCCCGCGACAGCCGGGGGCTGGGGCTCCCAATCGGAGGAAGAACCGCTCTCCATAAAGAATCTCCATACAAAATTCCTTTTATATCACTTTATCAGAGATCGAATCTTCTACAGGTTTAATGTTTTTCTGATGCCGGAGGTGAGGCTCTGCAGTAAACACCCATCCGATGAGACCAGGCTTTCTTACAGCCTGATGGAAGGAATCATAAAGGAGGTGTATAATTTCACCCGCAAGAATGATATCGAGCTGCTCATTGTCACCGCGCCGACAATAATTCAGGTGTACGATACTGTGTATTGGGCTAAAATGATAAGAAAATATGGTCTTGCAGATGAAGACTATGACCTTTTTGCGCCCAATGAATTCATACAAAAAACGTGCGAAGACTTGGGAATTCGGAACCTCGACCTTACGCCGCTCTTGAGACAGCGTGCGGCATCCGGAGAGCAGCTCTACTATCGGCACAACCAGCATTGGACCCGCGAAGGAAATCAGCGTGTGGCAGGAATTATCAGCTCCTATTTAAGGGACAGCAAATTGGTTTCACCGGCATCACAGGTGTCTTCTCTGGCCGGAGATGTGAGAAAGTGAGGGGGAATATGGACACTCATCGGCGGGCGGCGATGTCCAGGCGCTATCGTGACAAGGCTTCCGCAATGCTCTTCATTATACCTGTTCTGCTACTCTCAACCATCAGGGCGATCCCGGCACTCGATGAGGAAACAGCCCAGTGGCACACGCTCATTACGCGCGGGCACAAGCTCTTCACCCGGGACAAGGAAATACTGGATTCCATGGCCCGTGAGATCCCCTCCCTCTACCCCGCCACGCAACAACGCCTGACCGGCCTCGCAATTCGTTTCCAGCGACTCATGGTCATCTATAATGTGCACTGGAAGAGCCCCTTCTACAGTATGGACATGGAGGAACAGCTCAGGGCGATCGAGTTTCGCACCGACGAAATAATTGCCCCGCTGGAAAAATATGAAAAAACGCTCTCCGCCATGGAGCGATTCATCCTGAGCATGGATGAGACGAAAGAGTCCCTCAGCGAGGCCGGATTCCCGACCATTGTATTCCCTCCCAGCATGAACAAGGAGGTTGCGCAGTTCAAGAACGAGAAGAATGAAATCCAGGCTCACGCAGCCTCAATGAAAGAGCAGCTTCAGGGCCCGCTACAGCAGGCCCGCCTCTTCCGCAGCAAGCTGGCGGAGTTCGGAAAGGAAATCGACGGCGACCTTGGGGATGCGGTCCGCAGTTACTATCTCGCCCAGGCACCGCATCTCTTTTCCCCTCGCACGTGGGGGCTGGGCTACACACACACTCTGCGATGGATTTACAACTTCTCAACCGTCGATCCCGCATTCAATCAGTATGATGACTCACTGTGGCTCAAGGTCATCATGCGTTTCGCAATCGCTGCAGGACTCCTCATTATCGCAGCGCAATATCTTCTCAGGAAAATACGCACGAGCCTGGAATTCCCCCGCATCGTGCACGCCCTTTTTCCCCCGACGATCTGGATCGCGCTATGGGCAGCGATCCTGATAGCCATTCATCAACCGGAGTTCATCCGCTCTGAATTTCTGTTCATGGCATCCTTGCTCTTCCTGAGCCGGGGCATGATATCTCTGGCGTGTAGGGTGAATGAGGTCTCCACGTCGGAACTTAAAGGCAGCCAGTGGATGATCACACCCCTCTGGATCGGCGTGGTGATCGGAAATATTCTCCAGAGCCTGCACATGCCCGCGGTGCCGCTCTCTATCGTCTGGTCCGTTACCCTCCTGACCATCTGGTGGTGTCACCTCAGACGCTGCGCCGGAAAGAAGCCCGAGGAGTATGCAGAAAGACTCCTCGCACACCTGTTCATTCCCTGCTGCATCCTGGGCGCGCTCGCGGGCTGGGGCAATCTCTCCATACTCTTCTCCACAGTTCTCCTCGCAGTCTATATAAGCGCGGCGCTCGGCCAAGGAATAGGCGCGGCTCGTTCCAAACTGTACCCTGTCCTTCCTAAAGCGCGCGGGAGGGCTTTCCATCCGAGGTTTGTCGATCCGCTGGTCAATTTCCCCAATGTCTTCATTATTTCATCCTTTATCGGGCTTGCTATGTATATTCACTACCTGGGCGATGGCCGCATGTTCGATGCCCTTTCCGCCATGCAGTTCAAGTGGAGGAATATCTCCTTTCCTCTCGTCAATATACCGCTGCTCATCGCGGCATACTTTGCGGTCCGCTCTTTCGTCGCCATTGTCCATGAGCTCATCTTCATCATCCAGAGTCGCAAGGAGGGGATGCAGGAGGGGGCGATTCTTTCACTCCAGGCTCTGAGCGCCTACCTGCTCTGGTTCCTCTACGGGATGGCGATGCTTTCCATGACCGGCTTCACCGCCGGGCACCTGGCCATGATCGCCGGCGGCCTCTCGGTGGGAATCGGGTTTGGAATGCAGCATATCGTCAACAATCTAATATGTGGATTGATCCTGCTCTTCGGACGCGATATCCAGCCGGGGGATCTGATCGAACGCGACGGGACATTCAGCAGGGTACAGAAGGTAACTATCCGCAATACCATCCTCAGGTCCGAGGCGGGAAAAACAGTCATCGCACCCAATTCTGAATTCGTCACCAAGAGCTTCGCAAACTGGACCTATCGAGATCCGAGGATCCGGGTCCCGATCACCGTCCGGGTGGCCGCCGGATCCGACGGTAGAAAGGTTGAGGAGCTGTTGCTCAAAATCGCCCGCGACACCCCCCGTGTCCTCAAAATACCGCCGCCCTCCGTCAGGATGGAGGATTTCGGCGGAGGCCGACTGGAGTTCGCGCTCCGGGTCTGGCTGGCGCACCCGGGGGATTGGAAGGTTGTCTCTGATCTGCGCTACGAAATAGACAGCGCATTCAAGAAAAACGGCATTACCCTGGGGTAACCCTGCTGAGGGAGCGGATGGGATGCAGTTTCATCTCGCCCGATCAGCCTTTGGCATTCCCGCCTGATGGCGCGCATCAAAGTAATCTTTGAGTATCTCCCTGTGGTCAAACGCAATGTCGGGGGGAAGTTCGTCTTCGGTGAAGATACCGATCCCGGCGGCGTCCGAATCGGCCCTCGGCTCTCCTTCCGCCTCTGCGGTATACACCGTGGAGATGGTGTGAAAACGCGAATCGCGGCCCGGATCCGAATAGACGCCCAGGAGACCGGTAAGCGTGACATCGAGTACTGTCTCCTCCTTCGCCTCTCTCACCGCCCCATCCTCGGCGCGTTCCCCGTACTCCAGAAATCCACCGGGGATAGCCCAGCCGTGCGGAGGATTTTTCCGGCGGATGAGAATGACCGCCCTTTTGCCATCCTTTTCGCGGCTGATGAGAATATCAACCGTAGGGATGGGATAGTTATGGATCACAAACTGTTTGCCGCATGACGGACACACCACCGCGCCTTTCATAGTCTCCTCCTCGCGCCGACCTCCTCCGCATAAAAAATGCGGAGAGACATTCTTTAACTCATGCAATTGTACTAAAATTTAAACCCCCGCATAGCAGTAAGCTGTACGCTATAAGCAAAAAGCTTACTGCTTAGCGCTTACAACTTAGGGCTGGTTTCGTATTTTGAAGTCTGAATTTTTCGTGGATGGATACTGTTGCTCTATCCGGCAAAGGAATGGATTGCAGAGGAGCGCGCCGAATGGTATAAAAATAGCTGATGAAACCCAACCTCAAGGGCATGACGCTCGCCGAGCTTGAGCAGTTCATGACCGCGATGGGAGAACCCGCCTATCGAGGCAGGCAGATCGCGTCCTGGATTTACAGCCACGGGGCGACGGATTTCGAGAGCATGTCCTCTCTCTCCAAGGCGCTTCGCCAGCGTCTATCCGGCGAAGCCCGCATTTTGAATATAGAGCTCGTGTCGCAACGCTCTACGGAAATAGGAGATGCAGTAAAATATTTATTCCGTCTCGATGATGGGGAGACGATCGAGACGGTTCTCCTCACCCTGGGCACCAGCAGGACGGTATGCATCTCCACCCAGGCGGGTTGCCCCATCGGCTGTCTGTTTTGCGCCACCGGGGGAATCGGTCCGCGACGGGACCTGACCGCGGGAGAGATCATTGACCAGTATCTCAAGGTTCTCTCCGGTCTGGGTCAGGAAAATCGAATCACCAATATCGTTTTCATGGGAATGGGAGAACCCCTACTCAATTTTGAAAACGTCATGAAAGCGATCTCGATCCTGACTTCCAAGGAAGGCCCCGGCTTCAGCCCCAGGAGGATCACGGTATCCACCTGCGGTATTATCCCCGCAATCTACAAGCTGGCTGCGGCCAATAACAAGCCGGAACTCGCCGTTTCGATCATTGCGGCAGACGAGGAAAAGAGAAAAAAGCTTTTCCCCCTCGCGAAGACCTATCCTCTCGCAAAAGTCATCGAGGCGGCGCGGTTCTACGCCCGCTCCATAAAACGGCCCGTGACATTTGAGTACCTCCTCCTGCACGGAATAAACGATTCCCCGCACGACGCGGCACTGCTCGGAAAACTCGTCCGGAATGTCCCCTGCAAAATAAACGCCATCCTCTACAACCCCACCGGCGATCCGAGATTCCAGCCACCGTCCGAGGCGCACGCGCAGGAGTTCCTCAAACGCCTCAGGCCGCACTGCCGGGCTGCCACGCTGCGCAGGAGCAAGGGGGCTGAGATCGATGCCGCATGCGGCCAGCTTAGGGCGGGATACTTGAAAAGATAGTATCGGCGTGACGGCGTATGGGCGTGTCGGCGTCTATACGCTCACACGCACAAACGCACACACGGATTTCTATTTTGGCCCTCCCCGGATTTATAATGTATAATAGCATCATCGATAAGAAGGAGGTCATATGATCTCGTCATGGGCATATCTGGCCGACAAAACATTTCTCACGCAGGTCCCCCTGGAGAAATACAAGGAGATCCTCAAGGATGAGAATAACCTCCTCTGGGTGGATTTCGAAAACCCTACCGAAGAGGAGAGCAATCTCCTCCGGACCGAGTTTCAGTTTCACCCTCTCCTCATCGACGACTGCATTGCCTCCCACAGCCAGCCAAAGATAGACGAGTTTGATAAATATTTCTTCCTTGTCCTTCACTCCTGCTTCTTCTATACGGAGAAAAAGGATGAAGAGGCTTTGAACATCCGCGAGCTTAACCTGTTCATTGGAAAGAACTTTGTCATCACCTACCACCAGGGTCACATCCGCAGCGTGACAAAAAACAGGAAACTCTGCGAACACGGCTGCCAGATAATGACAAAGGGTTCAGATTTTCTTTTGTACAGCCTCATCGACGCGCTTGTGGACAACTACTTCCCCATCATGGACACTCTGAGCGAGCAACTCGTCAAGTTTGAGGAAGAGCTCCTCAGCAATCCCACCCCCGCTCTTCAGGCCAAAATGTTCACGATCAGAAGGAACATGGTGACCCTCCGCAAGGTAGTCGGTCCCCAGCGCGAGGTCATCGGGCGTTTCATGCGCCCCGGTTCCCCCTTTATCTGCGACGAGGCGAGGCCCTACTTCAAGGATATCTACGACCATATTTTCAGAATCTACGACATCACTGAAATGTCACGGGAACTCATTGCCCAGGATATTGAGTCATATATCTCCTCCGTCAACTGGCGGCTCAACGAGACCATGAAGACCCTCACCGTCATCGCAACCTTCATCATGCCCCTCGGGATCATCGCAAGTTTCTACGGGATGAACGTGGAGATACCGGAGTTCAAATGGGGTGCATGGGGATATCTGACCGCGTGCGGATGGATGATTTTAAGCGCCATGGTGACGCTTCTGTATTTTAAAAAGAAAAAGATGCTTTAGCCTGGATTATTCACCAACTATTAATGTTTTAACCGCGGATTACGCAGATTTGCATTGTGTAATCCGCCTAATCCGCAGAATCCGCGGTTGCATATGTCAGGCTGTTTAAATCGCTCTTTTATTCGTCTGATGAATAATCCAGGTTAGTTCGCGCTTGCTGTATATTTTTCGATCGATAACACCTTGAAGCAGCGCGGCCCGCCGGGCGTATCGACGGAGAATTCATCGGAAACCTTTTTCGCGATCATCCCTCTTCCCAGCGGACTCTGATAAGAGATAATGCGGTGCTCGAGGTCCGCGTCGGCCGGCCCGAGGATGCAGTATTCAACCTCCTGATTTTCATCGAGGTCCAGAACCTTGATGCGGGTGCCGATGGAAACACTCTCCGCTGAAATGCGCAGGTCCTCGATAAACTGCGCCCCCACAATCTGTTCCCCGATCTGAGCAAGCCTTGCGTTAATAAGGTTGAGCTTGTCCTTCGCCGCCTCATACCCCGCGTTCTCCCTGAGGTCGCCCTGAGCGGCCGCTTCGAGCTTCTCCCTGCACACACGGGGGATCTCCTTCTCCTTGAGCCTCTTCGCCTCATCACTGAGCCTCTCGTACGATTTGCGCGTCATATAGTTGATGTGCATGGCGCCGTTCCCTCCCTATGCTACATATAGTATATTCAATTCCGGCCGATAAAAAAAGGCCCCTTTTTTAAGGGGCATTGTGCGACATGATCGAGAAGACATCGCTCAGTCCCATACTGGATCCCCGCTCTCGCGAGGACAAGTTTCGCGGTGATAAAAATTGAACTGAGTACTCCCAAAACTGACGGATTACGTTTATCAATTCCCTTCTCTCTCCGGTTAGGCTACTATAGTAGTTTGCGCAGCGCGGGAACCTTCTATTGGGTCAGAGGATTGCTATGGAAGCACAAAATGTCGTGATCAGCAAGAAAGGCATGCTCTGGTATAAAACAGGGCACGCGTGGATATATCGCGACGATCTGCTTAAAACCGCTTCTGCGCGCTCCGGGGACATTGTGGATGTTCTCGACGAGCGAGGGAAGTTCCTCGGGAAGGCGTTCTACGGCGAGAAATCAAAGATCAGCCTGAGGATTCTCACGAGAGAGAAGGAAGTTGTTGATCGACAGTTTTTCAAACAAAGAATTGAGAAGGCAATAGCCCGCCGCGGAGAGCGGGCAACCGGCCGAAATGCCGCACGGCTCATCTTTTCCGAGGGGGACAGTCTCCCAGGACTCATCGTGGATAAATACGCCGAATGGATCGTTCTCCAGGCGCTCATCCCGGGCATCGAGAGCCGGCTAGGAGAGATTGCGGATATAATAGTCGTGCTGCTTTCCCCGCGGGGCATCGTTCTCCGCAACGATGCAAATGCCAGGACACTCGAGGGGCTTCCCCTGGAGAAAAAAATCCTCCGGGGGGAGAAGCCGGACCTGGTCGAAATCACTGAAGGAGAGATCCGGTACCTTGTGGACGTCTGGAGCGGCCACAAGACGGGCGCATACCTGGATCAAGCGGAGAACCGTTGCAGTGTCGCGCGTCACGCATACGGGAGCGTCCTCGACTGCTTCGCGTACCAGGGACATTTTTCTCTGCACTGCAGCTCCAAGGCGGAAAGTGTGACTGCGATCGAGTCATCGAACGATTCCATCGCCATGCTCGAGAAAAATATCACACTCAATGCCCGTGCCAATATCACACCTATCGCAGGAAATGCCTTCGACCTCCTCAGGGCCTACCACAAGGAAAAACGGGGTTTCGACATGATAATCCTCGACCCTCCTCCCCTCGCCCGAAAGAGGGCCCACGCCGATGACGCGCTGCGCGGTTACAAGGAAATAAATTTACGGGCGATGCATCTCCTGAATCCGGGAGGCACGCTCGCGACCTTCTCCTGCTCGCACAGCATCTCAAGGGATCTCTTCACGGAAATAGTCCGCATAGCCGCAGCCGACGCACGTTGCGGATTCCGGGTTGTACGCGAGTTGTGCCAGGCGAGTGACCACCCCATTCTCCTCAACATCCCGGAAACCTCCTACCTCAAGGGGCTTATACTCCAGAAGATCTGATCCCCCCCGCTAAAAATGGTGATTAGGCGATTGGGTTAAAACAATAAACACCTAATCGCCCAATTGCCCAATCGCTCAATCGCCAAAAATTGTCAACACCACTTTGAAATGTATCTTATTCCATCGGTTTGAAAGTTCCCTTTTCTTCGTCTTCTTCTTGTTTATTCAAGTCACCGGAGGGACATCTTGGGCCGAAAGCGATCATAGTGCATTCATAAAGACATGTAGAATGCAATTGCAGGCCATTTACGGCAAGCCGCGTGCCAAGTTTTAGGTACATCTGCAAACCGGTGAAATCAGGAACTTTCACGCCGGTGGTCACACCCCTGACTTGCCCCTGCCTCCTCCGCATGCTACCTTACTATTGAAGAGAGGAGACTGCCCGTCGCAGCCGGCGGTTAATGTAAAATGAGAATTGTTGTATCTTTAGTCATTGCCTTAATTGGAGTTACGTCGATGGCCGTCGGGGACTCCCAGATGCGTACGTTCCCTGGCACGCGCGACGGGATACGCCTATTTTCAGACCAGCTCCAGGGCGATATGTCCGCCCAACAATATTCGTTTGCGGCCAACGCATACGCCGGCTGCCAGAAGATGCTCCTTGATGACGTCCGAAATTTGAGATCGTACAATCAGAATTTCATCGTCCTTCACTATCAGCTCGGCTGTAGTAATGGTCCCGAGCCGTTTATTGACGGCAACGAATGGAATTCGGACTGGAGCGCCGTCACCGCTCATGAAGACTGGTTCATGCATCAGGGGGGATCGCGCCTCCTCATGCCCGCGTGGAACTGGTACCTCATGGATATCGGCAATATCAACTACCGCGCATACTGGGTCAACTCCTGTATCCAGCGCATGCGCGACACCGAATGCGACGGTGTTTTCGCCGACAGCTTCACGCTCGACGGCTACTTCGGCCAGCTCACGCCGGACCATCCGTGGTTCACCGACACCGACCAGTGCCTCGCGCACTGGGTGCCCGCGCTCGGGTCGTACGCGCATTACCTGCACGCAGCGCTGAATGCGGAGAAATTCTACTTCCTCCCCAATCTCGGCGGCCTCGTGACAGGCTGGGACACGACGGACTACGCAAGCCTCTCCGACGGGGGAATGGTAGAGGGATTCGGCGCGTGGGGAAATGATTCTTATTTCGAGATCCCGGACTGGCAGCTCCAGATGAACCGCATCCTCGCGCTCGCGGGCACTGACAGGATCATCATCTGTCAGTCCTACACGAGCGATAGCAATCTTCGCGAACGCATGTTTCTCACGGGCTGTTACCTTCTCGTCAAGGGTGACCATACGTACTTCAACATGATCGGATCGGAACACGGGGAAGAGCTGATCTATTACCCTGAGTACGAGATCGCTGTCGGCTCCTACGACGGAACAATCCCGGTCCTTATAAACGATCTCTACGATGAACGGGCGGGCTGCTACAGGAGAAACTACTCAAACGGCATCGTGCTCGTCAATCCCGGCAATACGGAGATCATCGTCACCGATCTCGGTGCCGCCTACAACCTGGCCTCTGCAACCGGCGGAGGATCGGTGGACGAAAACGGAGGCTATGACGGCGCCCTTGCATATCAGGCCGTCACGGGCGTGACCCTGCCGCCGCATGGCGCTGCGATCCTCTTGAGGGATCTCCCCCCCTCATCACAGTTCCTTCATCTGTGGCTCGACCGAGATAATTTCTCGAAGGCCGAATCTCTCAGCCTTCACTGGCAACTGACCCCAGACGCACACTCTTCTCAGAACCTAGCCGATGCATACCTCGCCGCCATGACGCCGCAGGGAAAGCTCTATTTTTACGATGGGAGATTCAGCGAAGAAGTTCGCCCCGTGGCCCGCTCTATGCGGGTGGCGAATGCGTCGGGGGGCCTCGGCCCGTTCCCGCTCGCCGGCCTCCCCTCGGGAGAATATACGTGGTATGCCGTCCTGGCGAACCCCGGAAGCGACCCTCTCGCCCCCTCCAACAGGATAGGCAACTTGAGTATCGCAGCGTTCTCACTTTATTGACACCGCACAAGACTCAATCCGCCACTTCTTTGTCAAAAAAGACTAACCAAATTTTCGCAAAATCTTGATTGCGACACTATATTTAGTGACATAACTTTGTTTAATTTGTTTATGTGGGCGGCAAATGTGTAAACGTCGTGGACCAATCTGGACGGCAATCGCTTCGGCAGCGTCCCGACAGGTGATCTCTCAGGCAAGATCAGAATTACCCGCACCGGCAGCAGAATTAAAGGGTTTTACTGGAATGATAACAGTTGGATACAGTTTGCCTCATTGGAGCGGCCTGCGGTGGCGAGTAATGATGCAAAGATAACGATGGGAGCCAGCAATCGCGATTCGGTGGTTGCAGTCAAGGCAATCTTTGATAATTTCACAGTGAATAGCGGGAATATAATCCACAGGACTTTCCCCGTTTTGTTTCAAAATATTGATAGCTCACCGCAGAGGCGCAGAGCACGCAAAGAGCGATCGCAAAGAATAATTCATAATAGCCTGGCTCTCTGCATGATCTATCATCTCTGCGTCCTCCGCGTCTCTGCAGTGAAATATATTATCTCCTCTTTTTCTAAACTTGGAGTACTACAGATGCTGAAATTTGTATCTGTCTGGTAATTAGTCAATAATGAATTTAGTGCTCAATATTTTGGGGAATCTCCTGGATATAATCCACCCTTGACAGTGGAGTACACACGAAGAATTTTTAAACACCCAAGCTGATGCAGCTGCCCGGCTGTGAGAGAGAATGTACTATTTCGCCCGCCCCTTCATGGCCCGCGCCACCTCGCGCTCTGCGGCGCGCTTCTTGATCGTCTCCCGTTTGTCGTACGCCTTCTTTCCCCGGCCGAGCGCGAGCTCGAGCTTCGCCTTCCCATTTTTGAAGTAGAGACGGAGCGGGACGCACGTCAATCCCTTCTGGACGAGCTGCGCCTCGAGGGAGGCGATCTCACGCTTGTGGAGGAGGAGTTTCCGCTTCCGGAGAGGGTCGGGGTTCTCGCGGTTGCCAAATTCGTAGGGACTCACATGCGCGTTACAGAGGAACGCCTCGCCGCCCGCGACCATCGCATAGCTATCGTTGATGTTCGCCTTTTTCTGGCGGAGGGATTTCACCTCTGTGCCCTTAAGGACAATGCCTGCCTCGAAGGTTTCGAGGATCTGGTAGTCGCGGCGGGCCTTCCTGTTTGTCGCGATGAGAGCTGTGGCTTCCATGGTGCGCGGGGATGGATCCGCCCCCCGGTGCTACTCGGAGCTCTCTACGGTGCCGGGGACGTAATCCTCCTCAATCTCAGCCTCCTTGCCTGAAGGGCTGAGCTCGATGGCCTGGGTTGCCGGAAAGAGCCCCTCCCCAACCGCCTCGCCCGACTCTTTCTGGAGCAGGGCGTTGATGGTAACGTCATTGTCGGCGAGGACGCTGATGATCCTGAAGTAGATCTTGTAGCCCGGCTTTATGACCTTGAGGATGTAACTCCCCGCGGGGAGTTTGAGCAGAGCGGTCTTCCCGTTCCCGATGAGACTGCCGTTGATATAGATCTCGGCATCGGGGTCCTCGGGTACGGCGGAGATGCTCACGTTGCCGTACTCTCTTTCAGGGAAGCCTTCCTTCGTATCAAGGTAGAGTGTGATACCTCCCGTGTAGTGCTTGACCTGCTCGGTCACTCCCTCATTTTCTATGCGGAGCTTATTGTAGCAATTCGCAACCGTTATTGATTCCACCTCGTCATCGAAGCCTCGCTTGCGCCCGATAATCTCTGAGAGGTCACGCGCGACAAAATGCGCGGAGGAATCCCCGTCATTGATCCCCGTATACTTGTAGGGCGTCCGCCCGACGAAATGGCCGTTCAGGAACAGGAGCGATCCCTGCGGCATGGAATTGATCCAGATCTCGCACACAGTTTTGCTTATTCCCTGCGTATACTTCGCCGTGCACCCACACAGAGCGCACAGAGCGCACAACAGTCCCACCATGGCCGTACGCTTCATCGGAGAACTCCTTTCACTATCAGAGAGTTACGAGCGAAATTCTAACATATGAGAGTGTAAAGTCACAATAGCTGTGATTCCCCAGTAGCGGCTCAATTTGAATGTCTTTGATTTGTAGGGGTTCGATTTATCGAACCCGGACGCGATAAATCGCGCCCCTACAACATAGAATAGTTATATTCCACATGTAATTGAGACACTACCGATTAACCCGGAGGAGCGGATAAACACCCGTCTCCCCTTAATTGCCCCCTACCGATCAACGGGGGATGCGGCTCAATGGATCCTCGGGTGAGACGGGAGATAAAGGTAGCAGTGTGTGTTATTCGCGAGGATCCCCTTGAGCAAATCCGGCGCTTTAACCTCCGGCAGCGCACCGTCAAAGCTGCCCGCCATGGAGGAGAAGACAAGCTCTTTCAGCCTGTCGATTGCATCCTCTGCGAAACGCCCGTGCGCTGTGAGTGAGAGCTCAGGGCAATGGGCCTCATAGCTCCCATCGGGCTTTTCGCTGATTTCCATTGTAAGGTGGAGACGTTGGACCATAATTGTTTAAAATACCATATCAGGATCGCTCCTGTACAGGGGGCCTACGACGTTTTCGTTCCCCCGCAGGACTGGAGCAGTTCGTTCCAGCGTCTGTCCACCTCCGCCTGGATGGCGGATAGCAGCGCGGCGTTCTCCGGTTTCAGGAGATGCGCGAAGCGCTTCTGGTCCTTGAACCACTCGACGATCGGGAGCTTCTCCTTGGGTGTGTAGTTGAGTTTCCAGACACCGTTCTCTACTTCATAAAGGGGCCAGTAGCAGGTCTCGACCGCCACCCTGCACACGTCAAGCGCGTTGTCCACAGGGACGCGCCATCCGCGGTGACAGGAGGAGATGATATTGATAAACTTGGGCCCCTCAATCGAGAGCGCCTTCCGCACCTTCGTCATAAGGTCAAGCCAACGGTGCGGCGATGCTTGCGCTACGTAGGGGATGTTGTGCGCGAGCATAATCTTCGTGAGGTCCTTCGGGTACTGCTTCTTTCCCTGCGAAGCCCTTCCCACGGGAGAGGTGGAGGTGGCGGCACACCGTGGGGTCGAACCCGAGCGCTGGATCCCCGTATTCATATACGCCTCGTTGTCGTAACAGACATAGAGCATGTCATGCCCTCGTTCCATCGCCCCCGAGAGAGACTGAAGACCGATATCGTACGTCCCGCCATCTCCACCAAACGCGATGAACTTGATATTCCCCGATATCTTCCCCTGCCTCTTAAGCGACACGTAGGCGCTTTCGATACCGCTCATCGTTGCGGCGGCATTCTCGAACGCGTTGTGGATGAAAGGCACCTTCCAAGCCGTGAAAGGGAATATGGTCGTCACCACCTCCATGCAGCCGGTGGCGCACGTGCAGACAATCGGATCCTCAGCCGCCATGAGCACGAGCTTTATTGAAATAATGCTCCCGCACCCCGCGCACGCGCGGTGACCGGCACTGAGCGGAATCGACTTCTTGGAAAGCTCCTTGAGATTTATCGCCATAATTTTCTTTTACCACTGAAAACACTGAATGGACTGAAATTCAGTGTCCTCAATGGTTCAATCCTCAAATTCTTACTCCCAGGTGAACCGCCTCGCGATCAGTTATCCTTCCCTCCTCCAGGTCGTCGAAGACGGAGAGGATCATCTCAGGGCTGAGGTCTCTTCCCCCCAGGCCATACACATAATTGATCACCTTTGCGTCACTCCTCCCGTAAAGAGCCGATCGCACCTCGGGGAAAAGCGGGCCGCCCAGCCCGCTGAACCCTTCCGCGCGGTCCAGGACCGCGATCGACTTCGCGTGGCCAATTGCGGAAAGTATCTCCTCGGCGGGGAACGGCCGGAACATCCGGAGCTTCAAAACGCCCGTCCGCCGCCCCTTCTCCCTGAGTCCATCCACCACCGATTTGACCGTCCCGGATGCTGAGCCCAGACAGAGAATAATCTGCTCTGCATCCCTGGTCTTGTACTCCTCGAAAAAACCGTACTCGCGGCCGCTGAGGGCTCCGTATTCCTTTCCGACTGCGAGAACCACCCCTTTGGCGCGCTTCATCGCCTCTGCCTGCCCCTTCTTATGTTCGAAATAGTAATCCTGGAGATCGAGAGGCCCGTACGTGACAGGATGTGCGATGTCCAGCAGCGGGTGCACCGGCTTCCACGCGCCGATAAATTTTCCCACCTCTTCATCGCTGAGAATCTCCAAACGCTCGAGCGTGTGGCTGATGATGAAGCCGTCGAAGGTCGGCATGACAGGCAGGCGGACATCGGGGTGCTCCGCGATGCGGATTGCCTGAATAATGTTGTCGTACGCCTCCTGGGGGTTCTCACCGTAGAGCTGGATCCAGCCGCTGTCCCTGCATCCCATGGTATCGCTATGGTCGCAGTGGATATTGATCGGCCCGCTGAGGGCTCGGTTCACCACCGTCATGACAATCGGCAGCCGTAAGGATGCGGCGATGTACACCACCTCCCACATGAAGGCGAGGCCGTTTGCGCTCGTGGCGGTCATCACGCGGGCCCCCGCAGCGCACGCACCTATGCAGGCGCTCATCGCGCTATGCTCCGATTCCACGAGGATCATTTCTGTTTTGACAACGGCGTCAGCGACAAAGTCGGAAAATTTATGCATGAGCTCTGTCTGCGGCGTGATCGGATAGGCCGCGACAACATCGGGATTGATCTGCCGCATTGCCTCCGCCGCCGCCTCGTTGCCTGTGAGTGCGACCACTTTATTCATAATCTGTTTTCGCCCTTAAACGATCTATTCAACTATACTGTTTTGACCGCGGATTACGCTGATTATGCGGATTCAAACAACTTTAAAAGACCTGCTATTAAAAGCCCCCAAACACCTTGCTCAACTTCACACTGCCGCGTGTCTCCGTGTTCATCCGTGGCTACTACCCTTCAGCTTTTCCAATTCGCCTAATCCACCCAATCTGCGGTTAGAACTCGTTAACCACTGTTTAACCGCGGATTTATCTTTTAGAATCAATAACAGACGAACTATTTTTTGACTTCGAATGATAACGGCCCCGTTCATCCGCCATCCCGCGAGGATCGGTCTCGAGGATCATCCGGATGCACTTCGCCGGGCATATCTTCGCGCAGATGGCGCATCCCTTGCAGTGGTCGTAGTCGTACCCTTCCATCTTCTCGTTCTCGGCGTAGATACAACAGTCGGGGCAGAGGAGCCAACACTGGAGGCACTCGATGCAGGTGTCCTTGTCCACCTGAGGGCGGTAGGTCCTCCATCCGCCGGTCTTGTACCGGATGGCGTTCCCCGCCTCGAGGATCAGACCGCCGATCGGCAATTCTTTGTACCCCGGCTCACGAGCCATTTTTTTTCACCTCGTCGTATGCCTTGCGTATCGCGCGAATGTTCCCCTCCACCGTCTTCTGGTCGAACTTCTTGGAGAAATCCCGCCGCACATCCTCCAAAAGCGACTCCAGATTGAGGAGCCCCGTTACCCTGATAAGCGCGCCCACCATCGGCATGTTCGGGATCGGGCGCCCTATCTCATTGAGGGCAATCCCCGTCGCATCGATGGTCCAGACAGTGCCCTTGCAGCTTTTCTTGAACTCCGCGGCAGGCCTTTTGGTGTTGATGATCAGCGACCCCGCATCGGTCAGCCCCTCACACACATCCTCGGGGCCGATCAGGCTCTCATCCAGCACCAGCACCAGGTCGGGATGGTACACCGCGCAGTGCTCCCTGATGAGATTGGAGCTGATCCTGGTAAATCCCCTCATGGGGGCGCCGGATCGCTCGGGGCCGTAGTCGGGGAAGCCCTGGCTGAACTTCCCCTCATTGATCGCAACAGCCGCGACGAATTCACATGCGGTCTTAACCCCCTGCCCGCCACGACCATGCCATCTTATTTCGGTAAGTTTCTTCATAGTAATAGGATACTGCGACACAGGAGCGGTAATAGTATCACAGGGCGTTGCGAAAAGCAAATACTACATCAGGGTGCGCCCCTCAAAAGCCTTGCTGATGGTAACCGCGTCGTTGAAATCGAGGCTGCTCCCCATCGGTATTCCATGGGCAATGCGGGTTACCTTTACCGGAAACCGCTTCAGGGCCCCGGCAAGGTAGATTGCGGTTGCCTCTCCCTCCACATCGGAGCTGGTGGCAATAACCACCTCCCTGACCCCCCCCTTCTTAACCCGCTGGAGCAACTCTTCGATCCGGAGTGAATCCGGACCAACGCCGTCCAGTGGAGCGATCTTGCCCATGAGCAGGTGGTAGAGGCCCCGGTAGCTCCCGGTCTTTTCCACCGCCATCATATCCGAGGGGCGCTCCACCACGCAGAGGGTATGGGGGTCGCGCTTCTTGTCCGAACAGATAGGGCACGGATCGCTCTCCGCGACGCTGTAGCAGACGGAGCAGTGGAGAATTCTCTTCCTGAGCTCGACGAGCGCCCCTGCGAGTTGCGCGCAGTCAGACGGCGGAGCCTTGAGGAGGTGAAAAACGATCCGCTCCGCGCTCCGCGGCCCGATACCGGGCAGCCTGGTGAGCTCCTCGATCAGTTTTTGTATCGGCGGGGGATAGCGCATAAATTAAATCCCAAATAAATCCCAAATTTAAAAATCCCAAATGCCAATAGAGAATTCATGGACGCAGGCGGAAAATTGCCGAATAACCCATTCCGGAAGGACACATCATGCAACTGGATTTTTTTCACTCGATAGCTTGATTGCTCGATAGCTCAATCGCCGGATTCCCTGATAGCTCGATAGCTTATCTTTTAATATCCACAACCTGAGCCTGGAACATCTCCAGCGCCGATTGGATGAGCGGGTTCTTCTTGATGTTGTTCATTTCCTTGCGCGGCACCGATGCGCGCTCCGCCCCGCCCTCCCTCTCCGCCTTCTTCCTGACCTCGAACCGCACCACGATATCGCACCCGATCCTCTCGCACAGCATCTTCCGCACCAGCTGCTTGTCCCTCGGGTCATCGAGCGAATCGCGGTGGTAGGACTGCTCCTCTCCAAACTCCACCGTCAACACCCCCCCCTCGCAATGGGCAGGGATTCCGCTGAGGAGATACGACTTGAGGACCGGCCTCACCACGGCAATGCGATCGAGGATCTCATGCCATGCTCCCTGGACACGAGCGAGTACGTCGGCGTCAGGAACCGGGGGGAGGTCACGAGCCGCGGAGGGGGCGATGTTCGAGACGCTCTCGCTTCGATCCGATGTCTTCTGAGGGGACCCTTTCCCCGAGGGCCCGGCCAAACCCCCGGGAGGCGCGACTTTTCTTGAGGTTTCTCTCCCCGCCGTCAGCCGATCCCGCCCCGGCGGAACACCGGCTCCCGGGGGATGAGGAGGAGTTTCACGGGAGGCGTCCTGCTCTCCTCCTCCGATCCTCCGTTCAAGCTCGCCGATCCTATTCATTATCTCGGTGAGGGAGGTGACATCCCTCATCCTGACAGCCTTCAAAAACGCGAGTTCAAAAAGAATCCTCGGCGAGAGTGCCCGCTGCACCTGTTGGTCGGCACGCGTGAGCACCTCCAGCACGTAGAGCATCTGCTCCCGCGAGATCTTCCCACTCTGCGCGAGGATGATCTTCCACGCATCCGGAGAAACGCCCGCGGAGCCCTCCTCTTTCCCCACCACGAGGACACGCATGATCTCCCTCAGGTAACTGATCCAGTCGGCGAGAAAGAGCGGAAGCTCCTTCCCTTCGGAAGCAACCGCGGCGATGAGCTCGAGCCCCCTGCGGCAGTTCCCCTCAAGGAGCGAATCCGTCATTTCCTGGAGCACCGACTCACGCACGAGCCCGAGCATGGAGATGACATTCTCCTCGCCGATGGCGCCCTCACTGAAAGAAACGAGCTGATCGAGAATGCTCACCGCATCCCGCATGCTCCCCTGCGCGTAGCGGGCGATCGCGTAGCATGCGCTCTCGCTGATCTTGATCTTCTCCGCCTTGGCTATCTGTGAGAGACGCCCGACGATTTCTCCCGTAGAGATGCTCCGCAGGTCGAAGCGCTGACACCGCGAGAGGATCGTCGCAGGGACCTTGTGCGGCTCGGTGGTGGCGAAGAAGAATTTTACATGCGGCGGCGGCTCCTCGAGTGTCTTCAGGAGAGCATTGAAGGCCTCCGTCGTGATCTGGTGGACCTCGTCGATGATATACACCTTATACCTGCTGGAACTCGGGGCGAACTTCACGTTTTCACGGAGTTCGCGGATCTGGTCAATTCCTCTATTGGACGCGCCGTCAATCTCCAGCACGTCCATGCTGTTGCCCTCGGTGATCCCCTGGCAGGAGGGGCAGCGGCCACACGGCTCGGAGCCCGGACTCTTTACACAGTTGATCGCCTTTGCCAGTATCCGCGCCATACTCGTCTTTCCGATCCCCCGCGGCCCGGTAAAAAGATAGGCATGCGCAACCCTGTTTCTGGCAATGGCGTTCTTGAGGGTGGTAGTAACATGCTCCTGTCCGACGACGTCATCGAACTGCTGGGGGCGCCATTTCCGCGCCAGAACTTGATATTCCACGATTACTCCTCCTCAGCACTAAGAATTAAGCACTAAGGATTAAGCTTAAAACGTGGTTGCTTAATCCTGTTTTCTTAATCCTTAATCCTGCAATCCCTACTGCTTTGGTTGTGGTGATTGTACCACAGGGGCTGCCGATCCACCAACAGTTCTGAAACTCCCCACCGTACGCTCACACGCCTCAAGGTATTTCATGAAGAGCGCAGGGGTGGAGGTATAGGAAATCGTGAAGAATTTTCCGCCCTTGATGAACATCACCTGCTTGTTATGAAGCTGCGTGTCCATCCTGGCGTAACGGGCGGAGAGACAGTACGCCTTTGCGCCATCCACCGTGCGCCACTCCTCTGCCGTCACATCGTAGCCCGGATAGCTCTGGCGGAACATTTCCTTTATCTCTTTCGCTGCAGCGTCCGTGAGCGCCGCTTCCCCGCCCGCGGGCGCCCATGTGACACTGATGTTCACGCCGGGGTCGCTGCGGCAGAAGAAGGCGACATCAAGGGGACGGATATCGGTATCGTTCTTCACCCACCCCTCGGGCCATACGATGCGATAGCCCGCCTTGCTCATATACTCGCGCGTCACACCTGCCGGAGATGCGAGCGTCTGCGGAACCTTCTCCGATGCATTTTCCCCGGCGCGCGCCGCGGAGGAGGAGAATCCCAGGAGTACGAAGATGCAGGGAGATAGATAACCTGCCAGCAAGAATACGCTCATGAATGCATTTACACGTGACACTAAGTTTTTCATTCCACCCTCCGAGTAATGTTAGCACGGCGGACTCACGCGTGCAATTATATAGGTAGTGGCTCAATTTGGGGGCGTTGATCTGTAGGGGTTCGACGAACTTGTCCTGAGCGAAGCCGAAGGATCGAACCCGCGGCATATCAAGGTATTCGATGAGGGCTTGATAAATCAAGCCCCTACAGATTCTGTTTTGTCGATTACAAAAATCCGTCATGACCCGAATAGTAGAATAATTATATCCTGTGTTTGATTTTGCCCCTGCCAATTACCCTGCGTAGGACATTCCTCAAAATATTGAACACTAAATTCATTACTGGTAATTACCCGACAGATACAAAATATAGCATCTATAGTACTCCAAGTTTGGAAAAAGAAGAGATCATATATTTAACCGCGGAGACGCGGAGCACGCAGAGATGATACATCACGTCGAGAGTCAGGCTATTATGAATTATGACTCTCTTTCGTTTTGTGTGGGTGACCCAAGTTACCCCTCCCCCCTCCGAAGGGGGAGGGAATGATATCTATTTACCCACACAAAATGGAAGAGAACCTGAATTATTTCTTTGCGATCGCCCTTTGCGTGCTCTGCGTCTCTGCGGTGAGCTATTAAGCTTTTTAGAAAGAACGGTGAAAGTCCAATTACTATACAGGGACTGGAATAGACATAGTACCCCCCTAGGGTGGGATTAGCAAGTTTGTTATGGAGCAAGACATCCAGATCGACCGGAGGAAGCATGAGAGCTTCTTTTGGGATATCAGAACGTTTTTCTCGAGCTAACTGCCAA
>JAPLCW010000051.1 GCA_026392015.1 Candidatus Auribacterota bacterium | reverse complement strand
GTCCTGAATGGCGATTAAGATATCAATGAGATAGTTGTGTGAATCGTTCAGTGACCTCAGCGTCTTCAGTGGTTAAAAGCGTGTAGTCTTTTGTGCTATTGGGCAGTTATGTCAGTTTTGAGTTGGTGAATAGATCAGGCTAGCCCCTACGACGGGAAAAAACTCTGTATTATAAATGTATCCTTGATCACACCCGGCCCGTCGCGGCGGATTCAGGGGCGTTCTTCTCCGCAAGACGGTCGATTTTGGCCGCCATGACAAAATCATCCCGGGAGAGACCCTCCACGCCGCGAGTCCACAACATCAGCCGGACTCTATTGTACAGGATGCAGATATAGGGATGATGTCCATGGTTTTTGGCGAGTTTTGCTATTTTGTTGGCAAAAGCGATGGCCTTGGAAAAATCATCGAATGAGAATTCCCTCTCGATCAGTGCATGATCCAATGACCATTGAGGAACCTCCCGGGCAAGCTCTTTCGCCTCCTCCCGTGAAAGAGGAAAATCACCCCTGTCACACACCCGTTCCACAAGCTTCATGATCCCCTCCTCGTTCGTTATGAATGGATAAGCCCACGCAGGTGATCCGGGGATGCGCCCTCGCGTTTCCTGATCAGTTCACGCGCCGCGTCTACCTTCTCCCACACATTGCACATCATGACACCCCGAACAACTCCCTCCTTTGTGTAATAAATGACCCCGGTAGCATTCTCTTTTTCCCAGTCCGCAAATGTCTGGAGAGCCGCAGTCACCTCTCCGACCGCCTCGTATCCGAATTCAAAAAGGTCCGAAAAGAAATAGGGCATATAGGCATATGCCTCGCGCGCCTCCGCCATGTTACGTCCGGCGCACTTCCCCTGGTTCAGTGCGTTGTCCCAGTGCTCGACACGCATCTGCTGCCCGAGGGCCTGATAGGGGAAGCGGGCGTTGTCACCCGCTGCGTAGATATCGGGGTGTGAGGTCTGGAGATACTCGTTCACGATAATACCATCACCCGTTTTTAGCGCCGCCTCCTTTGCCAGCCCCTCATCGGGGGCAATGCCGATACCGACCGCTACGATATCGGACTCGATCTCCCTCCCGCCGCGGGTCAGGGTGATAAATTTTCCTCCCCTTTTTTTAATTGAGGAAGGCGCATCTCCCTTGAGCATCCTGATTCCCCGAGTTGTATAGAGCCGCTCCAGCGCTTTCCCAAGGTAGTCAGGGAAGACCCGGTCGCAGAGATACGGTGCAGGGAAAATCATTGTGACATCCAGCTTGTTCATTGCGAGAGCAGCGGCGAGTTCAGATCCGATAAATCCGCCCCCGATCACCAGTATCGATTTCCCCGGTGTTGCCTCTTCTCTTATTCGATGGTAATCGTCGAGATAGCGGAAGTAGCAAATCCCCTCGAGGTCGGCGCCGGGGATGGGGAGCTTTCGCGGCATTCCTCCCGTGGCCAGCAGCAGCTTTTTGTAATGGTAATTCGCTCCCGTATCCGTCGTTAGCGATTTCCGGTTGGGATCGATTCCTGTCGCCAGTACACCGAGAGCGAGTGTGACACCGGAATCGTTATAATATTCCCGGGCGTGCACGAAGATGTCATCGACCATTTTCTTTCCCGTCCACAGCGTCTTGGAGAGCGGCGGTCTGTGGTAGGGCAAATGCGTCTCCGCTCCCATGAGCAGGATAGAACCGCTTTTATCATATTCGCGTATCCCTTCCGCCGCCGATGCCCCCGCGAGACCTCCCCCCACGATGCAATAGGTATATCTGTCAGTTGCCATAATTATCATCCTTATGGCAGGAATGCTACAATGAGGGGTATAAAAAGTACATTGGCTAGTTCACCTTTTTCCTGACTTTTTTCCACCATGGGCGAAAAGGGGGGTGTCTGTGTTTTCCTTTCGCGCGGGTACTGATGCAATCGCAACGGGCTGCCCACGAATTGTTCAAATTTTATGAATATATTAGTTACGTTTGTCTAATTCCTGATTGAACCTTATAGTGTAGGGGCGCGATCCTTCGGCAAGCTCAGGACAAGTTTTATCGCGCTCGGGTTCGATCCTTCGGCTGAGTTTATACTGATCGCAGCCGAAGTGCTCAGTACAAGTTCGTCGAACCCCTACAATTTATAGTACTCCTCCGAGACTGACTCATTACTGCCTCTCCCCCTATTCACTTCCCTGCGGCTGATTATTATGATATATTGATATAAATCATTGCAAAAATGGTTCAGAGGGAGGAATGTGAGTATATGAGGTTATTCACTATCATTGTTGTTGCGGGGCTATTATATTGCGCGCCAATCAGTTGCGGATTCGGTGAGCCGAGAGGTTCGGCTTCGAACTATATCAATCTTCACGCGGATGTGGTGGATTCAAACGGTACGGTGAGGCTCACCTACAGTTGCGATTACAGCACCTTTGACTATGGCGGAAAACCCGTCCATGTCTACCTCATGGCGCTTGGAGACCCCCTGGTGTCGGATTGCGCTGCCAGTGTGGACGATACGATGACGAGCGGCACAGTCCAGTTTTTCAGGACGGGAATGGCGAGTGTGTATACGTACGCAGGGGTTGTGGGGCTTCCCACCTTCAGCGCTGTCACCTTCCCGGATGCCCCTTCCACGGGTTCGCTGCTCATTGACACAGTTGGGGAAAACATATTTCCCGGTACGCTGGCGTTCGCGGCATTGCTCATGTACGCCAACACCGGCGACTATGTCCGTAATGACGGCCTTCCCGTCGAGATATCCAATACCGTCACACCGTTCCGCTATCACGCTGCAATGATACCGAGCACCATCCACGTGGGGGACGGCTATGATCCCTATATGGCAACATGGGAGGTTACCCATCCTGAGGGGATCACCGTGAGAAGGACTTTTGTCCTTGATACCGCTCCGGCGGGAGTGGTCATGGTCCGAGGCGCGACCTGGGGGACCTACTTCTCGAACAATCCGCTCTACATCAACGGAAAATTTATCGCATATCTCCCCGGCCAGATGAATGGGAATGACTGGAATTGGGTGTCCGGTCGCCTCTCACCCGCCCTTTTTCACCAGGGCGCAAACACGATCACCTTCAAATGTTCGCTCTACAAAAATACCGGCCACTGGGACAACTACATGGCCAAGGGCTGGGGGATCTTCTATAATTGATCCTGGAGCGGCACCGCGACTCGTTTTGCGATCAGAGCCTTCCGTACCTCCAGGGAATAAACCGCGGATTTTGCGGATTTTGCGGATTTTGAAAAGCGAATAAGTCTAATCTCTGCCCGCCGGCAGTCAGGCGTGAAAACCACGGTTAATGAAATCCCGAAGCCGGGTTCTTCTCCGCACGGATCACCAGCCTATGGCCTTTGGTAAAAAAGAGCAGCATGTCCAACCGGATGAACAACCACATGAACGGATAGAGCATCGAGTATAGGGTGAACAGTCTCTTCATCTTCTTTAGCTGCGTTTCGGTTATCAGAAGGCCTTTGCTTCCATGAGCGGCCTCCGGTGCCGAAGTCGCACAGGCCCAAGAGATGGCGATATCGAGCAGTTCGGTGAAGAATCGCGAGTAGGTATATACATCCGTCACCTTGAATTCCCCTCCAAGGAGCGATCGCATCCCCTTTACGGAATACCCCGGGCGCAGATGCCCGTGCTGTTCGTCCGTGAGGCCCAGGAGATTCCTGATCCGCCTGATGGCGGATCCCTTTTTCACGTGAGGGACGTGCGCGATCAGAACGGCTCCGGGCTTGAGAACTCGATGCAGTTCCTTTATGCATTGCCTGTCATGGGGGATATGTTCGAGGAAGTCGATTATGACGGCGAGGTCAAGGGAGGATTCGGAGAATGGAAGCTCCCTGCCATCCGTCTGAAATACGTTGGAGCGAACGAGACTGCGTATGGACTCGACCGCCTGTTCCGTGAGATCGCCGCTATACCATGTCCCGCCCCTCTGACGCAGCAGTGAGCTGATAACCCCGTTGTCACCCCCTAGGTCGAGGCAGGACCTGCCCTCACAGTGTGGGAGAAATCTTAATAGAGCCCTGAGCTTTGCCTGCTTGACGATGGATTTTCTGAAGAGTCGCAGGTTCCAGTTGTCTTCGAGTGGATTCATGTCACCTATGTGCTGCGGATCCCCTGCGGCGCTCCATGACCATGATGATCGGGCCGCCAAAGAGTTTCGTGAGTTTTGTAGCCCTGGCCAGATATTCCACGGGCATGAGGAGGGGGATTTTAAGAGTTCTGTGAAAAACCAGGGGGAGCAGGAATTGCCCCTCAGAAGCTGTCACTTCAAATCCCGTCTCATGAGCGGCATCGCACACTGTTTTTCTATTCTGTGTTGTATAGTCGCGCGTACCCGGCTCGTTTTTGAGCTTCATACGATAGATCAGGGGTTTCAGAAGGTTGGCTGCGCCGCCGGCGACAAAGTCAAAAGCCACCTTCCCCCTGGACACACGACAAAGCTCGCTGAGGAATGTTCGCCAGTCGGGAACGTGGGAGAGGGTGCGGAAGCTCACCACGACATCGAACCCCTGATCATCGAATGGCAGCGGATTCAGAGGCCCCGTAACGCGTGCGATATCACGCGAGCAAATTTTCGCCAGAGAATCAGGGCTGCTGCCGTATGCGGTCACCCGAGCCCCCGCGCGAACGAGGTCGGCCGACAACTGGCCGTGGCCCGCCCCCACATCCAGGACTGTCTTTCCTCCGAGATTTCCCAGCAATGAAAGCAGCAGTGCGTTTTGCCTCTTGAGGATGCGCGCGCCGGCGCCTCCACTGAATCTCCGGCTATAGAGTTCGCTCGAGGTGTGCTGATCGCAATACCAGGAAAGATGGTTTTTACTGTCCATTTGCTGTAAAAATAACATATACTATAAGTTAAGTCAATTTAACAGGCGAGATGGCAGCGGCTCGATTGCGTGTAGGATACAACTATTTTATGTTGTAGGGGCACGATTTACTCGTCCTGAGCAAAGTCGAAGGGTCGCGCCGGGTTCGATCCTTCGGCTGAGTTTATACTGATCGCAGCCGAAGTGCTCAGGACAGGTCCATCGAACTCCTACAAATAAGCGTCAGCCAAATTGAGCCATTACCGGCGAGATGGAAGTAGTGCCTCAATTTCGTCCGGGTCTGCTGACTTTGTTCGGATATACGCATTTTTGTTATAACCACCGGATAAACACTGTGGGAGCGGCTTCCCGCCGCGATAATCGGGGCAAGACGCCCCTCCCACAATTGAATAAGGTGAGCCAATCCGTGTTCATCCGTGGTTTATATGCCCCTGTACTACTCACGTCAAAATGTTTGTTTTTGGGCAAAGATTTTACATCTAAATATGTAACTCATTGTTTCTCAGTATAGTGCTTTATCTGTGTTCATCCGCAGTTATCTGTGTGTATCTGTGGTGATCATTAAAGCCTCAATGCGTATCACAGATAAACACAGATATAACTCTGATACATACAGATAGATTTGGTTGCGGTCTTTAGGCCGCGCTGTGTAACTGATGCCTTGCAGAGGGAAGGGATTCAATGCATATTCTGTTGATCGCGCCTCAGCCTTTTTTTTCGATCCGGGGGACGCCGCTGGCGGTGCGGGAACTCGCGGAGGCGTTCCTCGGATTGGGACACCGCGTGGATATTCTCACCTATCACCTCGGCGAAGAGATCGCCGCACCCGGGCTGCGAATCTACCGCACCAAGTGTTTCTCCCGTCGCATACGCGCGGTGCGCCCGGGATTTTCACTCGCGAAGGTGGCGCTGGATATGGCGTTGTTCCCCAGGGCGCTGCTGTTGATCCTAAAGAACAATTATGATGTGGTGCACTGCGTGGAGGAGTCGGCGTTCTTTATTTCCTGGTTCAGGTGGTTGGGGCGGTTCCTTTTTTTCTATGATATGGACTCGGATATTCCGCAGCAACTGATCGATTCCGGCAAGGTGAGGGGAAGGGCGCTATTGCGGTTTGTCCGGATGCTCGAGAGGCGGGCGGTGTCATGCGCCGACGGGGTTGTCACCATATGCCCTGTCTTCAGCGATAAGGTGCGTGCGATCGTTCCGGGCAAGCACGTTTTTCAGATTGAGGACGTGAGCGTGAGCGACGAATTTCAGCCCGCGGAGAAGACGGGAAAGAAAACGGTTCTCTATACGGGAAATTTCGAGAAGTATCAGGGGGTTGACATTCTCATAGAGGCGTTCACGAAAATCCAGCCGGCGTGGCCCGATGCGCAGTTGCTTCTGGTCGGGGGGGAGGAAGGAGAGGTCAGGGCGCTCAAGGAACGTTGCGCGGGGAAGAATATCGTGTTCGCGGGCAAGCGGCCTCTCGTGGAAATGCCCGGCTTCCTGGCAATGGCGGATATTCTTGTCTCTCCCCGCTGTTGCGGGGAGAATACACCGTTCAAGATCTATTCCTATCTTGCCAGCGGCACGCCGATCCTCGCCACCGATATTGTTTCTCACTCCCAGATCCTTGAGAACGGGAGAGAGGCCCTCCTTGTCGATCCGACCGCGGAAGGGCTCGCGGGGGGTCTCGACAGGCTCCTGCGCGATGAGGCGTTCGCCAGGACGCTGGGGGCGAATGCCCGCCGCCTGTTCGAGGCGCGCTACAGCAGAAAAAGGTACATGGAGAAGGTCTCGCACCTGGCGGCGTACATGGAGGAGGCGCTGAGAAAGAGATCGGCTGCCGCCCCCGAAATGACGGATAACGGATCAAAGGCTTCATCAAACAGGTAAATGTGCATCTAAGTAATCAATTTTATAGGGGCTTGATTTATCAAGCCCGAAAAAGGGTCGGATAAATCCGCCCACTACAGTACCCGCCAATCCGGGCCGCGGGTGCATGTTGAACGACATGGCGACTATGTGTATACTAACCCGAACTGATTGGAGAGTATGTCCATGACTCAGAGAGTGCTGGTGACGGGGGCGACGGGATTCACCGGCGGCCACCTCTGCCTCCGCCTGGCGGAACGGGGATATGGGGTTCGCGTTCTCGTCCGCTCGCCGGAGAAGGCCGCTTCCCTGGCCACCCGCGGGGTTGAGGTTTTCCAGGGGGACCTTAAGGACTCGGGATCGGTGATGAAGGCATCCGAGGGATGTGCGACGGTATATCACATCGCCGCGACCTACAGGCAGGAGGGGGTTCCGGATCAGGAGTTCCGGGATGTAAATGTAAGGGGCACGCAGCATGCGCTTGAAGCGGCACTCCGGTGCGGGGCGGAGCGCTTTGTGCACTGCAGCACCGTCGGCGTCCATGGCCACATTTCCCATCCCCCTGCGGACGAAACGGCTCCCTATGGTCCGGGAGACCTTTACCAGGAGACGAAGCTTGAGGGCGAGAAGCTGGCACTGGAATATTTCCGTGTGAAAGGGCTGCCGGGAGTGGTTTTCCGGCCGACAGGAATCTATGGCCCCGGCGACACGCGGTTCCTGAAGCTGTTCCGGCACATCAAGTCGAGGCGTTTTCACATGATCGGGAGCGGCGGGGTGTACTACCACCTCACGTATATAGATGACCTCGTGGATGGTATCATCCTTTGTGGCACGAAGAAGGAGGCCCTGGGGAATATCTATATCCTCGGCGGTGAAAACTACGTGACGCTTAATGAAATGGTGCGGACCATCGCCGAAATTCTGGGAGTCGGAATCTCGCGGGTAAAAATACCATTCTGGCCGGTGTACGCCGCCGCCTTTGTATGCGAAAAACTGTGCAAGCCCATAGGGATAGAGCCGCCCCTCTACAGACGCCGGGTTGATTTCTTCAGAAAAGACCGCGCATTCGACATTTCCAAGGCCAGGCGGGAGTTGGGCTTCGACCCGAAGGTGGGCGTGAGGGAAGGTTTGAAGCGGACGGCGGACTGGTATAGTGAGCAAGGGCTTCTGTAGCCTCAAACGGCAAAATCCAAACCTCAGGGTAGCAGTAAGGATTAAGCCGTAAGCTATAAGCAAAATGCTTACTGCTTACAACTTAGGACTGATTTGGGATTGGGATTTGTTTTGAGTTTTAATTGTCCCCGAAGGGTCGGAATTCCACGGGCTTACCCGTGGATGAGTGCAAACTCTTGAATTTTGCTCTTTGGGTTGTCATTCCCGCACTGCGACAGCGCTCAGTGTAAACTCGAGCGGGAATCCAGAAAAGTGACAACCGATACAGGAACTGGATCCCCGCTTTCGCGGGGATGACATATTATGCAGGAGTGCAAAATTCAGGTCACGCGAAGCGTGTAAATAAATAGTGCCATGGGCTTGCCCGTGGGTATCTACGCTCTTGATTTTGGTTCTCTTTCATTTTGTGTGGGTAAGTAGCCCCTTCCCCTCCTCCTTCGAAGAGGTAGGGAATAGATAAATCAAGCCCCATAAAACGTAAAAGAACATGAATTTTGAATTTCTGGATGTATTTCGCGTATGAAAAAAATCTGCGTATTGGGAAATTATTCAGGCCGCAACGCGGGTGACGCTGCGCTCCTTGGAGGGCTGCTGGAGGATGTCTCCTCCCTCTACAAGGATCTCTTGTTTGTCATCCCGACAATCACCCCCTCATTCGTCTCGCGCAGCTTCTCCCGGTACTGCGTGCGTCCGGTATCGCTCATGCCGTGGAATATGAGTCTGAAGATCCTCGGCATTCCCGTTCTGACTTCGACGCTTCGCGCCGACCTCATCCTCGTCACCGACGCCATCCTTTTCGATCTCAAGCTGTTCAACCCCCTCCATAATTATCTTCTTACGCTTTCCCAGGTGCTGCCCCTTGCGCATCGGCGCGGTGTTCCGATTGTCCTCTATAATATGAGTCTCGGGCCGGTGCGGACGGCTCTCGGGAAAAGGTGCCTCATGCGCGTCCTGCGCTGTGCCGACCTTGTCGTCATCCGTGACACGGATTCACGCGAGCTCGTCGAGCGCCTCGGAGGGTTCGAGGATAAACTCCGCATCGGCGCGGACTGCGCCCTCAACGTGGTGCCCTCGGGTGACGCCCGGTTGCAAGAGATCTCGCGGCGGGAGCGGCTTTTTACGGGCAACAGGCCGTCGATCGGTTTCAACATCAACAGCTATATCGACGCGTTCCTGCGCCGCGGCGCGGAGAAGATCGAGCGCGGTGAGTTTATCCGCATCGCCGCCGCGGTGATCGACCGCACGATAGAGTCCCTCGGTGTAGACGTGGTGCTCGTTACCACGCAGGTCATGGATCTCGGAATAGCGGAAGAGTTGATGCGCGCGGTCCGCTGCCGCGAGCGGGTCGCGCATGTTTCGAACAAGGAATATTCACACGGGGACCTCGCCGGGATTCTCTCACGACTGGAGATTTTCGTGGGAATGAGGACCCACTCACTCATCCTCGCCACCGCGATGGGAACACCGACGGCGGGGATCATCGCATACCCGAAGAACAGGGGGTATCTCCGTTCGATCGGCATGGGCGACCAGCTCATCGAGTTCAGTGATTTTTCGGAAGAGAATCTCTGGTGTCTGGTGGAGCGTTTGTGGCGTGAGCGCGCGCAGATCAGGGAGAGGCTGCGTCCGGTCATTGAGCAAGAGAAGGCGCGCGCGCGCCGGAGCGCGGAACTTTTAAGGCCATATCTCACATAGGGGTATCTCATGCCACAAGGATCCGCCCGATATTCAAAAAGCATGTCCCGCCTCGTCCTCGGCGTTTTTCTGATGGCGTTCGTCATCTGGTGGGTGGGCGTGGGCAAGGTGTGGGACGCATTCTCGGGCATCAAGATCGTATGGATCATCCCCATCCTTGCCACCGCGTACCTGGGGATCGCCATAAGCTGTATGCGCTGGAGGATCCTCCTCTCCGTTCGGGGAATCTCCACCTCGCTCCATCGCCTTATCTTCTACTATGTCATCGGATACTTTTTTTCAAGTTTTCTCCCCAGCATGTTCGGAGGCGATATCGTCAGGAGTTATGTCTTCGGGAAGAAAATCAAGAGCCAGATCGAATCGTTTGCATCGGTGTTCATGGAGCGCCTCACCGGCCTTGCCGGCCTCGTGGGGGTTGCATTTACGGCCTCGCTCCTGAACTACCGCACGCTCAGGGAGAAGGGACTCGCTCTCTTCATGTGCGCGATCGTCCTCGGCTTTGTCCTTTTTGTCGCGCTGATCTTCACCAGGCCGCTGGTCGAGCGTATCGGGAGGGCGGTGCGATGGAGGAAGATCGCTGTCTGGCGGGATCGCTTCATGAAATTTCACGACGCGGTGTATTCTTTTCGGACCCAGCGGAAGGCGGTGATGATGGCGCTCTTTTACTCCGTGTTGTTCCAGCTTCTCACCAGCGTGAACACCTATATCGTCTGCCTGGCGCTCGGCATAGAGGTGCGGTTCCTGGACCTCATGCTGGTGGTCCCCATCATCCTCCTGATCTGTACCATCCCCCTCACGCCGAACTCGATGGGCGTCTGGGAGGGCTCCTTCATGATCTTCTTCTCGAGGCTCGGCGTTTCGGATGCGGGGGCGCTCTCCATCGGGCTCGTGCTGAGGGCAAAGAACATTCTCGTGGCCCTCCTCGGCGGAATCTTTTACTCGCTCTCGGGAGCGGAAATTCAGGTGAAGGAGGGGAGCGATGGGCGCTAGGACATGGCTGGCTATCTGCGCCGGCCTGCTCATACTCGCCGTCCTTTTCAGCTATCCCCTCGTTTTCTATTTCCGATCCGGCATGCCGTATTCTTTCATGCCTGTGCCTGAGCTCGAGCTCCAGCGGCAATACCCGGGCGATTATATCCAGCTCCTCTACCGCTTCTGGCTTTTTGGGCAGGCGTTCTCGGGCAAAACCCCTTTTTTCTCAAACGCCTATGAGTTCTCCACTCCGCTGACGCCGCCGATGTTCACCACGCAGGGGATTCCCCTTTCATGTATCTTCCTGATCTTCACTCCGTGGGGAACCATCTTCGCTTATAATGTGCTGATCATTCTCTCGTTTCTGGCGGCGGGGATAGCGATGGCGCTCCTCGTGTACGAGGTTACCCGGAGCCGTAACGCCGCGGCGGCCTGCGGTTTCTTGTACTCATGTATACCATTCCGGATGGGACACCTTTTCGGCGGCCATGCAGGGGGATTTGCATATTTTCTCATGCCGCTCATGGTGTACTTCCTGGAGAGGTCGTGGAGGGAGATCTCTGAACAGACCCCGGGATGGCGCGGGAGATCAGGAGGGTGGGGCTTCGCCGTCGGTCTCTGCGCGCTCTGCACCGCTATAGTCGAGCTGCAACTCGTTTTTTATATGGGGCTGCTCGTAGTGCTGTACATCGGTTGCAGATGTATCGAGATCTGGGCGCGGAACGGTCTACGGACCGCCGTGCGATCCGCGTGGCTCCCCGTAGCGGGTATGGCCATCCCTGCCGCGATCGCCGCCGTATATGTGCTCTGGGTAAAAATGCACATTCTCAATACATCCATCATGGGGGAAGGAAGACCGCTCGGGACGGTACAAATGTACAGCCCGATGCTCAGGGATATCTTCTCCAAGAACTCCAATGCCGAGAAGAACATCTATCTGGGGTTTCTGCCGCTTGCCGGCGCGATATATGGCGCCCTGATGAGGCGCAAGGAGATCAGAAGGGGGAGGGCGGAAACCGGCGCGCTCCTCTGGTTTTACTTCTGGGGACTGCTCTTCGCACTGTGTTATCTTCTGTCGCTCGGGACGACCCTTGAGCGATACCTTCCTCTCTACTCGTTCCTTCATTCAAGAATTCCTTTCTTCTCCTACACGCGCACCTCCAGCAGGATCCTGTGCCTTGTCCTTATGCCGTTCTTTCTCTTCCTCGCCTATGGCGTGAGGGATCTGTTATCGCGGCGCCGTCCGGTTCGAGTTGCCGCCTGGTTGCTGCTCTTGATCGCCCTCTTCGATTATCATCCGAAGAGTAGCATCGGCATCAGCACGCTGGGAGGCATAGATAGCGTGTATGGAGAGGTGCGCCGCGCGGCGCGCGGGAAGCGCCTGCTCGAGATCCCCCTATGGCCCGGCGATTCCGCATTGAGCACCATCTATGAATACTATACGACGCTCACGGCGGTGCCCATTGTGAATGGCTATAACCCGGCCCCCAGGCACGCGTATATCAAGAAAGTGTTTGAGCCGCTTCGGAGCATAAACTACGGCGAGATGCGACGGGGTCAGTATGATCTGCTGCAGCAATGGGATGTTCCCTGCATGGTGCTGCATCAGGATCTCTTTCCGCGGAAGGTCAGCCGCTATCCGTTTCGCTTCACGCTCCTCAATCTTATGCGCTCGCCATATCTTGAGCTCCGCAGCCAGGAGGGGGGGCACTACCTTTTCTGGTTGAGGGATAAGCCGGCCGGACAGGATCCGGAGTTCACGTTGACGAGTCCTGTAGGAAACCTCTACTCGGCCAGAAGGATGGAGAGCGATGTCAGCGTCCGTACTCAGGACAAATCCGCCTCGTCGGGTTTCGCGCTCTCCGCCGGCGAGCACGGCGAGAAGAGCGGCCTATTGGCGAGAAGTGACGCGAGAATCTACCCGACAGGCAAATTCAAGGTGTTTTTCCACTTGAAGTCACGCTCATCCGGCGTGACCGGGCCCGTGGCGAGGATCGAGGTGTTTGCTCCCGACGAGGACAAGGTCATCGCGGAACAGGATCTTATCCCGGGCGACTTCGGAGGGTCGGGCGGCTACGGGCTGTTCGAACTGGCCTTTGAAAATATCCGGCCGAGGAGCGTCGAATTTCGCGTGCACTATCCAGGCATGGGGGTGCTGAGCTACGATTTCAATTATATTATTTTCGCCGGAGAAAGCGATCCCCGCCGTCTCTATAAGGCAGAAGACCTGTTCCACATAGGAGCCTGCGTGGATGACCCTGCTGCACCGGGAGGGGGCGTCGTCGAGATCGGAAAGAATGAGGATCTCACCATGCCGATGATCAGCGGCCCTGACCGTTTGTATAAGAAGGGCCGCTACCGGGCGCGCTTCTACTTCAGGACGGATGAGGCGGAGGCGGGAACGGTTGCGAAGATCGAGGTTGGTTCGACGTTCGGGGAGGTGATCGCGCAGCGCGAGGTTGCGAACGTGGAATTGAAGGATCCCGGCCGCTATCATGCATCTGATATTTCATTTGAGCTTGATAGGATCACGCCTCTGTCGTTTCGAGTCCGGCACTACAATAGGGCATCCCTGAGATTGGATAAGATCGAAGTCGAAGAGTTGAAAGGGCCCTGATCCGCCACAACGGGCTTTTACGGCCTCTCACTATCTCCTCTCACACCCGCATTCCTTTTCGCTGTGTAGTGTCCGGTCACCCCGATGATAAGAATGAGCCATAAGATTGCGAGCGGCCATGTCGAGCGCCGGAGATGGATGAAGGAGGGAAAGATTCTGCTCACGACCTCTGGATAGAACTTTGTGAGGATATGCGCATGCCTGTAGAGGCTGAGCGGATGGACGCATCCCAGGTAGCCGAACGCGAGGCTCAACGCGAGCAGGGCTCCGAACACCATGCCGAAAGAGATCCGCTGTGTGCGGCAGAGGGCATAGCAGAGCGCCCCTCCGAGGAGAGGCACGGCGGCGACCATGAAGCGGGGCGGCGGCGCGAATCCTCCCCACCAGTGCACGAAGCTCGCCGCAGGCAGGTAGACCGCGACCAGAAGGATGAAGATCCACAAGCCCTGCGCCCGGCGCTCTCGCACGAGAAGCACAATCCCGCTGAAGGATAGAAGATAGACAGGTGACCAGGCCAGCAGCCCATGCCCCTGATCCAGCAAGAGGCCCAGGAGCCCGAGTATCCCTCCCGTGCCCATGAATCCGCGGCTTCCAAAATCCTGCAAATTGTATCCCGCGGATAGGCTCACCGTCCCAAACGCGCGGTACTGGTAGGAGAGGAGGAGGGCGAGTGAGAGGACAAAGACGCCGCCGCAAAGGAGGAGAACCGGCCAGCGCGGTGTGCCGGCAGTCCTTTTCTGCGTGAGCAGCATGCAGAGCAGGATGAGAGCCGCGGGGAGAAAGCGAAAGGAGAGCCAGGGGAGAAGAGAAATGCAAAGAGAAACAATAACGCGTGTGAGCGTGACGGCGTAACGGCGTGACGGCGCAACGGCATTAGAGGAGAGCAACGACGCATTTTGACGCCCACACGCCGACACGTCGACACTCCGATACATGCTGAATAATTCCCGGGATGCGGCGGTGGCAGGAGACATGGCATGGCGGAAGACATAGAGAATCAATAGTGCTCCCGGAAGTTCGGGGTAGGCGAGGTTGGAATAAAAGATTACGGGAGGGGTGAACACGACAGCCGCGGTGCTTGCTATCGCCATCCACACGCCCCTTGTCCCCGTGGATGCGGAGTCATCTCCAGCACATACTTCTCTGCATAGTAGATAGATCTGTGCCGCGAGCAGCGCGGAGATTATATTCATGAAGAGGCACACCATTGCGCGAGGGGAGAGATGTGCGCGAAGTGCGAGCGCATACGGTGTTGCGAGCAACAGGGGGAGCCCCGGCAGATGGATGGAGTAGACCTCCTTTTTATTGAGATCGCGGCGCGCGGCGTGTCCGCCGCACTTTTCCACGCCGAAGAAGCGGCTGTCTCGTGCAGTACATTGATTGTAAAGATTGAAATCCCCATCCATAACGATGCTGTGCGTGATGAGAAGGTAGGACGGTTCGTCGCCCGCCAGGCACCAGGCCTGGCGGCGGCCTTCGGCATTCAGACTCACGATCTGCATGCGTGCCAGCGAGAACACGGCGAGCGAGACAAGAAAGATGCAGAAAGGAATAGAGCGCTCCGGAGATTTCACGGTCTCATTGTAGCACAATGTATGTCAGGCGGTGTATCGGCGTGATGCTATTAAGCGATCCCAGGTAACTACTCAGGTAGTCAGAAGCCAGGAGCCAGAATCCAGAATGGATCGCGCATAAGCTTCCGGTAGCTTACTGACCTCTTCGAATAACTGCATTAACTCGGAAACATCGCCGTATCCCAAGTCCTCAAATATCATCGCGGGTGTCCTCATTCTAACTCCTGGCTCCTGACTCCTGAATTCTGGCTCCTGAGCAGTTACGATCCCAGAGTGGAGAGGTCTTCTGGCCCGGAATCCGAATAAATGTCTCCGTGGGCACATGTCAATATCGGGATTTGAATTTTGGACTTGTTTGAAAGTTTGCCTGCCTACCGGCAGGGATTTATCCGGACGCCTGCCTGCATAGGTCTCAATAAATGGAGTTCCCACAGCATAGGAATTGCAGAAAGGGACGGAATCTCGAGTTTTTCAGATCTTTGAGGGGAGACACTGACTATTATATATTTCTAGCATTATGCGTTTCCCCTAATCCCCTAACTACTAACTACTAACTACTAGCTACTAAATACTGTTTTCCCCCTCCATTCTTGGTTTGCAGCGGTCACACAAATCGGGTATGATCTCATGTATATGGATACGAAGGTAAGGCGCACGCTCGCCACCACACTCAATCTCCTCATCCTCATCGCCTGTGTGGTGCTGTTGCGCGTAATTTTTGTCGGCGGCATTGAAATCCGATTCGGCAGCTTTATCCCCGCCATCGGGAAAACGAGGCTCTCCTGTACCACGCTGGCAAACCCGTTCCTGTTTCTCTGCGCCCTGCTTGTGGTGCGGGCGCTCCTCTCGCGCAAATCCCCTCTCCGGCGCCTTAGAGAGTGGCTGGCGGGAAACAAGGAAGCCGTTCTTCTCTCGCTGCTGATTGCGGTCATCGCCGGCTTTCCGCGGTTATGGGATCTGCACGGGAGCAGCCTCAGCCCCGACGAGCTGTTGTGGGTCGACAGGGGGGAGAAATTGGTCCAGGCTCTTTGCGCGCATCACTACAAGAAGGCCACGCTGCATTTAGGTCACCCGGGAGTTGTGCCTGCCGTTCTCATCGGTATTTCTTCCAGAAACCTGGGATATCCTGGGCCGGACGGCGAATTCAAATTAATGCGGCCGATCACCGCGGCCCGCTTCCCGATCGCGATGATCGGCACCGCCACCTGCCTGCTCCTGTTCCTCGTCGGGAGGCATGCGTACGGGAATGCGGTGTCGTTCTGGGCGGCCGTCTTTCTCTCACTGTACCCTCCCCACATAGCCCTCTCGCGCGTCGCGCACATAGACTCCACACTCACGCTCTTCGTCATGCTCTCGCTCCTGTGTTATCTGGTTTCCGCGTTGAAACGCGCGCGCTCCTGGAAAATCGCCTCCGCGATATTCTTCGGCCTTGCCCTGCTCACAAAGTCACCCGCGCTGATCATCCCCGTCATACTCCTCGCATGGAAGGCGGCGGTTCGGCTCTGGGACCGGCGAGGGACTTTTAGATTCTGGGAACTCGGCGACCTCGCGTGGCTGGGCATCGGCTTCGCGATATATTTCTCGTTCTTCACCAAACTATGGTACACGGCGGAGGAGATCAACTGGGCGCGGTACGGGGCATGGTTCCCGCCCCTCGGAAAGCTTGTGTACGTCATCAATTCCGTCGGATCACTTCCCTGGCTGCAGATAACTTGCACGATTGTCGCGATTGCCGGCGGTATCTTCATCTATTATCGAAGGAGCAGCCGGAGAGAGGGTGCGCAGGTCCAGGGGATCGTGCGCTTCATTCTCCTTGCTGTTTTGGTGGTGTTACTGTTCTTCTCGTTTATCCAGCTATTTCATAGACCCATGGCCAATGAGCTTCTCCACATTGCCAAGGCAAGCCGCATCGGCGCAAAGGGACATCTCAAATACTGGATGGGCATGGTCGTTTCTCGTCCCCCCCGATGGTTCTATGTATCCATGCTCCTCGCCTGCACGCCGCCGGTCACGCTCATTATTTTCATCTTCGGCATCGTGCGCGCCGGCGGGGGGGTCGTGCGCAGGGAGAGGAGATGGCCCTCGTACCTGATGGGGGGTATGGCTCCGGTTATTTTTATCGCGGTCATGACTATCGGCGCGAAGATGGGATTCCGTTACATTGACCCCGCAATTCCTTTTGTGTGCCTTCTCTCCGGAATCGGGCTCAATGCGATGATAGATTCCCTGTCCGGTCTTCGTATCGTCAGCCGATGGGCATCGGCGCGCGCCCTGTGTGAACTGATCGCCGCGGTAATGATCGCCGTTCCGTTCGTCATCGTCATGAACAATATTGCGCCCGAATATTCGCTCTACTTCAATGCGATGGTGGGAGGACCCAGGGGAGCCGCGACTGTGCTCTCGTTCTCGCATGCGGAGGGAACGAGGCAGGCTGTACGATGGTTTAAGGGAAAGGTGCGCGAAGACGATTCGATCTACGTTCCCGGGCTCGGCAGTGAGTTTGACCATTGTTGGGAATACGATGCCCCCGTCCCGCCATGCAGAGTTATTATCAATCACACCCTGCCTCCTCACGCGGATTGGATAGTGATCTCCCTTCGGGACAGGCAAATGAAAGACATGGACAAGGAGTCGGAGCTTGTTTCGCGCACGCTTTCTCCCGTGCATACGGTCAATATCTGCGGACTGGGTCTGGTGGACATTTATAAGATCCAGGACGCCCCCGCGGTCACAAACCAGGTCTACCAGCCTCAGGATCTTAGATCCAATGTGGGAAAGAGGGTCGAGGATGCAGCGGCAAGCAACCGCAGTGCAATCAAGGGATCCGCGGGAACAAGAGGTGGATTCCTCCTGCATGGACCATACATTCGTTACGCCCCCGGGAATTGGAAGGCGATATTCAGGATAAAGACGGGTCCCGCTTCCGGCGATGCGGTCGTCGCCAGGCTCTCCGTAACCGGCATTTCCAGATCGGACGCGATTTGCTCGAAGAATGTGCGGGCGGCTGACATGGGAACAGAGGGCGCATACATGGAGATCCCTCTGGATTTCTCGATCGAGAAGCCCAGGCGCCTCCAATTCTGCGTTGAGGCGCTTGGGGTCACGGATCTCTATGTTGACTGCATAAAGACCGAGAGGAGATAGCGTCCTATCTCAGGAATATCTCGTATGTTTGTCATTGCGAGCGTAAGCAAAGCAATCTCAACTCATTGTGCTCCAATAGATTGCTTCGTCGCTCCTCTCCTCGCAATGACAAAACTTTGTAAAGCTATTTAAGGGGCACGACAATTGCGTGATCTGTTCATCAACCAGCGACTTTACCTGCGTTAACTATCCCCTCTCCCTCTGAAGGGAGAGGGTCGGGGTGGGTACAGACCGGGGACATGGGTTACAGAATAGACCGGGGACATAGGTAACACTTAGTATGGGTCATGGAGGTGAATTCATGACCTGGAAGATGGTGTTACCTATGGATGAACGAGTTAAGTTTGTGCTGGAGGTAGAGCG
>JAPLCW010000077.1 GCA_026392015.1 Candidatus Auribacterota bacterium | reverse complement strand
ACTACCTTTTTGACCTGTCCGGCTGGATTGAGCGGAGCCCTTGAAGGCTCAAGCTCAAGCCAGCCAGTAGGATACGTCGGGCTTCATAAATGCAGTCTCGCTAACTCCGTGCAAATTCTTCACAAAAAAGTGTCATGAGCCTTATTTTGTAAGTAATGATGATAAGAGATGAGTTGGAATTTTGATAAACTTGGGGCATGGAATCTGAAACCAAATACCGGATTCTGCGATTCCTCGCCTTTGGGATATGCATCTTTGTGCTTTTCATAAGTTATAGATCAGGCATATGTGACTGGCAATGGATTATGAGCATAATAACGATGGCATTTATAGCATTGTCAGAAAAATATAGTCCACTAAAGAAATGGTGCAGAGAAAATTGGGATTTTGCGGTATTGATGGTCGTATTGTCTGGTTTATTGGGAATGTATTATACTGGCATACAGTCACGAAAAAGCGAAAATAAGATTGCGCACGTAGAAAATCTATCAGAAAAAACATTTAATGCTATAACGGGAGGAGATAGCCTTTGTTATTTGGATTTTAATGAAAGTAACAATGACCCAGATCTTTTTAAGGTAGATATTACAGAACTAGGAAATTATCCATTACACAATGTAAAATGTTATGTTCAAGATCTGAATAGAAAAGGTATTGATATCCCGACTAAATTTCAATCACTTCCATTAGGGGAAAGGGAACAAATATGCATCTTCTTTATAATTGAGCATTTATATCCCAGTTCATTGCCGACTACTATTGCCTATTATCCAATCAAAGACAGAAAAGAACAAAATTTTCATATATGTTTTGAAGGCCCCCGGATGAGATGGTGGGAAGACCTTAATATGAGATTTATAGACGGGAAGTGGGTTCATTCGATAAAGATTACAGATGTAAATATGAAAGTTTTATTTCAGAAATAGAAAAAGACTTAATTTGAAACTGTGAAATGAAATATAAAGGAGATATATGATTTTATGGAAAACACATTATATTACGGTGACAATCTCGACATTCTAAGACGCGACATTCCTTCCGAAAGCATTGATCTTGTTTACCTTGACCCGCCATTCAGTTCTAATGCTGATTATAATGTCCTATTCTCGGAGAAGGACGGAAGCAGAGCCGCTAGTCAGATTAGGGCCTTCACGGATACTTGGACATGGGGGCAGGAAGATGAAAAGGTATTTGCCGAACTCGTGACCGCAGGAGGGAAGGCGGCGGATGTGATGCAAGCTTTTCGCGTCTTCCTTGGCCCATGTGACTTGCTCGCCTATCTCGTAATGATGGCGCCACGCCTTGTAGAACTTCGCCGCGCGATGAAGTCCGCCGCGAGCATTTATCTTCATTGTGACCCGACGGCGAGCCACTATCTTAAGTTACTCATGGATGCTATATTTGGGCCGGAGAACTTCAGCAATGAGGTAATTTGGATACGATCTCTCCCGCACGGCAATGTAAGACAAATGTATGGCCGTTCACACGACGTTATCCTGTTCTATTCCAAGGGCACTGACACGGTGTGGAATCGGCCATTCAAGCCACACAGAGCAAAGTACATTGAGGATTTCTATCGGTATGTAGATCCCGATACTGGCAGAAAATACAGGCTTGTGTCTTGTATCAACCCAAACCCAGATAGGCCAAACCTAACCTATGAATGGAATGGAAATGTACGGGTATGGAAATGGACAAGGGTGCGAATGCAGGTGACGCACGATAAAGGACTTCTTGTCTATTCAAAGAATGGGATACCAAGTTATAAGAACTACCTAGACGAAATGAAGGGTACTCCTATGCAGGACGTTTGGGATGACATTCCTCCATTGATGGGGAGCAGTAATGAAAGACTCGGCTACCCCACGCAGAAGCCGGAGGCCCTGCTTGAACGTATTATCTCCGCGAGCAGCAACCCCGGCGACGTTGTGCTCGACCCGTTCTGCGGTTGTGGAACGACTATTGCGGCAGCTCAGAAACTCAATCGCCTTTGGATTGGAATAGACATCACTCATCTCGCTATAACATTGATGAAGCAACGTCTAAAAGATACCTTCGGAGTTGAAGTTGTAAGCCGCAATATGAAAGCAGGGGAAGTACGAGAATCTCCGGGGAAACCTTATTTTGCTGTCGTGGGCGAACCCGTGAGTGTTCCCGATGCGGCGGCATTGGCAGAATCAGACCCATATCAATTCCAATGGTGGGCATTGGGCCTTGTCGGAGCGCGTCCGGCGGAAGGCAAGAAGGGAGCGGACAAGGGCATTGACGGGAAGATTGTTTTTCAAGGCGATGAGGTAGGGAAGTTTGAGAATGTCATTATTTCGGTTAAAGGCGGTAACGCAACAGTTTCGCATATCCGAGACTTGCGCGGAGTAGTGGACCGCGAGAAAGCGGCAATCGGTGTGTTGATCTCAATGGAAGAACCGACCAAGCCGATGAATACGGAAGCGGCGACCGCTGGATTCTATGAATCGAAGTTATGGAATAAGAAATATCCAAAGATCCAATTATTGACGATATCTGACCTTTTGACTGGGGCGCAAGTCAAAATGCCACCGATTAAACAGGTAAGTACTACCTTCAAAAGGGCGGAGCGGCACACAGAAAAAGGGGAGCAATTAGAACTCGCATGAAAAAGAAAATCAGAAAGAAGGAAACTCGCGTTGCGGAATCCAAACTTAAGTATTCAGCGAAGAGGAAGGAAACCGACAAAAAGTTTTTCTTCCACATGCTCAGTAAGTCTACCCGGCCACTTCCCCAAGAAGATGAAAGAAAAGATGTTTCTTAGACAAGCGGCGGTTGTAACGATAGGAGAACTCATCGACATAATGCTGAAGATACTTCCGGCTCACATGATGATATGTACCGTTGATGGATCTCTTGAGCTGAGACCAGAAACCCTCTATGGTATTGACATGGATATTTCCGTTTACATACTGCTTTTCGCTATGCTTTATTACCCCATGTTTATATCCGTGCTTGCCTGCCTTATCGTAAATAGAAAAATCATCCGTCATGAGAGAGGAACCTTTTCTGACATTGCCCTTGATAATCGGCATGACCGTGGAGGATTGCACGTTTTTTGTAACCCTTGTTTTGATATTCCCCTTGCGCTGGACTATACCGATAACTGGAGTTTTGCCCTTTGCTCCTCTGCCTCTTTTCCCTTTACGCTTGCCGCCGACGTAGGTCTCATCGACTTCGACGATTCCGGACAACTTACCGCCATCCTCCGCCATGAGCTTTCTGATTTGCTTCTGCATACGCCATGCCGTCTTGTAGGTAACTCCGACGTGTCTCTCGATCTCCTTACCGGATACGCCATTGCGGGACTGGCTCATAAGGAAGATCGCATAGAACCAACTCCTGAGAGGTGTCGGGGATTTGTGAAATATCGTACCAGATACGGGATGAAGCTGATATCCGCACCAAGAACATACATAGCACTTGCGGGTACTCACGCGATAGAAACCGCTCTTGCTGCATTTAGGACATGTGTAGTCACGGCCATATCTTTTGTTAAAGATATGCTCAAGGCAAACATCATCATTGGCGAAGTCTTTGTTGAACTCTTTTATCGTGTATTTCATGGGTTCCCTCCCTATTGTTCTGTAACAAGGGTAGCAAACCCATTAAATGCTGTCAAGGGATAATTACCATGAAAATATAGAGTACCGGGTCAGAAGCTATAAAAATTAGCTTTGCACATTGCCGTAGGGGGCGGATCCTTCGGCAAGCTCAGAACAAGTTTTATCCGACCCGCACCGTAGGGCTCGATAAATCGAGCCCCTCCAGGCCAGGGATTAAAGAAAAGGATGAAATGCTGAGTTTTTTTACACCTTTCGACATATTACCATACTGCGCCATTTTATTACATAACCCTTCATGGTGAATTATGTATAATGTAGTTTCAGCGGAGGGGGACATGGAGAAAGAAATCCGGAGCGCGAAGGCCCGCTGGCAACAGAATGCGGTCAAGAAGGCGCGCGCGAAAATTGGCGAGCGCAAACCTTCCTTCGCTACCTCTTCGGAAATCCCCATCGACATACTCTATACCCCAGAGGATATTCAGGATTTCGATTACATTCGTGACCTCGGTTTTCCCGGGGAATTCCCCTTCACACGCGGCGTGCAACCCACCATGTACCGGAGCAGGTTATGGACAATGCGCCAATACGCCGGGTTCGGATCCGCCGAAGAATCGAATGAACGCTACCGCTACCTCATCGCACAGGGGCAGACAGGGCTCTCGGTGGCATTCGACCTCCCGACGCAGATCGGATACGACAGCGATCATCCCATGGCGGAGGGAGAAGTCGGGAAGGTCGGTGTCGCGGTGGATTCGCTCGATGATATGGAGATCCTGTTCAAGGGGATCTCACTGGAGACAATCAGCACCTCGATGACCATCAACTCGACCGCCGCGATCCTGCTTGCAATGTACATTGCGGTCGCGGAGAAGGAGGGGATCGGCCGGGCCGCCCTGAGGGGGACGATCCAGAACGATATCCTGAAGGAGTACGTTGCGCGCGGCACGTACATATTCCCCCCGCGCCCCTCACTCAGGATCGTCACCGATATCTTCTCGTTTTGCCGCCGTGAAGTGCCGCAGTGGAACACCATCAGCGTCAGCGGATACCACATCCGTGAGGCAGGCGCCACCGCGGTCCAGGAGCTCGCCTTCACTCTCGCCGACGGGATCGCCTATGTGCAGGCGGCCGCCGACATCGGCCTCGATGTGGACGAGTTCGCCCCGCGGATCTCCTTCTTTTTCAATGCGCACAATAACCTCTTCGAGGAGGTGGCGAAATTCCGCGCCGCGCGCAGGATGTGGTCGAAGATCATGCGCGACCGATTCAAGGCGCGCGACCCCCGCTCGCTCATGCTCCGCTTTCATACACAGACGGGCGGATCGACGCTCACCGCGCAGCAGGCCGACAACAACATCGCACGCGTCACCCTCCAGGCGCTCGCCGCCGTCCTCGGCGGAACACAGAGCCTGCACACAAACTCGCGGGACGAGGCGCTCTGCCTCCCGACGGAGGAATCCGTCCGCATCGCGCTGAGGACACAGCAGATCATCGCCGAGGAGAGCGGGGTGGCAGACGTTGTTGATCCGCTCGCGGGGTCATACTACCTCGAGTGGCTCACCGACCGCGTGGAGCGGGAGGCCGACAAATACCTGCGAGCCATCGATGAAATGGGAGGCGTGATAAAGGCAATTGAGAATGGCTACATCCAGCGCGAAATTCAGACGAGCGCATACGAGTTTCAGAAGAGGGTGGAGCGCAGGGAGCAGATCGTGGTCGGTCTCAACCAATATACATTGGAGAGCGAGCCCCATTGTGAGCTTCTGCGCGTCAACCCCCTGATCGAGGAAAAGCAGCGAGCCCGCCTCAAAAAACTGAGAGAGAAGAGGAATGCGCAGGAGAATGCGCGGGCGCTCGATGAGGTGGAGCGGGCGGCGCGGGGTAACGATAATCTCATCCCTCCCATCATCTCCGCGGTCAGGTCCTACACCACCGTGGGAGAAATCTGCGATAGGTTGCGCACGGTGTTCGGGGAATACAGGCCGATGACGACGATGTGATCTATTGCCTCTCCCCCACTCTTGCGCTATCATCCTTTCTATTAAACGGAGCCCCATGGCAACAATGATGCGAATTCTCATCGCAAAGCCCGGACTGGACGGACATGACCGAGGAGCCATGGTGGTCGCGCATGCGCTCCGCGATGCCGGGATGGAGGTTATTTACACCGGCATCCGCCAAACCCCTGAACAGATTGTTCAGACGGCCATCCAGGAGGATGTGTGCGCGGTTGGGTTGAGCTGTCTCTCCGGCGCTCACCTCAGGTTATTCCCACGCGTGGTTGACCTTCTGAAGGAGAAAGGGGTCTCCGACATCATTGTCTTCGGGGGGGGTATCATACCGGAGGAGGATGCCGCCGCGTTAAAGAGGGCCGGAATCGCCGAGATTTTCGGCCCGGGGACAATGACTTCGGATATTGTGGTATTTTTGAGAAATAATGTCCGGTCCTGCTGAGAGGGAAGAGCGCATATTCCACACGCTGCAGATCACCCTTCATGGTGGGGTGCCACGGAATGCGTTGGTGAATGAGATAGCTTTAGCCCGGAGCATTCATCCAGAATCCTCTGATAGCGGGGTTTTAACCACTGAGGCCACTGAATACACTGAATCTTTTGGACGCAGATTTGCGCAGATGAACGCAGATTAACAAAAGAAGCATTGTGAACACTTGTGCTTTTCACCTTGCACTGTCTTTGTATCTGCGTGTTCTGCGTTCATCTGCGTCCTGAATAGCGATTACGATATCAATGAGATAGTTGTTCGAACCGTTCAGTGACCTCAGTGTCTTCAGTGGTTAAAAGCCTGTAATTGTTATGTGCTCTGACAGTCAGGCCATGTTAGTGTTGAGTTGGTTAGTAAACCAAACTAATGGAGTCATGCGGCGCGTATGGCACATCAACAATCCCCGAACCACTCGACACATACTCTCGCGCAAGGAGTTCTCCGCCGCGAGCCGCGAGCCGCGAGCCGCCTGTTGAGCTGGATTGAGAATGGCGATGCGAAAGCCATCCCCGAGCTGAAGGAAATCTACCCTCATAGCGGCAGCTCTTATATAGTAGGGGTCACGGGAGCGCCGGGTTCTGGAAAAAGCACCCTCACCGACCGGCTTATTTCCCTCTACCGATCTCAGGGACAAAGGGTCGGCGTCCTCGCGATTGACCCATCGAGTCCGTTCAGCGGAGGCGCGGTCCTCGGCGACCGGATACGGATGCAGAGGCACGCCACGGATGAGGGGGTTTTCATCAGGAGCATGGCCAACCGCAACTGGCCCGGGGGATTGAACCGGTGCACGGCGGAGGCCCTGAAAGTCCTCGAGGCGTATGGCAGCGATATCGTCATCGTGGAGACGGTCGGCGTCGGCCAGAGCGAGGTTGAGGTGGAGAAGCTGGCGTACACAACAATCCTCGTCTGCACACCCGATGCGGGGGACAAGATCCAGGCGATGAAGGCCGGCATCATTGAAATTGCCGATATCGTCGCGCTCAACAAGGCCGATCTCCCTACCGCGGATCATGCCGCAAAATCGATCGAGATGATTCTCAGTATGAACTCTTCTCCCGGATGGACCATCCCCTTCTTGAAAACTGTCGCGATCGAAGGGAAAGGAGTGGAGGAACTGGCTCAAGCGATAGAACGCCATCGATCCTATATCGAGGAGCATGGGATTCTCAAGGCAAAGAAGATAGACTCCCTCAAGAGCCACATCAGGGAAATTATCCGGAGGGAACTTTATGAGAAGGTCCGGATGCAGCTCCCGGACGAGGATGAGTTATCGCGATGCGCCGCGAAGCTCATGGAGGGGACAACCGACCCTTACACTATTGCGGATGCTTTTCTTAAAGAACGGAGAATGACCCTATGATCAACATAATCGATCACGTCGGCATCGCGGTGCGAAAGATAGAAGATTCCCTCCCCCTCTATCGCGACATGCTCGGTTTGCGGAATATCCGCATCGAGAGTGTCCCCGAGCAGAAAGTTCGCGTGGCCATGATAACGGTCGGAGAGGTAAAGATCGAACTCCTGGAGGCGCTGGGACCCGACAGCCCCATCGCTAAATTTATCGAAAAGAAGGGCGAGGGGATCCACCACATCGCCCTGCGCACGGACGATATCCGGGGGGAACTGAAGAGGCTCTCCTCCGCCGGGATTCAACTAGTCAATGCGCAGCCCACAAGAAGGGGCACGGAGTATGAAGTCGCCTTCCTCCACCCCTCCTCCACCAATCGCGTCCTCATCGAGCTATGCCAGCTGCTTGTATAATTTGGATCTACGCGCCGCAGTGTATCCAACTACTCATCTTGTATCCTCCCTACCAGCCTTGTATCCCCTTAGCCGAGACTTAAGTCTCGACTACAGTCTCGGCTACAAAATGCGCTGATAATTAACCCTTTTTAGCTCTGTGCCAATATATTACGGCATAAACTTATTCTATTCTTATTGCAAGACAAAGAAAGTTATTCACAGCCGTAGGGGGGCCTTAACCTGGATTATTCACGAGGCGCCCATAGTAAAAGGGGCGTAACCACTGAGGGCACTGAATACACTGAATATTTTGGACGCAGATTTGCGCAGATGAACACAGATTAATAACAGTAGTTAGGGGCTAGTAGGTAGGGATTAGGGAAAGTGGAACTGAAAGGCGGTAGCTGGATATTAGTAGCCGGGTGCTAAGGATAACGTCCCAGAAATAGAGCATTCTCCCTAATACCTAACTACCAACCCCTAACTACTGCTGTAATCTGCGTTCATCTGCGTCCTGAATGGCGATTACGATATCAATGGGATAGTTGTTCGAACCGTTCAGTGACCTCAGCGTCTTCAGTGGTTGAAAGCGTGTAGTCTGTTGTGCTATTGGGTAGTTATGTCAGTTTTGAGTTGGTGAATAGATCAGGTTAAGACTCCCCCTACATAAAAAAGGAGCCACACCTCCCTGTAATTAATCCATTGCCATGCAAATCATCATTTTTTGACGAATGCGGGGGGGGATGATACAATTTTGTAGTGTTTCTCTTATGAACTCCGTACCCGTTACAGAAGGACACGCCGCAATGGTATATGGTTTCTGGGGCAAGCTGCTCACGGTGAATCTCACGACCGGTGCGCTCGGCGAGCGAACCGTTCCCGAAGAACTTTATAAGAAATTTTTCCTCGGCAGCGGAATTGCCGCAAAGATCCTTTATGATGAGCTCGATGTCGGGCGCGACCCGCTCGATCCCGGGAGTCCGCTCATTTTTATCCGCGGCCTCTTCAACGGCCTCGTCCTCCCCGGAGACAGCAAGTTCAATGTCTGCGCCCGCTCGCCCCTCACCGGCATCTGGGGCGAATCGGCGGCGGGAGGACATTTCCACCAGCAGTTCACCGCCAGCGGCTGGGACGGGATCATCTTCACGGGAAAATCCCCGCGCCCCGTGTACCTATGGCTGAATGATGACCGTGCGGAACTCCGCGACGCCTCTCATGTATGGGGTTTCGACACATTTGAAACGAGCAACACGCTCAAAACCGAGACCGACGAGAAGGCGATCGTGGCCTGCATCGGGCCCGCCGGGGAAAAGGGTGTTCTCTTCGCCGCCATCATGTTCGACGGCTATATCGCGCGCGCCGCGGGCAGGTGCGGCATGGGAACCGTGATGGGCTCGAAAAACCTCAAGGCCGTGGTCGTCCGCGGAACGAAGAAGCTGCCGGTGAAAGATCCCGAACGGCTCAGAGCCACGCTCAAGGAGCAAATACCGAAAATCCTGGCGGCTGTAAAGGGCCTGACCGACTTTTCAACCGCGGGCGGCATCGAGGCGGTCGAGCTCCATGGCGATCTCCCGATTAAAAACTGGTACGAGGGCAGCTGGAAGGAGGAGGCGCTGAAGATCTGCGGCCAGACATTCCTGCCCAAGACCCTCGACCGGCACTACGCATGCTTCGGCTGTCCCATCCGGTGCGCGAAGATCATCAAGGTCGACGCGGGCCCCTACGGCCCGCTCCATGGTCACGGCCCCGAGTATGAGACGCTCGCCGCATTCGGTTCGATGTGCCTCGTGGACGATTACGAGGCGATCCTGGCCGCAAACGAAAAATGCAACCGGCTTGGCATGGACACCATCTCCTGCGGCGGGGCTATCGCCTTCGCCATAGAATGCCGCGAGAAGAAGGTGCTGGCGGAAAAGGACACCGACGGGCTCGATCTCACCTGGGGGAATGCCCGTGCGATGGTAGAACTCGTAGACCGGATCGGCAACCGGAAAGGCGAACTCGCCACGCTCCTCGGGGAGGGGGTAAAGCGCGCGGCGGAAAAAATAGATAACGGCTCGGAGCAATGGGCTGTGCACACCAAGGGGCTTGAATATCCGTACCATGACCCCCGCGCCTTCACCTGCATGGCTGCGAACTATGCTACGGGGAATCGAGGGGCGTGCCATCTCGAGGCGCTGAGCTACTTCCTCGGGCGGGGCGTTCCGCTCGCCGACATGGGATACACGACGCCGCCGGACCCGCACACAAATGAAGGCAAGGGAAAGATCTGCTACGATACCCAGAACTTCCAGGGGCTCTTCAATCCGCTCGGCCTCTGCAAGTTCCTCTTCCTCGGCCGCGTTGGACCGCAATGGATAAGCGAATGGATCAATTATGTCACGGGCTGGGATCTTACCATGAAGGATGCGCTCCATATCTCCGAGCGCGTAATAAACCTGAAGCGCATGTATAATGTCCGGCTCGGGATCCGAAGTAAAGACGACATCCTCCCTCCCCGCTTGAGATCGCACGCCCGCCCAAGTGGCAGAGCGCAAGGCGTTCTCCCCGATGTGAACAGGATGGTGAAGGAACTCTACACGTTCCGCGACTGGGACGAGGACGGCATCCCCACGCAGGACTCGGCTGCGCGGCTCGGCATTGACGCAGAATATCATCTGATGGCAAAGACAATCCGCCCCGGCACTCCTCCCTCAGCATGAAGATACGTTATACCTGCTATGGGAAGGCTCGAAAAGCATACACTTTTTGTTGCATACTCTCGTGAAGATGATAATGTAACCCAACTGGTTACTTCCGTGCAAAAAATATTTTGCACGAGGGCACGTTGTAATATACTGCGAAACAAAAGGTTGTGATTGGGATTTTGTCGCATGTCACCAAAAGCATGCAAAATTCAGGTCCTGAAAATCAGCATCATTTGTGGAGTTCCTGGTTGTGAAAATGCCATGCAAAAAAAGTCAAGGAGTGAAAGACAGGACTTTCCCCGTTTTTCCCAGGTGAGAATATGTAATAGCCTGATGGAGAAGAGAATACTACATCCAGCAACTGTTAACACATAATCAGGTCAGGAACTGTATTTTTGTCATGCCTGCCCCCGTTTTCACGAGGGTAAACTCCAGCAGGCATCCAGGCTAAAAATCATAACGTATACCCGGAGAGTGGATTCCCGTTTGCGCGGGAATGACAATGTAGTGGAGTAATAGATAAATGAAACTGATGATCGAAAAAACGAGGAAAGTCCTGGTGAAAGAGGGTCGAACTAAATTGCCAGCCAAAAGATTAAAACATGCATTCTCCCTCTTTTTCTCTTTAACTCTTTGTGAAAAGCCTAAATAACTTGTCTCATTTGTTAAGTATTTAGATTCTGAAAATCTCTAGTCTGGATTATTCATTAGAAGCATAAAAGAGCAATTTTAATGGATTAAAGTATGAAACCGCGGATTTTGCGGATTGGGCGGATTACAAACAAGAATCCGCGTAATCAGCGTAATCCGCGGTTAATACATTAAAAGTTGATGAAGAGATCAGACTAGTGTTGTGTCCCGTAAATAGCTTTACAAAGTTGTGTCATTGCGAGGAGCGGAGCGACGAAGCAATCTACTGGATCACAAAGAGTTGAGATTGCTTCGCGTGCGCTCGCAATGACAAACATACACGAGATATTCCTGAGACAAAACACTAGCCTGATCTATTCACCAACTCAAAACCGACATACCTGCCCAATAGCACAACAGACTACACACTTTTAACCACTGAAGACGCTGAGGTCACTGAACGGTTCACGCAACCATCTCATTGATATCTTAATCGCTATTCAGG
>JAPLCW010000137.1 GCA_026392015.1 Candidatus Auribacterota bacterium | reverse complement strand
AGGGACTGGAATAGACATAGTACCCCCCTAGGGTGGGATTAGCAAGTTTGTTATGGAGCAAGACATCCAGATCGACCGGAGGAAGCATGAGAGCTTCTTTTGGGATATCAGAACGTTTTTCTCGAGCTAACTGCCAAGGACTTTTATTTTCCTTATATGTATTAGGCCGTTCAAGATTAAAAAATAGTTGATATGAATGAACCTTTTCCATGAAGTTGGTTCGACTACTAAAATATTCGATTTCATAGAACTCGGTCTCGATTAAATTGTGGACGGTTTCGACATCAGATTGGAATCTGTGAGCTCCCGGTGGGATAGTACCGTGGATAAGATTATCAGCTTCAATTTTAAGGGTATATGCTGAAGGTTCTTTAGCTGACCATGCGCCAATATATTCAGAGCCATTATCGGTCTGGCGGATGCCATTTTCAACGATAAGGTTATATTTTTTGAGATGCTCATTGATATATCCGGCAAACAACTCCGCATGGGTAAGAGATCTTTCATCAGCGAAGCCTAAAAATTGAACTCCGCAGCTGATTTCTCTGAAGGTATATTGAACTTTGGGGAGTTTATACAATCTCATCTGCGACCAATATTCGGGAATATCGTAGAGATCCTTTGTATCCTCGCAAGAGCGCTCGAAAAGAGCGAATTGCTTTTTAATTGCGCGCAGATTTTGTTTGGTAACATGCTTTTTGCGGCGACAACGGCTTGACACATTGTGGTTGCGCCATATTTTGCGGATCGTTTTGGCAGAAAACGGAAGATTTTCGAGTATTTTAATCTGGTCGGCGCCTAGACGTTTGTATTTAGATTTAAGTTTTACGATATGCGTGGCATCTTCTTTTGATATGGCTTTAGGCGAGTGGTGGGGTCGCCTGGACATATCGGCCAAGGCCTGATAGCCGCTGTCAGCGAAACGTAGAAGCCATTTGCGGACAACTTTGGGGGTAGTAGCATATAGTTTGGCTGTTGGTTTTACCCCGTGCTCTTTGGCATGTATAACCATCTGATAGCGTTGTTGTCTCTTGTCTTTACTTAATCGCATTACCTGATACCATGGATAGGGACACATATAACCGTTCTCCTTATCTGTGAGAGGACAAGGGGATACTATCAGGTTACTATGTGTCCTTTTATTTTTTCTGCAGGATCATTGATATAACTGTCCCATTCGATAACGCGCTGCCATTGCCACAATGTACTGTTACGAGTATTGAAAATGTTGCTGGGTTTATATCCATGAGTGCACTGGATAGAGCTAAGGAGTTCTCCCCTGTTTTTGACAACTTTTTTTCGATTACCCCTCGGGGTAATCGGGGGGTACATCTGTACGCTATTAACAAGTTCTCTTAATTGTGCAAAAACAATAAAACTGATCCTTTTGATCTTTCTTAATCTTACGGGAAAGGGGGTACGATCTATCTTCCCATTCCCATGGATAAGATTAAAGAATATTGCGAGATGCGGTTCTATTTGGCATTATAATCAGCCCTGTGAGCATGGTCAGGATGCAGCTTTGTTCTTCCATAACCTGCCGGGAGCATTGGGATGGCTATGAACCTCGAGGAAGAGATACTCGCTCTGGAGAAAAGCGCGGAGGAAATTGTCTCCGCCGCGCGACAGGAGGCCAAGAAGATCCTCGGGACATTTGAGCAGCGGAGGAATCGGCTTCGCGAGGAAGTGGCCGCGAGGGTAGAGAGCGAAAAGGTTCGGCTCAGGGAGGAGTACGAGCGAAAGCTGCGGGAGCGAATGGGAGAGCTCGATCGTGAAAAGAGACACAGCCTGGCGTCGATTGAAAAGATCCGGAGCGAGAGGATCGAAAACTGCGCTCGCGCGATCGTCAAGAAGCTGATCACCGAATAGAGTCCTGCGATGGGTAGAACTATTTTTGGGATGATGCAAAACGGGAGCGAGAAATAAGTAGTGGGGAGCTAGGGAACCCGCATCCCTAACCCCTAACTACGGGCACCTAACTACTAAATCTGTATTCTATGGCTATCGAGAAGATGAAGAAGCTTACCATCCTCTTCCCGGTGAGGGAAGGAGAGGAGATCGAGGAGTGGCTCTACTCCAGGAAAGTCCTCCACCTGACGGCAATCGAGCGCGATTTTCAGAAAATAAATTGCTCCTGCACTCCTCTCCATCTCGATGAGCAGGCGGCCTCAGAAAAGCTGGCGCGGGTGAAGGAGATCATCACCGAGGGCAATTCCCTCCATAAGCCGCACAAAGCGTTTATTGATGGAATGCTCCCCGTAAAGACCGTTGTGACCGGCGACGAGCTGAGGGAGGCCATCGAGGCTGTCGATCTGGATGCGCTGCACGCACAAGTGAAAAAGGTGCGTCAGGCCATCAACAACTGCGCCGGCAGGCTGAATCATCTTCTCGCCGAGAAAAAACAGTTGACTCAATTTGCTTTCCTCTCCGTCCCCATCGGTGAGATCAGGCGTGTGCAGAGGGTTTTTCTTATTGTTGCCGAGGGGAGCCCGTCCGGGATAACGCATCTCTCGCGAGATGCAGAGGCTGTCGCACTCCTCGCCTGGGAGGTAAAGCGCGCGGCCGGGAGCACGCGTATGCTTCTGTTCGCAGGGAGGAAAGGGGATGAGGAGAAATGCACTGATATTCTCCGCGCGCATGGCTTCAGAATTATAGATTACCCGGAGTTCGAGGGAAGGATTTCGGATAGGCTGGGGGAGATAGCGCGAGGGGAAGCGGCGGAGCTCGCCGCGATGAAGCTCCATCATGGCGAAATGGTGGAGTTGCTCCCCGCGGATCTGACGCAGAAACTGGAGTGCGTCAAGGGTTACTGGGAGAGCGAAAAAAGGAGGGCCGAACGCGCGCGCGCGATGCTCTGCTCGAAGAGGGTGGGGATGGCGCGGGGTTATGCGAGGGCCGCGGATGTTCCCCTCCTGGTTTCGGACATGGAGCAGAAATTTCCCGGAGTGAGCGTAGTCTCGGAAGACCCGGTCCCCGGCGAAAACGTCCCCGTGTCCATCCGCCTCTCCCGCTGGTGGAGGCCCGGCCAGCTCATGGTCACCATGTTCGGTCTCCCCGACTATTTCACGCTCGATCCCACCCCGTTCCTCACGCTTGTCTTCCTCCTTTTCTTCGGAATCTGTTTCGCCGATGTCGTCTACGGGCTGATGCTCATTGTCTTTTCGCACATGCTGATCAAGCGCTACCGGCGGCAGGAAAATCTAAGGGAATTCTTCCGCCTTTTCCTTTATGGCGGAGTGAGCACGATGATTTTCGGCGTTCTCACCGGAAGCTGGGCGGCGGATATCTATAATCCCGACTACCTCGGCCAGAATAACTTCCTCTGGCGATTGGTGCAAAAAACCACCGTTCTGGACATGCTCGCCAAGCCGGTGATCGCGCTGGTGGTTGCGCTCTCCATCGGCGTGCTGACGCAATTTTATGGAATCGTCATGAGAATCATAAAAGATGTGAAGCAGAGCAACTGGCAGGGAGCGCTCTATGACGGCGTGCTGTGGCTTGTGTATCTCGGCGGGCTGCTGATGTTCGCGATTTCGTTTATTTCGGGGGCGGGAGGCGAGATCGTGAAGAAGGCAAGCCTCTTCGCTGTACTGGTCGGTATTGTAGGACTGATTTTGACACAGGGGCGCGAACAGAAGGGGTGGCCGGCAAGAATCATCACGGGTGTGGTGAGCCTGTACGGGATTCTCGGAGGGTATGGGACAACCTCGTTTGTGGGCGACGTGCTTTCATATTCCCGGCTCCTCGCCCTGGGATTAAACACCTATATCGTAGGAATGTCATTTAATATCATTGCCAAGATCACGCCGCAAATCCTGATCAGCCTGACAAGCATACTCTCCATAGTCCCTTTTCTGGCTCCGATGGGGGCTGTAGCGGCGAGGATCCTGTCAAACTCCATAGTGGCAGCAATAATCATCGCCGCGGTGATGATCGGCGGGCACCTCTTTAATTTTATCATGAGCATCCTGAGCGCGTTTGTTCACTCGGCGCGTCTTATTCTTCTGGAGTTCTTCGGGAGATTCTATCAGACGGGGGGGGGATGGTTTTCGCCTCATGGTTTTGAGAGCGAGAGCGTGGAAATAGCTGCCAGGATTAAGGATTAAGCACTAAGGATTAAGCTACGAAGAGGTCGGTTGCTTAATCCTTACGGCTTAATACTTAGTGCTGGTTTTGAAAAAGGAGGTTCACATGGTTGAGTTCTTAAGGCACTATTTTCTGGAGACCGGTTTCGCGTGGGCGGTGGCGGGAGCCATGGCGGCGGCCATGCTCGCGTGCGTGGGGAGCGCGCGGGGAATACGGATCTCCGCCTCGCAAGCGGGCGGGGTTCTCTCGGAGCAGCCGGAATTGTTCGGCAAGCTTCTGGTGCTGATCGCATTGCCGGGGACCCAGGGCTTTTATGGGTTTATCTGCGCGATCATGATCGCGTTGCGTTGCGGATTTATCGCCGGTAAGGTTACCATTACGCCGCTCGTGGGCATCGGCATTTTCTTTATCGGTCTTTGCACCGGCATCGTCGAGTGGAAGAGCGCCATTTTCCAGGGCGAAACCTCCGCGGCGGCGATCAACCTTACCGCGAAGAAACCTGACGAGAGCGGAAGAGCGATACTCCTTCCCGCGCTGGTGGAGACCTATGCGGTAATCGCGCTGCTCGCGGCGATCCTCATGATCATCTGGATTACAAAGCCGGATCTCGCGATCACTATGGGAGCTGCGGTAAAATGAGAGTTCAACCGACTTCATGGGATATCCTTAACATGAATTATTCATCAGATATACAAAGGGGAGACTCCAGTGGATTAGTGTAGGGAACCGCGGATTTCGCGGATTGAGCGGATTAGAAACGGGAAATCCGCGCAATCAGCCTAATCCGCGGTTAAGACGTTAAATGTTGGTAACTACTCAGGTAGCCAGGAGCCAGAATCCAGAATGGATTGTAAATAAATTTATGACTTCTGACTCCTGAATTCTGGTTCCTGAGCAGTTACAAATGTTGATGAAAGTATCAGGATTACGATGCGTCGCACGCTGAATGGATATAATTCATGATGAAACAGGCGATAGAAAAGCTACGGAACTCGATTCGATCTGAAGCGGAAGCCGAGGCATCCCACATCCTCCGGGAAGCCCGTGAGCAGCTCGTGAGTATGCTCGCGGAGGCGGGGAGGGAGGAAGAGCAACGCGCGCGCGCGCTGATCGAAGAGGAGCGCTCGCGGTGCGATCAGCAGATGGTACGGGATATCTCGCAGTCTCAGCGCGCGGCGAGACTTGAGGCGCTCGCGGCGCGGAACCGGGTCCTGGAGGAGATATTTTTAGCGGTGCGGAAAGAGATCCAGGAGCTGCCCGCGGAACGGTACGGAAAGCTTTTGCGAGTGTGGGTGCGCGAACTGGATGCTCCGGAGGGTGGGGAATTGGCTGCGGGGCGGAAAGATAGCGGGCTCCTTCGCGAAATCGTCGCGGAATTGAACGCCTCGCGGCCTCCCGCGGCTCGCATAAAGGTTTCCGGGGATGCCGCTCCCTTCGAGCGCGGGTTTATCTTCCGCACACCTCGTTTTGAAATAGAACGATCCCTTTCCGCATGGATTGAAGAGCAGAAGAGGGAAATGGCTCCGGAGCTGGAACATGATCTTTTCAGAACTACTTGAGAAAAAGAAAACCGGTGAGGCGAGCGAAGAGTGGGCGTACGTCTCCGGGTTGTGCGCATCGCGTGAGGCGAGCCTGATCGAGCGGGGATTCTATTCCGAGTTATTGAAAGAAGAGACAGCGGCGGGGGCGTACGGAAAGATTTCGAAATCCATCTATGTGCAGCTATTCCCGCATGAAGAGTCGCTCCGTGATTATGACCGGCTCCTCAGAGATAGTTTCCGTAAGAATCTCCACATCCTTGAAGAGGTGGGCCCTCACAACGGCCCCGTGGATCTTTTCCTCAAGGAGCTGGAACTCACCGAGGTGCACGAACTGCTCAGCCGGCAGGGGGTGATTCGCGAGGCGCCCGAGGAGATCGAGAAGTGGCTTGAGCGCCTCGGCGGCGGCTCTCCCTGGATGAAGGGGTGCGCGGTGCCTCGCGAGCATAGGGCGCTTTTTATGTCTCAGCCGATCAGAGCCGTTTCCCTGCTCGTGGACGCGGCATACCTCGCATCGTTGCGTGCAATCGCCGGCGCACAGCCTGCGTTGAGTCTCTACGTGGAGGCTCTTGTGCAGCTCCACCTGCTGAAGGTCTGCGCGAGAGCATTGCAGAGAGGACTGGAGATCGAATGGCTCGTCGCCTTCTTCTTCAGAGACGCGGTGGGGATTCCCTCCGTGAAAGAGCTAGGGGCGGCGGCGAGGGAACATTCGCCGGGGCGGCTCGTCACACTTCTGGGGCCGCCTGGATTTTCGTACGGAGGGGAGGATTTTGAGGAAACATTCGGGAAAGCGGCGGATGATTATCTTACCCGGATCGCGCGCGGTGGAGCACATCAGGTATACGGAGTGGAGCGGGTCCTCTCGTATGTGCGGGCCCTCTGGGTAGAACATTTTAACCTGAGGCTGTGCCTCTCGGCGGTGCTTACGCCACTCGACCGGGGACAGGTGATCGCGAGGCTGAGGAATGTCTAAGAAGCCAGTAGCTAGTAGTTAGTAGCTAGGAGTTAGGGAAAAGCCACGTAGAATTATGTTGTTTCGTAAGGGGTCACTTATGGGGGGGTACATTGCTTAATATGTCATTCCTGCACTTCGACTGCGCTCAGTGTAAACTCGAGCAGGAATCCAGGTTTCATAGTGGATCCCCGCTTTCGCGGGGATGACAAGTGAAAGGGATACCCCCCAAGACTGACCCATTACGTTGTTTCACATATAATCCCCTCTCTGAGAGGGGTGCCCGAAGGGCGGGGTGTGTGCTTCTCGGAGAAAGGTTAGAGATGACCAAGGGTAAGGTATACGTCATCGGGAGCGCACAGATCATTCTGCCGTTCCGGGCGGGAGGGGCCGTCTTGTGCGCAGCGGAGGATCTCGCGGGAGTCTCTCTCGCGCTTGACGAGGTGGCGGCGCAGCCCCCTGGATCCCTTGTGCTCATCACCGAGGAGGCGGCGTCTCGGGCGACGGAAGAGGTGCGGGAGTTTGAAATGAAGGGCGCACACGCGATCATGGTGATCCCCACCCGTAAGAGCGAGAAAAGCGCCGGATTAGAGAGGATGCGGCAACTGATCATACGGTCGGTGGGGGTGGATCTGATTTCAAAGTCTCCCGCGGGAGAAATTGCCGAAGAAATTGCCGTTGAAGAGAATCAAAACCGCTGATTTCAGTGGTTATAAGTATGTAACCGCGGATTGTGCGGATTGTGCGGATTATGAAGTCAGCCAGGCTTCACAACGTGGGCGAATAAGGCAGCCTGGGATTTAATGTTGAAAAGTTTTGGGGGAGATTTTCATTTCAAGCATTATGTTTTCTGTTCTGAACATCAAGATGCTTTTGTAATCCGCATAATCCGCCTAATCCGCGGTTAAAAGGCATATACAAGGGGAGTGAAGGATGAATAGTGCAAAGCGGACCGACGGTACGATTGTCAAGGTGAGCGGGCCTCTGGTGGTGGCTCAGGGGCTGGCCGGGACCAAAATGTACGAGATGGTGCGGGTGGGGAAGATGGGTCTCTTCGGCGAGGTGATCGAGATCAGGGGCAACCGCTTCTCGATCCAGGTGTACGAGGAGACGGAGGGGATAGGACCGGGCGAGCCTGTCGCGCCCACGGGCGCTCCGCTCACTGTCGAACTCGGGCCGGGACTGATCGGCTCTATATTCGACGGCGTCCAGCGACCCCTCGACAGGCTGCGGACGAAATATGGCGACTTCGTGGTTCGGGGAGCCGCTGCCCCGCCGCTCGACCGCGAGAAGAGGTGGCATTTTGTCCCCCGCAAAAAAGTTGGAGATCGGGTGTCGGCGGGGGATATCATCGGGGTCATACCCGAAACACACATTGTGGAACACAGGGTAATGATTCCCCCCGGATGGGGAGGAAGCATCAAATCCATTTCCGAAAGAGATCTCACAATTGAGGAGACGGTCGCTGTTATTGCAGGCGAAGAGGGTGGAGAGAAGGAACTCACTCTCCTCCAGCGATGGCCGGTGAGAAGCCCGCGGCCTGTCCGAAGGAGGCTTTCTCCGGTCGCTCCCCTTGTCACAGGGCAGAGGGTGCTTGACATGCTTTTCCCCATCGCCAAGGGGGGGACCGCATGCGTACCCGGCCCGTTCGGGAGCGGGAAGACGGTTGTCCAGCACCAGCTTGCGAAATGGGCAGATGCCGAACTCATCGTGTATGTTGGCTGCGGGGAACGGGGAAATGAGATGACGGAAGTGCTTATCGAGTTTCCCGAATTGATTGACCCGCGCTCCGGCAGGCCGCTCATCGAGAGAACCATCCTTGTGGCGAATACGTCCAATATGCCGGTCGCCGCAAGGGAGGCGTCGGTGTTCACCGGGATCACCATGGCGGAATACTACAGGGACATGGGATACAGCGTCGCGCTCATGGCGGACTCGACATCGCGCTGGGCGGAGGCGATGCGCGAGATGTCCGGGAGACTCGAAGAGATGCCGGGCGAGGAGGGTTATCCCGCATACCTCTCATCCCGCATGGCGAGCTTCTACGAGAGGGCGGGCCGCGTAATCTGCGAGGCGGCGGAGGAGAGGGAGGGGAGCCTGTCGGTCATCGGCGCGGTTTCGCCCCCGGGCGGCGACCTCTCGGAGCCGGTGGTCCAGGCGACGCTTCGTGTGGTGAAGGTGTTCTGGAGTCTAGATGACAAGCTCGCGGGGCAACGGCACTTCCCGGCGATCAACTGGCTCTCAAGCTATTCGCTTTACCAGGAGCTTGTGGACAGATATGCGAACGAAAAGATCAATCCGCACTGGGCAAAGAACAGGCAGGAGGCCATGGCGATCCTGAAACGCGAGTCGGAACTCGAGGAACTGGTGAGGCTCGTGGGGATGGACGCCCTCTCCGTGCAGGACCGGTTGCTGCTTGAGGCGGCGAAGATGATACGCGAGGATTTCTTGCATCAGAATGCCTACGACGCGGTGGATACCTACACCTCGCTCCTAAAGCAGTTCAAGCTGCTCCAGGTCATCCTCGCGTTTTATCATTGGGCCTACCAGGCGATCACTGTCGGCGTGGAAATCAACGATCTCCTCTCCCTCCCCGCGCGAGGGGAGATATCACGGGCCAAGAATATCCCCGAGGAGAAGGTACGCGCGATAGATGAATTGAGAGAGAGGATACGGAGCTCGATAGAGGCGCTCAAACTGACCGGAGAAGCGATGGGTCAGAAGGTGTGAAAAAATTGCGATTTAGTCATTGCGAGCCCCGAAGTTACCATGTAGATAGTGAAAAGGCGGTCCCCCTCAATAGGATTTAATGGTATAAAAGTACAGGTTTAAGATATCGTACATTTTAACCACTAACCTAAAGGAGGGACCGACTATGGAAAAGCATATCATGGTT
>JAPLCW010000169.1 GCA_026392015.1 Candidatus Auribacterota bacterium | reverse complement strand
TATGGGGGGTACATTGCTGAATATGTCATTCCTGCACTTCGACTGCGCTCAGTGTAAACTCGAGCAGGAATCCAGGTTTCATAATGGATCCCCGCTTTCGCGGGGATGACAAGCGAAATGGATACCACCCATAAGTGACCCCTTATGACACGGGATTAACCAGTGAGGACAGATGAATGACAAATGACAAATCAGCCGTAAGCTGTAAGCATTATGCTTATAGATTAATGTTTGCCGTCCGCAGGCGATTTTGTCATTTGTGCTTTGGTATTTGTTATTGCGGCATTATCTCCGTGCCCTCTGTGGCTATATGTTTTAACCGCGGATTACGCTGATTACGCGGATTCACATAACAGGAGAAAAACCGATATTACAGTCTGAAAACCGCCTCCTTAAACTTTAAACTGCCGTGTCCATCCGTGTTCATCCGTGGTTGATATTCTCTTATCTTTCCCAATCCGCGCAATCCGCGTAATCCGCGGTTATATTCTTTTTACCACTGAAGACACTGAAACACTCCCTCAGTGTTCTCAGTGGCCTCAGTGGTTATGCGTTTTTAGTCGCGGATTAGGCTGATGACGCGGATTTTTAAAAAGCCGACGCGGTCCTCAGCGGTAGACGGGGATTGCACTCGAGGTAGAAGGCAAGGGCGCGCTGAAGGATCGCCTCCACCTCAATGGCCTGTGCGGGATCGACATCGATGCGCGAGATGAGCGAGACCGTGCTGCTTTCCAAGGAATTCAAGATAGCGCGCGCGCCGGGCGAGACCGCAATTGTGTCGCGGTGCCTTCCCGCGCAGGAGGCGCACACCATCCCCCCCGCGCTCGCGGAAAAGGCCCGGAGCCGAAGGCCATCCCGCCCGCAGCGAACGCAGCTATTCCAGCGAATCGAGTAGCCAAGAAGGGAAAGGAGATGGAGCTCAAAATACCTCTTCAACAGATCGGGATCGGGGAACGTGGGGAGGCTGACCAGTACCTCCTTCAGGATGTCGAAGACCCCCCGCACCTGATGGGCGCTGCCGGTTCCCATGTCTACGAGGCGCGCCAATGAGCAGGCGCTAAGAAAATGCGAAAAATTTTCCCGCAGTCCGGCAAAGGGGCTGATGATTTCGCACTCGCTCAGGACATTGAGCCCCTTGCGCCGGCTCTCATAGTATGTGAAGTGGCAGAGAGAGAAGAGCTCCACCCGGCCGAGAAACGGGCTCTTCTTGCGCCGGGCGCCTTTCGCGAGGAAGCTGAGCTTCCCGGATCGATCGGTGAAGACGGTGAGAACAAGGCTCGATTCGGTGATCTCGCGACGGCGAAGAATAAATCCCTGAACAGTATGAATCATAATGATTTTAGAATCAGCAGCAAGCGATAAGCAATAAGCGTTTTACTTACAGCTTACCGCGTAATGGGTCAGTCTTGGGGGGTATCCCTTTCACTTGTCATCCCCGCGAAAGCGGGGATCCACTATGAAACCTGGATTCCTGCTGGAGTTTACCCTCGTGAAACGGGGGCAGGAATGACATATTAAGCAATGTACCCCCCATAAGTGACCCCTTACCTTACCGCTTAATCCTTAGTGCTGGTTATTCACATTACCCAGCGATACATCTGGTAAAGGATCAGGGTGAGCAGCGTCCCGAATGCGGCCCCCAGAAACACCTCGGTGAAGGTATGGATCCCTGCCGCGATCCTGCCCTGCACCACCATGAGCGCCAGGAAGTAGGCCAGCGCGATCACCAGGAAAGACGACGGGATAAGGATCGTGAGGATCGTCGCCGCCGAGAACGCGAGGGCGCTGTGGACACTCGGCATCCCCCCCCTCATCGGCGTTCCGCTGTGGAAGAGCAGCTTCACGATTATCGCGCTCACGAGCACAATCACGAGCGCCAGAAAGGTAACATAGAGCGGGAGATTCTTGATCGAATCGACCCCGGCGACAACACGCCCCTCGACATGCTTTACGCACACGAGATAGCCGACGATGATGGCGTTGACGGATGCAAGCAGGACCGCCCCCGCGCCGATATCCTTTACGAGCCTCGCGAGGGGATGGTAGGTCTCGCTGATGAGATCAATGGTGAGCTCGGCGGCGGTGTTCACCATCTCAGCGAAGAGAACAAAAAAGATGGCGGTTGCGATAAGAAGGAACTCCACCCGGGAAAGATTGAGCGCAACGGCGAGGATAATGATGAGGGCTCCCGCGCCGAAGTGGACGCGCATGTTGCGCTGGGTCTTCAGAACGTAGACAATCCCCTCGATTGCGCAGTTAAAGCTCTCGACCAGCTTGTGACGTTCCATGTTAAAACAGCCCTAAGTGGTAAGCGTTAAGCAATAAGCATTTTGCTTATGGTTTACGGCTTAATCCTTACTGCTCTCTGGCGAATTATTCTCCAGTCCCCTTTTCTGAGCATGGCGCGGAGCATGGTCTCCTGCCGCTCGTGCATCGTCGCGCGGGCGCGGGCGTGCGTATCGTCGAATCCCCACAGATGGAGAATGCCGTGGATCAGGTAGAGGAGCAGCTCGCGGTCAGTCGTCGTCCCAAATCGTCGCGCATTCCTCTGCGCCTCATCGACCGAAACGACCACATCACCGAGCATGCAGGACGCCGCTGTCCGGCAGCCCCGCTGTCGGGCCAGGGGGAAAGCGAGCACATCCGTTTCCGTGTCGTGGTTGCGGTAGCATCGGTTGAGGTGCCGCATTCCCCTCGCGCCGAGGAAGAGCACACTCAGCTCCGTGTCCGCGGCGGCTCCCATCTTTCGCATCACCGCTTCCGCGCACCGCGCCACTGCCTTGGCGTCAACCCTGAGCCTCCTGATCCGGCTCTTCACCAGAACTTTCACCGCGATCTTCCTGTTCTTCCTCCACACCGCCTCTGCTCGGATACTTGACGCGCGCGTGGAAGGTGCTGTTGAGTATGTGCTCGACCCGCTCCGCGATCAGCCGCAGGTCATTAAACGTGAGATCGCTTTCATCGAGCTGTCCATCAATGATACGCTGGTTGATAATCTCCCTCACGAGGCTCTTGACGCGCGACGGCGTCGGGCGGCTCAGACTCCGCGAGGCCGCCTCGACGGCATCCGCCAGCAGGACGATGGCCGTCTCCTTGCTCTGAGGCTTCGGTCCCGAGTAGCGGAAATCCTCCTGAGAAATGTGCTCCCCCTGCGCCTTGGTTTCCTCTGCGAGGCGGTAGAAGAAGTATACGAGGCTCGTTCCGTGGTGTTCACGGATCGCCTCGACGATCTTGCGGTTGAGCTTCTGCGTCACCGCAATGTCCACGCCGTCCTTCACGTGTGCGAGAATGATCAGATTGCTCATGCGGGGGCGGAGTTCCTCGTGCATGCTCTTTCCGTACTGCTCATTCTCGGTGAAGTACTCCGGCTTGCGGAGCTTGCCGATGTCATGGAAATATGCGCATACCCTCACCTGGAGCGGATTTGCCCCCACCGCCTCCGCTGCCGCTTCCGCGAGGTTCCCCACCATCAGACTGTGGTGATACGTGCCGGGCGCTTCGATGAACATCCTCTTGAGGAGAGAATGGTTGAGGTCCGAAAGCTCGAGCCACCGGATGTCGGTCACCATATTGAACGCATGCTCGAACAACGGGAGGAAACTTGCCGCGATGAACACGGAGAAGAAACCGGAGAGCACGCCGCCCGCCACGCGGTATCCGACAGTCGCGGAGACGATGTTGAGATTGCTCATCGCGTCGAGCGCCCCGATGGTGATGACGTTGGCGAGCGCCACCGTGGCGCCCACCCCGATCAGCTGGTTGCGGCTCCTCACCCCGACGGTCGAGTAGACCGCCACGATGCCCCCGACGGCGCTCACGATCGTGTACGGGAGGGCGACCCCCTTCAGGATGCCCACAAAGATGCTCAGGCACACCGTAAAGAAGAGGGCAAGGGTGCGATTGAGCAGCAGCATCATGAGCATCGCGGCCATGGGGACGGCGGCGACTACCAGATAGTAAAAAATATTATTCCACCCGGACTGAATCGTCCCGAACGGGATGAGCGAGATGCCACGCGCGAGGAGAAGCGATCCCAGGAGGATGACCTCCAGCATAAAAAGAGAGGCGTTGCTCCTGTAGACCTGCTCCTGGTAATAGAGCATGTACCTCCGGGAAACGATCAGGAACATCACCGTGAGGAGGGTGAGACCCAGAGCGTAGTAGAGACGCTCTCTCATCTTCAACGCCAACGGCTCCGCCTGTTCCCGCCGCGCGGTATATGCGGCGTACATATCCGCCTGGCGAGGCGTCAGCTCGTATCCCTTATCGACAATCTTGCTTCCCGGCTGCACATTCGCGATCACCGGCCGCACCCGCAGGGCTGCCCGCTCCCGCATCTCCTGAGTCAACTCCTCGTCGTAATCAATACTCCGCTCGCAGGAGAGCTTCAATACCCGCGCAACCGCCTCGCGCAACCGCCGATCGCGCGGGAATAGGGCCGCTGTCCGCTTCTCGATATCATCATCGAGCGTCGTAAGCAGTGCGCGCCTGTGGCGATCGCTGTCCCTCGACGAATCAACCCTCTGTGAGTTCCTCTCGATATCCTTGATAACCTGCGCATCGCTCCCCGCAACCTCGGTGAAAAAGGATTCTATCTGTGTCACGAGCTTGAGGGGCGCGGCGGTACCCTTGAGCGGCTCCAATTCCCTTGGCTTGAGTAACGACAAGCTCTCCTGATCGCCGTTCAACCTTTCATCTCCGGACATCTCATCGGACTCCTCCGGAGCGCTCACCGCAATTCCTAAAGACTCCCTGATCTGCCGTGCGCAACTCTGCAGCTTGTCGGGAGAGAGGCTGTACTGGGGGGGGACCTTCTGGGCTTCCTCCTGTTTCAGCTTCTGTGTCTCCTCCCGATTTGCATAGGAGAACCCTATATCCGCGAACACGTCCCGCGGGGCCGGGTGACCGACATACAGATCCAGCCCTTCCCGGGAGGGGATCTGACCGATGATGATGATGGCGACGGTTCCCGCACAACCGGTGAAGGCGATCAGCGCCTTCACCGCGACGCTCCTCTCCGCGGCGGCCTTGATCCAACCCTGGGCGTGCTTCTTCCGAAGCCTCTTGCCCACGTTCCACCGCTTCCCCAACCAGCGCCTCGCTCGCAACTGCATGGATTCTATCCCTTCACCTTCTTCAAACCCTGCCGTTCATACGCCTTGATAATCTCCTGCACCAGTTCATGGCGTACCACGTCCCTCTCGGTGAAATAGACAAACTTGATCCCACGCACCTGCTCCAGCACCGACTGCACCTGGACAAGGCCCGACTGGCGGTGACCGGGGAGATCTACCTGCGTGATGTCGCCGGTGATCACCGTCTTCGAATCAAACCCCAGGCGCGTGAGAAACATCTTCATCTGCTCGATCGTGCTATTCTGCGCCTCATCGAGGACGATGAATGCGTCGTTGAGTGTTCGCCCCCGCATATAGGCGAGCGGAGCGACTTCAATCACCCCACGCTCGATGTGCCTCTGCACCTGGCTCACCTCCATCATGTCGTACAGCGCGTCGTAGAGAGGCCTGAGGTAGGGTGTGATTTTCTCGTAGAGATCCCCGGGGAGGAACCCCAGCGACTCTCCGGCCTCAACCGCCGGACGGGTAAGGACGATACGGCTCACCCGCTCTGCGAGGAGTGCCTCCACAGCCATCGCCATCGCGAGGTAGGTTTTCCCTGTCCCCGCGGGGCCGATGCCGAACACGATGTCGTGCTTCCTGATCGCATCCACGTAGTTTTTTTGCCCGTCGGTCTTCGGAGCGACGTATGTCTTTTTTGAGGACACCCTGATCCTGTCCGACAGAAACTCCCGCATTTCCTTCTCCCGGTGCTTCATGATGGCCTGGATCGCGTATTTGAGCTCGTGACCCCGGATTACCCGCCCGTCTCCGGCAATGGAGGCGAGTTCTTCGAAAAGCGCCCTGCACCGCTCGATCCCCGACTCGTCTCCCGATATCTTAAGAAAATTTGCGCGCGGGACGATCGAGACGCGGAATGCCTCCTCGATCAGGGTGAGATTCTCCTCCTTGTTACCGAAGAGGGCGCGCATTCGCTGGGGACTCTCAAAGTCAAGACGCAGATCCGCCATAACAGACTACCTCGGTGCACTCAGCCTTAAGCTGTAAGCAGTAAGCATTATGCGTACCGCTCGCAGGCAATTTTGTTATTTCTGCTTTGGTATTTGTCATTGCCCCGGTATCTCGGTGCTCTCCGTGGCTATACGTTTTAACCGCGGATTACGCAGATTACGCGGATTCACACAACAGAAGGAAAACCGATATTACAGGCTGAAAACCGCCTCCTTGAGTTTTAAAATACCGTGTTCATCCGTGGTTGATATTCTCTTATCTTTCCCAATCCGCCCAATCCGCATAATCCGCGGTTAGATTCTTTTCACCACTGAGAGCACTGAAGACACTGAAACGATCCCTCAGAGTTCTCAGTGACATCAATGGTTATGCATTTTTAACCGCGGATTACGCCGATTGCGCGGATTAAAACAACGACAAAACGTTTAAAACTACCTGCTTCTCATTTAAGCTGCCGTGTCCATCCATTTTCATTCGTAATGACTATCCATTCAGCTTTTCTAATCTGCGAAATCTGCGCAATCTGCGGTTAGAACGTTTTGGTTACAACCCTTTTATCAGCGCACTCCGAGTGATAATCGGATTTTTGCTTTCACTCCTCAACTATTTTTATGCTCAGCTCCTTGAGCTGTTCGGGGCTCACCGGTGAGGGAGAACCTGTCATGAGACAGGAGGCCTTCTGTGTCTTGGGGAAACCGATCACCTCTCTGATGCTCTCCCGCCCGGCCATGATCATCACGAGCCTGTCCAGCCCTATCGCGATCCCCGCGTGCGGCGGGACGCCATAACGGAACGCCTCAAGGAAAAAACCGAACCTCTCCCTGATAATATTCTCGTCCAATTTGAGGAGCCTGAAGATCGTGTGCTGGAGCGCCTCGTCATGGATTCTCACGCTTCCGCTCGCAATCTCGTACCCGTTCAGCACGAGGTCGTATGAAGAAGAGCGCACCGCAAGTGGATTGCTCTCGAGGAGCTGGATATCCTCATCCCGGGGGGCGGTGAACGGGTGGTGCTCGCTCTCGAACCTTTTTTCCTCCTCGTTGTAGACAAAGAGGGGGAAATCAATCACCCATAATAGATTGAAGCCCTTCTGTTCCATGAGGCTCAACTCGCGGCCGAGATGACATCGGATCATGGAGAGGCAGGCGTTGACCATGGCCAGTCTATCCGCGACGAGCAGAAGGAGATCCCCTTCAGCCCCGCCGAGCCCCTGCCTCATTCCGGAGAGCTGCCCCGCGTTGAAAAATTTTGCAATGGGCGACTCGAGGCCGTCTGCCCGAACCTTGAACCATGCGAGCCCCTTTGCGCCGCACTGGACCGCCATGCGCGTGAGCTCGTCAAGCTTGCTTCTTGAAAATGAGCCGCCCCCGGGGACCGCCATGCCCTTCACGCGCCCACCCGCCACGATTGCCGAGTCAAACGACTTGAAAGCGGTCCCGCGCAGCAGCTCCGTCATATCCTTTAATTCCAGGCCGAACCGGCAATCCGGCTTATCCGTTCCGAAACGATCAAGCGCCTCTTCGTGCGTCATGCGCGGGAAGGGGATGGCAAGCTCAACGCCCGCGGCTGCTTTGAAGACCCGCGCCATGAGCCCCTCCACCACGCTAAAAATATCCTCCTCGCGGACGAAACTCATCTCCATGTCGATCTGGGTAAATTCGGGCTGACGGTCCGCCCTCAGGTCCTCGTCCCTGAAACACTTGCATATCTGGAAATACCTCTCCATCCCGCCGATCATGAGAAGCTGCTTCAGAAGCTGAGGGGACTGGGGAAGCGCAAAGAAACTTCCCGGCTGAGTCCTGCTGGGGACGAGGTAGTCCCTCGCACCCTCGGGTGTACTCTTCGTGAGGATCGGGGTTTCAATCTCAAGGAATCCGTTCGAATCGAAATAATTCCGCGTTTCAATCATCACGCGGTGCCGCAGCTCGAGCGCCTGCTGTAACGCGGGGCGACGCAGGTCGAGGTAGCGGTATTTTAACCTCACCTCCTCACCTACCTCTTCATCGATCTCGATGGAAAACGGCGGCGGCTGGGAGCGGGAGAAAACGGTCAGTTCCTCCGCCACCATCTCCACCGCGCCCGTCGCCAATTTGGGATTCTCGGTTCCCTCAGGTCTTTCCCGGACCGTGCCGGCGACCGCGATGACGTACTCATTCCTCAACCCCTCCGCCGCGGTGTGCGTGCCGGGCGCAATCTGCGGGTTGAATACCACCTGTGTGAGTCCCCACCGGTCACGGAGGTCGATAAAAATGAGCCCCCCATGATCTCTCCGGCGATGCACCCACCCGCAGAGGGTTGCCCGGGTGCCGATGTGCGCAACCCTCAGTTCCCCGCAGGTGTGCGTGCGCATATGATGTGTGAATATTTCTTTCATTTCGTTATGTTTCCCTTCAGCGTCTCTCCCACCTTTTCCAGGGAGACCTCCTGCTCGCTGCCCGTGCTCATTTCCTTTATCTTCACCATTCCCCTCGAGAGTTCGTCCCTCCCCAGGACGAGCACGAACGGACTGCCCGACTTGTGGGCGCGCCGGAGCTGAGATTTCAGGCTCCCGTGACAGAAATCCATTTCCGCTCCTATGCCCGCCCGCCGCAGCGACCGGAGCACCCCCCTCCCCGCGCGCGCGCACTCCTCTTCCCAGACGGCAACGCTCACCGCACCGCCGCCCGCCGTGGGAAAAGTGACGCCCCTCTCCTCCATGATCATAAGTATCCTCTCGATGCCGGTGCCGAAGCCGATGGCCGGCACAGAAGGGCCGCCGAGCGATTCGATCAGATCGTCATAGCGTCCTCCGCCACCGACAGCGTTCTGCGCGCCCAGATCCTCTGAAATTATTTCGAACGCCGTGCGCGTATAGTAGTCGAGTCCCCGAACAAGCTCCGGCTTGACCGTGTACGCTATTCCCGACTCTTCCAGGAGGGCGCAGAAAGTGCGGAAATGGCCGCTGCACGTGTCGCAAAGATTATCGCTCACCCTGGGAGCCTGGCTGATGGCCGCCGCGCAGAGGGGCTGCTTGCAGTCAAAAACCCGCAGGGGGTTCACCTCCGTTCGCCTCTGGCAATCGGCGCACAGCTCTTGCAGTTTTGTTTTCAGGTAGTTCCTCAACAGCGCGCTGTATCCGGGGCGGCATTGCGTGCAACCCACGCTATTGACGACTGCCTTTAATCCGGCAAGCCCAAGCTCTCCGTAAAAATACATTATCATTTCCACAAGCTCCGCATCCAGAGCCGGCTCCGCGCACCCGATCGCTTCGACTCCGAACTGGTGGTGCTGGCGATAGCGTCCGGCCTGGGGCTTCTCGTACCGGAATATCGGTCCCAGATAGTAGAGCTTGGTGAGCTTTTCCTTCTGATTGAGAGAGTGCTCCAGATACGCCCTGATCACGTTCGGCGTCATCTCCGGACGAAGAGTGAGGCTGCGGTCCCCACGGTCCTGGAATGTGTACATCTGTTTGCTCACAATATCCGTCGATTCCCCCTCGCTCTTGATAAAGAGCTCGGTGCTTTCAAAAATCGGAGTTCGGATCTCCCGATAATTATAGAGCGCGGCAACACGCCGGACCGTGTCTTCAACAAAATGCCAGCGCGCGACCTCCTCGGGGAGGATATCCGCCGTGCCTCGCGGCCGCTGTATCTTCATAGTACGCCCTCTCGATCCATCCCACTCTCTTGAAGAAGGGGGACTCCCGCACACATAATTCTACTTTGCATTCAGTGCATCCGTGCAACACGCGGATTGATAATTAAGCCTGCATGCAGATGGACTTGTCCCGCGCAATCTTACTCACTATCCAGTGCAGTGAGTCACAAGTCCCTTTACTTTTGTCATCCCCGCGCAGGCGGGGATCCAGACCCTGGAGGGAATTTTCTGGATTCCCGCCTGCGCGGGAATGACAGCATCTATGTCAAGAAGTGTTAGACTCACTACACTAGCCTGCTCTATTCACCAACCTTTAATGTTTTAACCGCGGATTACGCGGATTCTCTTGTGTAATCCGCCCAATCCGCGCAATCTGCGGTTACATATGTTAGACTTTTAGAATTGCTCTTTTATGCATCTGATGAATAATCCAGGCTAGGTTCATCTTTTTCTATCTGTGTATATCTGTGACGCCCGTTAGAACTTTAACGTGCACCACAGATGAACACAAGATACAGCCCGGATACACACAGATAAAATCAGGTGCGGCCTTGATGATAGCGCCGGGTTATCCCGCTCCACGCCTCGGTTAGGCCGTAACACACGCAGGCCCCAACCACCGAGGGGTCAGGGCCTCCGTCAGTCCGCCATGAGCATGATCTTCTCACGCTCTGCAGACATTGTCCGTTGTCGGCGGGTGGTTCCCCTCCCTAGAGCGGCTTCTCGACCTTCTCCTTCATTATTCTTCCCGGCTTGAAGTCAGGAACGCGCTTGGCGGGGATGCGGACTTCCTGTTCCGGTTTATTGGGATTGCGCCCCAGGCGCGCCTTTCTCGTGCGGACCTTGAAGACGCCGAAATTCCTGAGCTCGACAGTCTCTCCGTTCGCGAGGCTCTCCACGATGTAATCAAGCGTCTTCTGGATCACCTGTTTCACCGCCAGTTGCGTCAATTTCATTTCGTTCGAAATCCTGATCGCAAGTTCTCTTTTTGTCATTCTCCCTCCTTCTTATTGCATCCAGCCCATGTTCCAATCTATCCACTGCGCGGATGGATCCCGTTGCTTTGGAAAGCATTACGTTCTATCCATCCGATTATTTCCAGTCTATCTCAAAATCCTTCCCAATACAATAAGGAAAATCACAATGCCGCACACCAGGTACAGCAGCTTAAAAATCCACGATAAGAACACCCGGCGCGCCAGGAGCCGCGCACCACTCGATTGCGCAATAGCCTCTGTACGGGATTGCAATACCCCCTGTAATCTTTGCAGCCCCGCGTCGAGGGTGCCTATCTCCTCTTCGATCCTCCTCCACTGCATCTGAGAGATCGTTCGAATGGGCGCCAGCGAACTGAAACGGTCCAAAAAATGGCGCATTGCATCGCCTTCCGATGCAGCGATCTCAAGCCTTTCAATGAGAGTGGGATAGCGCCCTATAATTTCGTTACGGAGATCAAGGAAGGCCCTCTCCTGGCCCTCGGCAATGCCGGGGCTCTTTCTTGATTCTTTAACGCATACACAGATTTTGTTCCAGAGAATTAGAATCCCCTGTAGTTCTGAAATCTCTTCTTCAAGAACCCTGTCGATCACCCCTATCCCTCATCGCTCGGTTCAATTACATAATCCGGAGCACAATAGTTGCAGGTACCCTACCAAAAAGACCTGACTTGGTCAATCCAATTATTTCTAACTAATTCCGCGCAAGGGAGAAAGATCAGCTTGCCTGCAAACAGGGAGGTGCTGTTTCAATGTTGCAGAGAGGTTTGAAATACCATTCGCTTGCTAAAGCCCCTCTGATCATACAAATCAGATCCTCCCCCTCTGAAGGGGGAGGTAGTGTAGTGAGTCATAAGTCCCTTTACTTTTGTCATCCCCCCGAAAGCCTGCCTATGCCGAAGCGGCTTCGCGCAGGCAGGCGGGGATCCATGCCCTGGAGCAAATTTTCTGGATTCCCGCTTGCGCGGGAATGACAGCATATATGCCAAGAAGTGTTAGATTCACTACAGTAGGAAGGGGATGATGAGAAGTGTGTGTCTACATGTCTTTATGAACGCACTATGATCGCTTTCGGCCCAAGATGTCCCTCCGGTGACTTGAATAAACAAGAAGAAGACGAAGAAAAGGGAACTTTCAAACCGATGGAATAAGATACATTTCAAAGTGGTGTTGACAGAAGTGCCGCCCTCAGCAAAATGGGGACCAGTTACCGTAATCCATCTACCCTCAATCCCCTCTCTCCATGGGGTATGTCACGTAAGCATAATGATGCAATAGGCTGCTCATGTTGGCATAGCAATTATGCTGCAACCTGGGGAGATAACCGACGGAGAAGATGCGGGTCAGTGCATGCCTTCTTCAAAAAGCTCTGCCTGCCCGCCCTGAGAGGCACGGATCTTCTGTAGCTGTGGATACGTGGAAAGGAGGGGCGGCGGGACCCGGACCGCGCTCCCGGTGAGTCGTGCCTTGATCTGGAGTGCGTTGCATACCGCTTTCCCCTTGAAATGGTTGTTCATGACCACATAGACGGACGGAACACGTGCGCTCACGGCGCGGATTCTCGCGAGCCATCCCTCGAGCTCCTCTTCGCTATAGAGGTAGTCGTAGCGCGCATCCCTCCCGGCGCCCTCGCGAAACCAGTTGTCGTGATTCTGCCCATGCAACCGGAAATATCCGACCACAGAGGTGCTCGCCTCGGAAGGCCCCATCGAGTCATGGAAGAGCGGCTGATCGATATTGCAAAATCCCACTCCGTGTTCCCTCAGGAGTTCGTAGAACCCGGAACTGTTCCAGCTCGAGTGCCGCACCTCGAGAGCGAGCGGAATATTCCGGAACATATCGAAGAGTTCTCCCAGATAATCGCTGTTGGCGGCGGTATTCTTGAATGACCACGGGAATTGCGCGAGCACGCAGCCAAGCCTCCCGGAGTCATGCAGGGGGGCGATTCCTTTCCTGAACGACTCCGCGTCATCAGCTTGGGACTCGCCGATCTCATGGGTGAATCCCTTGTAGAGTTTCAGCGTGAAGCGGAACCGCGCGTTTGCCGATACCCGGCGCACCCATCCGGCGCAGGCGCGGGCGTCCGGGATGCGGTAGTAGCTGTTGTTGATCTCGATACAATCGAAACATTCCGAGAGGTACGCGAGCGGGTCGAAGCCTGCAGATTTCTTTTCGGGATAGACTATGCCGTTCCAATCCTCATATGCCCAGCCGGCCGGACCGACGTAAATTTCCATTTTGGGGTCAAATCTTTATCCTTGACATTTCGTGCAAAGAAGATACTATTTTGTCAAACTTAGCCTTCAGCCCTGCATCTCTGGCCAATGCATTTCGCAGTCTCTGGCGACTCTGACTCACCGCGCTGTAATCAATCCCTCCGATCAATCTCCCGATCTCCGGCTGGGGCAAGTTACAAAAACGGTACAGAAGCTCCATAAGCATCCCCCGCTCCGGCAACTGCGTACCCTTGCGACAGATCTCTTCCTTCTTCCTCCCTACAATCCGAAGGAATTTCTCGATCAGTTCATCCGGTTTCAGCAATCTCCCCAATACCCTAAGCGCTGGTTGCTCGCGCCTTGCCTCCCCCCACTTACCTATCTTGCTCTTAATCGACTCGATAAATTCATCCTCTCCCACCACGCCATGACCTTTTCCCAATTCCAACGGATTCTCCAACTCCTTCTTTAATCCAATCCGCACAAACTCCCCATATCTCTCCCTACCCTTATGATTGTCCCCACCCATGTGATCCAATACATCACCACAGCTTAGAAACCCGACACGCTCTCGCGGCGAAAGATAACCCTTCAAACTGCTCCAACGATATTTCATCAATCCACGCCATTTCTCCTCCTCGCTCTTGCCTTCCGCTGCCTTTCCGCGAACAGGATTGAGATGCACATACCGTGACACCGCACGCAGGTAGTTGTCGGCATCAATTAAGAATGCCTTGTATCTTCCCTGATAGAGATGACCCGAACGGTGGTGCCGATGGTTATATGAAGTTGTATACGAGATATTGAAGTGGCGCATGAATTCCGAGAGATTGCCACGGGGGGTTTTCACAACCAGATGGAAATGATTCCTCATGCACACATACGCGAGGAGAATTACATTATAAATTTCCAGGGAGAGAGCAAGCTTTTCCAGGAAGAGGGACAGATCCTTACCATCCGCGAAGATTTTCCGCCGTTCATTTCCACGGCAGGTAATGTGATAATAGGCACCGGGATATTGGATTCTGAGTGGTCTCGCCATGATACTATTCTGCCAGGGAAAAACGAAAAGTCAAGGATAAAGATTTGACCCCCTGTCCTTTAACGTGTAAATACCATCCCCTCGCCATCCCACCCTACTTCATTTTTATAGCATCCGTTCAAAGAACCGTCAGAATTTGTGTAGATTATCCTGTCATTTTGAGGATAGCTGGAAAGACCGCAATGGAACGAATTAATCTCACCATCTTGCCATCCGCTTGAAGAATAAGTGTCCTTGTTACGAAAAATACAGGAACTACCGCAGTTAGTGGCGCCAAAGTCGTTTTGATTCGCGTCAAAGTAGTCGATATAGCCATGACAGCTAAAGCGGAATAGTTCAGTCGCCAATAGATTGATGGCGGGATCGGATAATTTTGCGCTCGTTGTTTGAGTTGGAGAAGTGAGAACTCCGACTGCGCCTGTTGATCGATGATTAAGGTCGGTTTTGATCCTGACCACGAGGGTCCATCCACCGCCGTCGGCAGTCATGTCACAATAGGCATCGAACGGAGCGTTTCCTCCCGAACCATCCGGGTCAATAGTGTAGATGCCGTCGTTTGCAGAGGGAGTGGTGGTTTTGATGGCTTTGCAGGATGCGTAAACGCCATATGGTGTTGGTGTTGTTGTTGGTGTTATTGTTGGTGTTATTGTCGGTACTAATTGTGCTATCCCTGTCTGCACTCCCCAGCTCCCCGACTGAGTGCAGAAGAACTTTTTCCCCTGCTCGACATTAGCGACAGTGGTATCGCACTCGAAAAACTTATCCTTTATGTCATCATAAATCTGTTTAGTGGTTTTCATCGTCGAGCCGGGGGCTGCGCCAGGCTCCTGAAAGCCAGAGACGGGAGTTGCCTCAGTCCCCGAGTTTAGGAAGTCATAGATTTGAGAAAGCGTGTACATCCCGCTGCCCGATGACGGCGCTCCGGGTGAATCTATGCTCCCCGCAATGCTCAAACCGGCCAAGCCCGCCACGAGAATCCAATTTAAAATTGCCGCCCTCAGTATCTTCACTCTCCTGCCCTCCTTTCAGCCTTATCTTCGACTCTCAAAGGCAAACTATTTGTCATGGATAAACCACTGTCAAATTCTCCGGCTTTGATACGGCCTTGCGCTGCGGGACCGCAAAATGTAAAGGATAAAGATTTGACCCCATCCCTGTAATCCGCAGCCTCATTGATACGCCAAACCAGTTCCGGAATTATAAAGTCGTGTCACTTCATCATTTGTCAAATCTCTATTCCATATTCCTACTTCATCCATTATTCCAGGAGAATACCATTCAAGACTCTCACTCCCATAATAATGGGTCATCAAATAAAGGTCCTCTGCTTCAAAATAATAGTCATCTATAGCTCTCTGGTCAATTTGCGCTCCATCTTGATAGAAGGTGAAGTTGGTCCCGTCTCCCTTTATGGTAAGCATTACCCACGTACTTGTGGGGAGTGTTGTAGTTATATCATACCAATAGGCTGAAGGGTCTTGATGATAAATTCTGAGTTTCCCTGCCTCATTTCTATTAATCATAACTCCATTTCCACCTCCAACCGTTTGTCCATTTCCAAGTTCAAGAAAGGTTCCCGACCCAGAAAAGGCAGGGACTTTTAACCAGAAGTTAAAAGTAAATTTCCCGCTATTTCCTGTCAGATCAATAACTGCATCTGACTTTACATAATCATTTGAACCATCAAAACTATAAGCATTTCCTATTTTTCCTGCTACGTATACAGTTGCTCCGTGATTTGTTCCATTATGACTTCCATGACTATCGTGAACGGTTGTTCCTGAAGGTTCATCTAATTTCCAGTAACTCACAAGTCCGGTTTTGGGAAAAGAGATGGTCGGCGTTGGGGTTATTGTTGGCGTAAGTGTTATGGTCGGCGTTGGCTGCATTAACCCGGCACCTGTCTGTACTCCCCAGCTTCCCGCGTGCGTGCAAAAAAATCTATATCCAGACTTCACTTCGGCTGCGGTCGTCCCATTACATTGGTCCATTTTTGCCACAATGTCATCGTAGATCTGCTTCGTTGTCTTCATCGTCGAGACGGGTGCGGCGCCGGGTTCCTGAAAACCAGGGACAGGTGTTGTCTTTACCCCTGAGTTCAAGAAGTCATAGATTTGAGAGAGCGTATACAACCCGCTTCCCAATGACGGCACCCCGGGTGAATCCATGCTACCCGCAACCGCGATTCCGCACACCACCCCTGCAACCATCGCGCTTAGACCCACCACGAATGCCGCTCTCATTCTTCGTCCCTCCTTGATTTGCCGTTTCTCCCCAGTGAAGCTCCTGATTTATATACACAGATGCGAACGCGCATCGCTTCCGCCAGCCCGCGGATAGTCAAATTGTCTAAACCCGGCCCTCCGTCCGCCACAGACGGTGTGCACGGAGTTGCGGTGAGCTTAACGCTCTTCGCGCGGACTTTTTTACCACCCTCCTATAGCTTCTTCATCTATCTGTCGCTTTTTGTTGCTTACAAAGGCCGGGTTATCCGCAGCGTAGCCGAGACTTAAGTCCCGGCTACAAGCTTGGGCCATAATTTACAGCCCCTGCCCCCCTGGAATCAGCTCCTTCGGAATCAAAGGGTTAATTCAAAAATAAAAAGAAAATTCCTATGAGATCAAGTTTATTTCCATAGCCCATCTCGCTGCGGAAGAAGTCCGCTCACGATGCAACGGCAGGAGGATGCAGTTTCCGCTGCGTCATTATCTCCTCCTAATTAAAACAAGGCTTTCCCGCTTCCGCTATTCCATAGTTCACTTATTTCCGATGGAGACAAGGCCCTATTCCAAATTCCAAGCTCGTCAATCTTTCCCTTAAAGAAACTATCATATATGCCGTTACTTTCTTTTGCGCCTACTGAGAATGTTCCATCAGACACCGTGTTAAGAGTCCTTGAAGCCGTTCCCGCGGAAGTCCCGTTTACAAAATATTCCAGCGTTGTCCCATTATACTTTAATACTACGTGATACCATTGGCTTGGGGATAACGTGGTAATATTATCCCAATCATAACTACCGCCGTGTGCCATAAAACTTAGTTTGTTTGTAGTCGTGGCTCCAACCCTTGAACCGTAAAAATTACTATTTGTATGGGTTCCATACGCCAAAAACTGCCCATAACTGGCATCACCATTCAAATATACCCATAATGAAACTGAGCGTGCGTTACTCCCCAAAGGCAAGCCTGTATCCGCTCTATACGCATAGTCCGCCGTCCCGTAAAATTCCAGAGCATTCCCTATCTTGCCGGCCACCCAAGAGGGAGAACTTATCGTAGTGAGATTATATGTTCCCAGGACGCTTTCGCTTGCGCTTGATCCCGAACTTTCATCGAATTTATAGTAAGAAATAAGACCACCGTACAAGCTTGACGTTGGCGTTGCCGTCGGCGTTGAAGTGGGTGTCGGGGTCGGCTGCATTAAGCCGGTACCTGTCCGGACTCCCCAGATTTCGGGAACTGTGCTGAAGAATTTCTTGCCCTGTTTCACATCGGCAGCGGTAACATCGCACTCTTCAAATTTCGCCTTGATGTCATCGTACATCTGATTCATTGTCTTCATTGTCGATCCGGGTGCTGCGCCCGGCTACTGGAAGCTTCCGGGGATAGTCGCCGCTGTTCCAGAGTTCACATAATCATAGAACTGTGAAAGCGTGTACATCCCGCTGCCCGATGAGGGGGCACCGGTCGAATCTATATTCCCGGCAACAGCCAAACCGGCCGCGCACGCCGTGAGAATCAAACTTAAGATTGCCACTGTCAGCATTTTCATTTTCTAGGCCTCCTTTCAGGCTTATTTTGGGTCCTCGACTTCGAACTATTGGCCGTGGCTAAACCAGTGCCAAATTCAGCGGCCTTGACAGGTTCTTATCGCGCCTCGGGACCGCGAAATTCCAAGGATAAAGCTTCGACCACAGCCCCACATATTAAAACTGATCCGCGTTAATATAATGCTTTCCCGTTTCCACTATTCCGCAATTCAGTTACTTCACTTGAGGTTAATGCCCTTGACCATATCCCTAATTCGTCAATCTTTCCGTCGTAGGGGTCCGTATAAACCGGGTCGTAGCCTACATATAATTTGCTGTCCCCGGTATTAGCCGCTGTTTCCGCAACCGATCCGACGGAGCTTCCGTTTATAAAAAAGATAATCTGAGTGCCGTTATGCGTGACGGTATGCATAACCCATTGATTTATAGGGGGCTGAGGTTTTGCGGCGGGATAATCATCATTATTATATAAAGAAACCTGCAATCCTCTCCCATCATAAAACGAAAACATATAGCAGAATTTGTGATCCTGCGACCCCGTCCCCCAACCTAAATAGGTTTCGTCTTCGCTATTTTTGTCTTCATAAGCCCAGAAACTAATTGTCCTTGCGCTATTTCCCGTTATTCCCAAATTCGAAGCAGTTACCAGATAATTTGCGGGATTATTATCCAATTCAACAGCATTCCCGATCTTCCCGGCGACTCTTGAAACAGTTCCCTGCGGCAGTAAACTATTTCCACCGACACTATCCGCAAAATTTCCGGAAGTTTCATCCAATTTGTAATAAGAAACGATACCACCGTACAAGCTTGATGTCGGTGTTATCGTCGGTGTTACCGTGGGTGTCGGCGTTATCGTCGGTGTTGCCGTGGGTGTCGGTGTGGGCACCAGCAGTGCGATTCCTGTCTGAAGGCCCCAGCTTCCCGGCTGCGTGCAGAAAAATCTCGTGCCGCTCGCAACTTTGTCGGCGGTTACATTGCACTGGTCAAGGACTGCCTTATGGTCTTCATAAATCTCCCTGAGGGTCCTCATTGTCCCGAGCGTCGGCCCGGAACCGGGCTCTTTGAAAGCACTCTGAGTGGGCGCAGGCGTCCCCTGGGCCAGATAATTGTAAATATCCGTGAGTGAATACATCCCACTCCCCGACGACGGCGCCCCGGGTGCATCGAGACTCCCCGCAACCGCCATCCCGCAGAACCCCGCCGCGATCATCACGCTTACAACCAGTATTACTGTTGCTCTCATTTTTCCTCCCTTTGTAATTTACCGGATTTTCCCAAAAGAAGATCCGGAGTTATAGCCACGGGTGAAAAAACGCGCAGCGCCTGCCCCGGGATTTGGGGCGCCACCCGTAGCATTGAAGGCTAAAAAAATGCAGCGATAACGCCGGCCGTGACTCTTACATCAGCGAACCCAGATCCGAGCCTTCCGCACGCCGCATGTCGTACATCCACCGCAACAGTCCCCTGCCCCCACATCCCCATGCTGGCCGTACACGCAACGTAGCCAGCAACAGCCCGCATCCGGGTCACTGACCCAACCGAATACCGTCGGCTGACTAGTGGTTGAACCACAATTTGATATCAGGGTGCCCCCCCCCCAGCGCTGTGCGGCAGTCCGGCGTATACGTCTGGACGTCCCGTCCCGTGTACAATGCCGTGAATGCATAATTTCGCATGTCCGCAGTGCCAATGCCCTCGAAATAATAAGTTTTGCTATAGTCCGCCAACTGGTACTTCATGGCAGTAAAAGCTAAACCGCTCCAGTTCCCCTTATACACATTGTCGGCATCCGCCGTTAGAACGGTCAAATCTGTGCCAAACGTGGTATCAAAGTTGGCTGCAGTGTACGTGGTACTACTGCTCCTTGTGAGTAGCAAGGTCCATCCCCCCCCGTCGGTGGTCATATCGCAATAGTCCTGGAACGGAGCATTCGGGCCCGAACCATCGGGGTCAATGGTGTAGACGCCGTTACCGGTAGAACCCCCACTATCCTTAATGGTTTTACATGATGCGTGATTTATTGTCGGTGTTGCTGTGGGTGTTGATGTCGGAGTCGATGTTGGGGTTGGAGTACCGGCGATGCATACTTTTCCCGTGCGGAGGCCCCAATTGCCTGGCTGCGTGCAGAAGAACTTCTTTCCCAGAGCAACATCATAAGCAGTAATGTCGCATTGGTCGAATATAGCCTTGATATCGTCGTAAATTTGCTTCGTTGTCTTCATCGTAGGTCCGGGGGCTGCGCCGGGCTCCTGGAAGCTTGATGAAACAGTCGCCGTTGTCCCCGAGTTCAAATAGTCATAGATCTGTGAGAGTGAATACATCCCGCTTCCTGATGACGGCGGACCGGTTGAATCTATGCTCCCGGCGAACACCGTGCCGCACAACCCCGCCGCAACCAGCATGCTTACAAACACCACTAATGTTGTCCGCATCTTCCCAACCTCCTTAAATTGCCGGATTCTCTCCAATGAAGCTCCGGAGTTATAGCCACAAATGAGAAAGCGCATCGCTTCCATCTGCGTGCGGATAATCAAATTGTCAAACCATCGTCTATGGATAGCCTCACGCAGCGCGCTCCGTGCCGCATGGGAAAATCACGGCCGCACGACCACGCGAAACGAAAAGTGACTGCCCGTACCCGACGTGAAGTAGCCGAACTGGTCGGAGCAAGAGTAGTATGCCAGTACCCGCGCGTAATTGGACGAGTTATTTCCGCTGGAATCGCCACAGGCTGCAACCCAGCTAAAGTTAGTATCTCCATCCCCGCAAACCTTGCGATTCAGATAAAAGCTATCGGTACAGCTGCCGCCCAGGGTCGTGTCATATCCGCTGCTCTGTCCGCAGGCCGTCTCGTAGTCACTATTTCCGCTTGAACCGGCATCATTGCCCATATACGGCAGCGCTGATTTTCCCGCCGCCCCGGCCCAGGTGCGCAAAGAGGTGTTGATCGTGGTCCATGAATTTCCCAAACAGCCGTCAGTCGAGCAGAGATCCCGTGTCCCGTCCATACAGTCGGCAATGGCGAGAGCGGAGATATATGAAGCGCCGTCCTGTCCGTTTTCTGTACCTCCTGTGTTCATCGTGTGCCCGGCGACGCTTTCCACAATCTTATACCATTGCCCCGCGGCGACGGCTTCCATCCTCTGTTGTAGAGTATATCCGGAGGCGCAGGTGTACGCGCCCGGATTATCGGGATCATCCACTCCCACCTTATTCCAGGAAACAAAGTCGGCGAGGGTCTTGCTCCAGCAGGCGCTCCGCCCGTTGGTTGTGTACCAGTGCCATCCGGTAAGGGCATCACATGAATCTGCGCTCAATGCCCAAGGAGTTACAGTTGGGGTTGGAGTCACTGTGGGCGTCGGGGTTGGCTGCATTAACCCGGTTCCCGTCTTGAGACCCCAACTTCCCGGCTGCGTGCAGAAAAACGTCTTGCCCAGCTCGACATTTTCAGCAATAGCTGAGCAATGATCGAAAGTGTACTTGATGTCATCATAAATCTGCTTCGTCGTCTTCATCGTCGAGCCGGGGGCTGCACCCGGTTCCTGGAAACCGGGGATCGGCGTTGCCCCTATCCCGGAATTCAGGTAGTCATAAATCTGTGAGAGCGAATACATCCCGCTCCCTGATGACGGCGCTCCGGGTGAATCAATACTTCCGGCAACAACTATGCCGCACAACCCCGCTGCAATCATCATGCTCGGAACCAGTGCCAATGTTGCTCTCATCCTTCATCCCCCCTTAATTCGCCGGATCTTCTCTGGAGAAGATTTGATCTTATCGCGGTGAGCAGAAAAACGTATACCGCACCATCCCAGGACAACTAAATCGTCACACTTATAGCTACCGACCGTCAGCATCAACTCGCACAGTTGCGCATGGGAAAAATCACGGCCGCACGACCACTCGAAATGTGGCGTTGTTGTCGCCCATGAACGACGGGACGGCCTGATACTGGTCGGAGCAGGAAGTATCTCCCAATCTCCGTACGCGGAAGTTCCATTCCTGGCCGCCGGGACCGCCGCAGGCTGCAGCCCAGCACATGTTCTGATCGCTATCACCGCAGGCCCTGAGATTCAGATAGAAGTAATTATTACCGCTACTACATCCTAATGTCTGGTCCTCAGTTCCACTCTGTACGCAGGCATCCCAGTAATCGTTGTCCGACTGACTGGTCCCGGCGTCCGTGGCTAAATATGGAAGGGCCGATTTCCCTGTTGCTCCGGCCCATCCTCTCAAAGTTTGGTTTATTCTCGACCAGGAACACGTCTGCCCCGCGCACAAGCATCCATCTCCAGTGCAGAGGTCCCGTGTCCCATCCACGCAATCGCTAATGGCGAGCGCGGAGATATAGGAAGCACCTGATTGCCCATCTTCAGTCCCATTTGTTGCCATGGTATGTCCATTCACACTGCTTACAATCTTCCACCACTCAGCGCCATTCCCGGTTGTCTTAGCAGCCGCCTCCATCCTCTGTTGTAGAGTGTATCCGGAGGCGCAGGAGTACGCGCCCGGATTATCGCTATCATCCCCCGCTCCCTTGCTCCAGGAAACCGGCTCGGCGAGTGTCTTGCTCCAGCAGGCGCTCCGTCCGTTGGTCGTGTACCAGTGCCAGCCGGAAAAGGCATTGCAGCTGGTTTCATTAAACATCCATGGCGTCTGCGTCGGGGTTGGGGTCATGGTTGGCGTGGGGGTTGGCAGTACAAGTAATGTCCCTGTCTGCACCCCCCAGTTTTCCGACATCGTGCTGAAGAACTTTTTCCCCTGCCTCACATCGTCAGATGCAGCGTCGCACTCTTTGTATTTCGCCTTAATGTCGTCATAAATCTGCTTCGTTGTCTTCATTGTCGGGCCGGGCGCTGTGCCTGGTTCCTGGAAACCGGGGACAGGTGTTGCTTCTATCCCTGAATTCAAATAGTCATAGATTTGTGAGAGCGAATACATCCCGCTGCCCGCCGATGGCGCCCCGGGTGAATCAATACTTCCCGCGATCACCATGCCGCACAGCCCCGACACAATCATCACGCTTAAAACTACCACTAAGGGTACTCTCCTCTTTCCTCCCTCTTCACTTTACCGGCTCTCCTGCCAGAAAGGTTCTGAGCTCTCGCCATAGATATGAAGCAACCCGAGGGCTCGGCTACTCACCGGACCGGACCGCGCGGATATACGTAGGGGTACTCATATTCCGATCGCCGCCGGGGTCTATGTAGCAGTCGGAGAATCTCACATACCACCCAAAAGAGCCCCCAGAGGCGGTACCCGACCAATGAAAATCCGGCTGATACGATCCAAGCAGATTCTTGGACGTGCATATTCCCGGTAATTCGCCTGTTGAACCAACCTGGGTGGGCATCCTCCAACCCGTCGTCTTGCCCAGCCAATCCAAGCTGGTCGCCCAACTATTGGCAGAGCCCCAATCTTTCATACCGTTGAAAGCGGTTCCGGCGTTATTGGTCCACTTGGCAACGTAGATGGTTCCGATCATCACAACTTTATCCTCGCCGCTCGGGCCATACTGCTCGTACCATGTCTTTGTAGGCGTAACAGTTGACATTGGCGTCGAGGTGGCCGTTGGTGTTGATGTGGGTGTCAGCATCAGTTGTGCCGTTCCCGTCTGAATTCCCCAGCTCCCCGGCTGCGTGCAGAAGAACGTCCAGCCCGACTCAACATGGGCAGCGGTCACGGCGCATTGATCCATCTTCGCCACAATATCGTCATAAATCTGCTTCGTCGTCTTCATCGTCGGCCCGGGCGCTGCACCGGGTTGCTGAAAACTAGGCACGGGTGTTGTCTTTACCCCCGAATTCAAATAGTCATAGATTTGAGAGAGCGTGTACAACCCGCTTCCCGCTGATGGGGCCCCGGGTGAATCAATACCCCCGCAATGGCAAAACCGGACAGGCTTGCCGTCAAAGCCAGGCTAAAAGCTATTGTGAGTAGTTTTCCCATTCCGATATCCATCCTTTCTTTTTCTACTCAACAAAACAATTACCTCACTTTTTGAATTTACCTGCAAGTTTTGTGCCAATCGCGCCATTTTTTTGAAAAATTATATATAGTTGTATTGGTCTGGAGGGGAATAAATTAGAATTATTAGTTCAGGGATGAACAATTGAGCGAACCATCAAGAATGATTATTTGCATACTTTGTTTACACCTCGGAGAGCCAAATGTGTAAACTTAGTATACAATTCTGAAGAGAGGGAGTGCAGTATTTAAAAGCCAACACGGTATTGACAGATACAGTATAATATACCTCACCATTGCTATCTCTATGGTTCTTTTCCATTTCGTGCGGGTAAATCTCTTTTTCCCCTCCCCCTCAAGGGGGGAGGAGATCCAAAAGAGCCCACACAAATATGGAAGAGAACCATCTTTATTAATTCACCGATTACAGGCGAATTTCCTAACCCCTAATGATTTGTCGTGGGTCACATTCTCAGTTTTACTGGGAGTGTCCCCCGGGGGTGCAGATCACCGAAGATGACCTTGCCCAGCGCCCCCAGCGTGTGCGGATCGGAGCCATAAGCTGCAATTTGCACGGCGTGCGTGGGATAGAGCTCCATATCATAGGGGTTCCGGAGCGCGATGAAAATCATTCTTTTCCCGATCGCAGCCACATCACGGATAAGGTCTGCCTGCGCAGGGTAACAATGGGCATTGCATGTCCCCATAACGACAAAACTGCTCTCGCGCACTGCCTGGAGGACATGTGCACACTCATCCGCCGAGGGGATGATTCCAAAGGATATAATCTCCGCATTCCTGTGTTGCACGATGATCGCATCCGTAAAGGGAAGGCCCCCCGATGCTCCGCTCTCGACTGCCGTGAGCGCTCCCGCTTCGGGGAAGAGCACGAGCAACTTTTGTTTCGAGTCCATGCGGAGGGGCAATATTCGCTCCTTATCACTTGCCACGGTGATGGCACCCTCCGCGACCCGCCTCGCGAGAAAATCCCCTGATTCCGGCGGATCGGGAAAATGTGCAGAAATGCGCCTTCTCATCTCCTCGCCAAAGCGGCGAAGCCTTTCAGCACTTTCTGCGAGCAGATCGTACCGAAGCTCCCCCTTCTCCAATGCGGCGGCCAGGGCTGCCTGTGCATGGCGCTGCTGATCAACCGAGTGGCATATCAGCATGAGATCCACGCCGGCCGCGCAGGCCTGGACTGCCGCTTCGGCCACGGAGCAAGAACCGCTCACCGCCCCCATCTCAAGGTCGTCGGTGATCGTGAGGCCGTTATAGCGAAGCCTCACCCTGAGCAACTCCCCTATAATTTCGGATGATACACTCGCAGGACTCGTCGAGAGCGAAGGGTAGCAGGCGTGACCGATCATGATACCGGAAACGCCCGCGCGCGCCGCACGCCCGAACGGAATAAGATCTTCCGCCTCGAGGTCCTTGATCCCTTTTATCACCCGGGGTAGATCATGGTGCGCATCTTTCTCCGCGGAGCCGAGCCCCGGGAAATGCTTCGCGACGGAGGCGATTCCCGCGCGCTCCAACCCCCTGATCATCGCCTCGCCGAAAAGGGCAACCCTCTCCGGATCGTCGCCAAATGACCGAGTCCCGATAACCGGGTTATGACTGTTGACGCTCAGGTCGAGCACCGGGGCTAAATTCATGGTGACGCCCATCGCGCGAAGTTCGCAACCCATGCAGTATCCGACACGGCCCGCAAGCTCCGCATCCCCCGTCGCCGCGATCGCCATTGCCGAGGGGAAATGGGTGGCCCCCGACCCGATCCTGTTTACGGCGCCTCCCTCCTGATCCACCGCGATAACGAGGGGGTAGTCGCTCACCTTTCTTCTCAATGCCTGAAGTTCCACGCAGAGTGCGCCGACCTGCCCCGCATCCCTCACATTCCTCGAGAAAAGTATCACCCCGCCGACATCCCCCCCGCCGATCATCTCCTCGAGATAGGGCGGCGCGGCAGTCCCCTCAAAACCGAAGATAAATCTGTCATTGAACGTATGCATGACGCGATCCTCATAAGAAATTCAAAATTCAAAATAGATCCCGGATCAGCTATAAGTGGTAAGCGGTAAGCAGTAAGCTTTTTACTTACAGCTTACGGTTTAATGCTTACTGCCAGCAGGAGATTTGAATTTTCCCATCTTATCCGGCCTCCTTCACAAACTCCATAATCCCTTTTCCAATCGCGGATGCCACCCTCTTCAGGTACTTCTTCTTCAGAAGGAGCATTTCATCCTCAGGGTGAGACATGTAGGCGCACTCGACAAGTACTGCCGGGTAGTCCGTAGGAAGGATGACCGCAAAATTTTCCTGATGCACGCCGTTCGTCTTCACTCCCTCTTTCGCGAGGCTCGCGAGTATCCGTTCCGCGAGCGGCTGCGAGTGCGTGACGCCGTAGTACGTATCCGCCCCCCTTCGCTCGAGCGGATCACCGTGTTCGGATTGAGAGTTATTGTGGATACTCACGAACAGGTCCGCCCCTTTGCCTCTCGCCTTTTCTATTCTCTCGGCGAGTGAAAGCTCCGCATCGCTCTCTCTCGTGAGGAGCACTTTCGCACCCTTCGACGTGAGAAAATCCGCAACGGCCCGAGCCACAGAGAGGTTCACCTCCTTCTCTCGGAGGCCCGTCGGGCTCACCGCTCCCACTTGAGCACCGCCGTGTCCCGGGTCAATCGCCACGATAAGACCCTTGACGCGCTTCCCCGGTCCCGACCTCACATCGAGCGCGCACATATTCTTATCCCGGCTACAGGAGAAGCCCCATAGGAAGCGATCGCGCATAGGAACAACCTCACAGCGTGCGTGTCCCCCGGTTCCGGAAATTTCTACAGAGTCGAGGGGGGAAACGCCCTTCAGTTTCTCCTTTCCTTCAGGAGTGAGAATATCATAGAGCGAGAGCATAAGCGGCGCGCGTGCGTCGCTCTGCGTTATATTCCAGGGAACGGCTGCGCTGACCGGTATCCGCACCTTCGCCCCGCCGTCTCCGGGAACGACCGACGGCCGACCTAATGACGCAGGTTCCCAAGCCCCGCGCCCCTTTTCCGCCACCGCTTTCTTCGGCGCCCAGTAACGCTCCTCGGGAGAGAGCTTCAGGCGGTAAAATTCCCCAGCCTCACCGCACAGAGCGACTCTCGTTCCCGGCTCGAGTTCGAACGCCCTGCTGCCCCCCGGTTCCCGGCTCACCACCGCGCCCTCTCCGCCGATCTCCCCCTTCGTAATCTCTTCATTCGGCACAAGAGTGATGCGCCCCGCAGATACAGCTGAAATTTTTTCTCCCTTCGATGAGACGAGCGTGAACCTGACTTTCTCCCTCTCCACACGATCACCATGGCGGATCCGATACGAAGCCCTGTATATCCCCACGACTCCCGCCGGCGACCCGTTCGTGGAATGATTCACCTCTTCCATAGATGCATCCCGCACACAGTTGCCCAGCGTCCAGAAGGCTCTCATCCCGGGACTTCCCTTGAGGCGGACGTTCACAGAATCGCCCTCCTGGAGCACCATGTCCACCGATGGCTCGCACCTCGCGCCATCGATTGTGAGCGGTGATACCGGGGAGGTGGTGAGCGGGTCCACGCATTTGACGGTGACTCGCTCTGTCCTGGTTTTCCCTCGCTTCTCCGCGGTAATCTCGATGATATTCTCTCCCTCCTTCAGCGGCACAAGCCCGACGAACGCTCCCGTCGGATAAACCTTCACCTCTTTCCCCTGGATGCGAACTTTGCATGAGGAATCGCAGGAACCCGCAATCCTCACCTGCGGGTAGTGCATCACGAGGTCCCGCGGCGGGAAGGTGGTGTTGAGACGGAGCCCCTCCGTAGTGTGCGATGCTGTGGAGCTTAGAATAAACAGCGCTGCGAGAAATACAGATCTCCCCACTATTCCTCCTTCAATAAAAACTCATATCTCGAGCACCATCCCGTCGGATGCGACAATGATCTCCCCGGCGTATGCCTTCCTGCACTGGCCGATGATATCGAATCCGTCACACACCGGGTAGAGATGTGTCAGTAGCAGTCTCCTGCAACCGGAACGCGTCGCGACCGTCCCCGCGAGCCCCGGCGTCAGGTGCCACTCAACCTTCAACTCGTCGGGGAACGAGCAGTCGAGCGCGAGGAGATCGGCGCCGCGCCCGAGTGAGATGAGATTATCGCAATAGCCCGTGTCTCCGGAGTAGGAAAAAATCCTTCCCTCCGTCTCTATCCGGAAACCGATGGCACAACCGCTATGATTCACGGGAAGGGCAATGAGCCTCCCTTCGGGGAGATCAAGCGTTCTCTCACAGATCTCCTCCACCCGCACCTTGTACCCCTCGGCATCGAGCGTCGGCTCATACAGTTTCCGCAATCCCTGGTAATGGTCGGCGAAGCCGGGAGGGCCGATGAGAGTGAGATCCTTTTCCCGAGAAAGCGCCATGTTCCTCATCGCGAACAGGATCGGCGCAAGCTCCGCAATGTGGTCGCAGTGAAGGTGACTGTAGAGGATGGTGTCTATATCGAGGTAACTGACTCCGTGGGCGAGAAGTGGCCTGAGCGTTCCGGGTCCGCTGTCGAGGAGAACAGCCCTGCCCTTCACCTGCAGGAGAATGCCGGGCGCTCCCCTCTTCAGAGAAGGCTCCCCCGTCCCCGATCCCAGTACCGTTATCTCCACAGTGGCGCCCTCCGGCATTTATGGCGTTACGGCCGCGGTCGGCGCGGCCGCACCGGATATATCCCGGAGCTTTTCGCGAGCTTCTTCCGCGTGCGGGCCGCGCGAATCCAGATCGAGGTATTTCACAAACTCTTTCTTCGCGCGCTCCTTGTCACGCGAGGCATACAGGAGACCAAGCTGAAAATGGGGCGCGGGGAGATCGCGGCAGATGGCGATGGCCTTTTCATACGCATCCAACGCCTCCTTCTCCTTCCCTTGTTTGAGAAACTCCTCCCCGCGGGCAGCGTGGATGTCGCCGATCTTTTCCTCTGCGAGATGCGACCACTTCGATGTCGGGTGACATTTCAGGTAGCTCTCCAGATAGCCGAGCGCGCGCTGACGATCATCCTCCAGATACATCAGTCCGAGGTGCAGATTTGCATACGGTTCGCACGGTTCCTGTTCGATGGCCTTCCGGAAGGCGGCGATCGCTTCAGCCTTTTTACCGAGTTTTTTGTAGCAATGGCCCAGCTTGCTGCGCGCCGCTGCGGCGCCTGGTTCAAGGGCGAGCGCCTTCTGGAATTTTTCCGCCGCGGCCGAATACTCCTTCCGCCGCCACAGTTTCTCGGCTTCGCTTTCGAGAGCGTAAAAGTCATCGCCGGGCGGCTTCCCTGACGTTCCCGGGACAGGACGCCGCAACTCGGTTTCAACCGTCCATTCCTTGCCGTCGCTGGCGACCACGATCGTCCCGTCAAGATCGGTGCGGCACACTCTGCACCCGAGGGTCTCGAAACGGTCCATGACCGAGCGGTGCGGCAGGCCGAAGCGATTGCTTTTTCCGATACTGATGACCGCGACGGAGGGATGCACCCCGCGGACAAACTCGTACGTCGAGGAGGTACTGCTCCCGTGATGCCCGACCTTGAGTATCTGGCTCCCGATCTCCTGGCGCGAGGCGAGGAGTTCCGCCTCCTCATCATCCTCCATATCACCCGCAAAGAGAAAATGCACCGTCCCGCAGGTCATCCTCACCACCACGGAGTTGCTATTGTAGTCATTCTCAGGAATTTTTCTGCCGCCCACCTGCACCACCTTGGCCCGCACCCCCCCGCCCCAGTCCAGAAGCTCTCCCCCGCGTACCACGCGGTACCGGGCGCCGGAGTTCTTCACCTCTTCCATGAATTTCTGGTAGGCCTTTGCGGTGTGCGTGAGCCCGTTCGTGATCACCTCTTTCACCGGCATCTCCCTGAGGATTTCCGTGAGTCCCCCGTAGTGATCTCCGTGCTGGTGCGTGAGTATGACTGTGTCCAGTTCCTTGATCCCCCTCTTCCTCAGATACGGCAGGATGACTGCCCTTCCCTTCGTCCAGAGCCCCCCGTCAATGAGTATATTCTTCTCCCCCGTCTCGATGATCGTGGAATCGCCCAACCCGCCCTGACCCCAGTACCGTTCCACCCGGCGCATATAGGGATCAGAGGATCCCGCCTCTCCGTCAACGGCCACATCCCGCGCCACATCGAGAAACGTCACGCGAACCGACGCGGCGTCGAGGGGCGAGGCCAGTAACGGGGCGCACAGGAGAATTGCGCACCGGCGCGTTTCGCGGTTTTTTCTTGACATTCCCATAATGGAGGGCATTGAACCGCGACCTATCCGCTCACGCGGAGCGCTGAATGAACTGGCATGAGCATGCGCAGGATGAAAAGTCGTGGATAAGGACACCCGGAAGAGACATCCCCGGCGTGATCCTCATGGACGCCTCACGGCGTGCGGGCGGAACGGCACTACTGGCGCCCAACCGCCGCCTTCTTTATCACCACATCCGTGAGGGGCTTGTCGCCGGGCCCGACAGGTACCTCCCCGATTTTCTTCACTACGTCCATCCCCTCGATGACTTCGCCGAATACGGTGTGCTTGTCGTTGAGCCACGGGGTGGGCGCGAGTGTGATGAAAAACTGGCTCCCGTTGGTTTTCGGCCCGGCGTTCGCCATGGCGAGGATGCCGGGGCGATCGAGTCTGAGGTCGAGGCTGAACTCATCCTCAAAAGGGGCGCCCCATACGCTCTGCCCGCCGCGGCCTGTGCCTGTGGGATCACCCCCCTGGATCATGAAGTTATTGATCACGCGGTGGAAGATCAGCCCGTCGTAGTAGCCCTTATTCGCAAGGCCGGTGAAATTCTCGCAGGCCTTTGGCGCCTTGTCGGGGAATAACTTGAGAACAATTTTCCCCATTGTCGTATCAAGGATAACTACCGTACCCTTCTTTTGTTGTGGAGCTGTCGGTTGCTGTGGAGCGGTCTTTTTCATGGTTGTACAGGAGACTAAGAGCGCCGCACTGCCGATGAGACACATGAATGCCACGATTGCCCTGTGCATTGTCACACCCTCCTTGATTGAATGATGTCGGGGGATGATCAATACTTCTCCGTCCCTCCCCCTTTGCCGGAGACGATCTTCACGCTGGCGCTCGCGCCGAGGCGCGTGGCGCCGGCCTTCACCATCTTCTCGGCGTCTTCTTTTGTGCGGACTCCGCCGGATGCCTTGACTCCCATGTCAGGGCCCACGGTTTTGCGCATGAGGGCGATGTCCTCGACCGTCGCCCCGCCAGTGCTGAATCCGGTTGAGGTTTTCACGTAATCCGCGCCCGCCCTCTTGGCTATCTCACACGCCTTCACCTTCTCCTCATCGGTGAGGAGACAGGTCTCTAAAATTACCTTTATCACCGTTGTCTGCCGGGCCGCCCTCACAACACCGCGGATATCCCTCTCGACAAGATCGTAGTCGCCCGATTTCAGCGCTCCTATGTTGATTACCATATCGCACTCCTGCGCTCCCTCTCCAATCGCCTCTCTTGTCTCGAACGCCTTGGTTTCCGGGATGGTCGCGCCGAGGGGGAATCCGATCACCGTGCAGACTTTTACGCTGCTCCTCCTGAGCAGTTTCGCGCAGAGGGAGACAAACCATGGATTCACGCACACCGAGCAGAAGTTGTACTCCATCGCCTCACGGCAGAGGCTCTCGACCTGTTTCTTCGTCGCCTCGGGTTTGAGGAGGGTGTGATCTATCTTTTGCGCGAGATCGACGGCAACCTTTCCCACCCCTCCCGATGCGGAGATGCGGACTGCGCCACTCTGCATGACCCGGCGCACAGCCTCCTCCCGCGCTACCACGCATCTGCCGCACGAGGAACAGAGGTCGGCGATCCCGCAGGTCGGGCCCTGTCCCGACGCGGAGACGCCCCTCAACCGCGCGAGCACTTCCCGTGTGACCAGTTGCGCCATTTCCTTGGTATCCATATTTCTCCTCTAACGAATTGCACTCACAACGGACTCTACCGATTATTTTCTTTTTCACCGATACGCCCCACGCACACACGCAATTACGTGGATTCCAGCGCCATGATCTTGTCCACGCGCTTCTGATGCCGCCCTCCCCCGAACGGCGTCTCCAGCCACACCTTCACGATTTCCTTCGCCGCGCGCAACTCGAGCAGCGGACCGCCGAGGGTGAGGACATTGGCCGAGTTGTGCTCCCTGCTGTTGATCGCCGTCTTGAGATCATAGCACATGGCGGCCCGGATTCCCCTCACCTTATTCGCAGCCATGCAGGAACCGATGCCGGCGCCGTCAATCACAATGCCGCGGTCGTACTCCCCTGCCGCAACCGCCCGCGCAACCTTCGCCGCGTAGTCCGGGTAATCAACCGACTCTTTCGTATATGTCCCAAAATCCCGCACCGAATATCCGAGATCCTCAATATATCCCCGCAGAATGTTCTTGAGCTCAAGCCCCCCATGGTCGGCAGCCAGGGCCACCTTCCGCACGCGTTCAGGGCTCGAACCCTGGGGCTTCTCCTCGGGTTCGCGTTCAGGATAGCGGGAGAGAACCTCATTCACAATTCTCTTGATAGCATCTTTGTTATTCATAAATCGCCTTGCTGACAAGGAGCGTCGTAGATTAGCAAAATCACCCCAGAGGGTCAAATCAAAAGCCGGTTGGGTAGTAATGGGGATCACTTATGGGTGGTACATTGCTGAATATGTCATTCCTGCCCCCGTTTTCACGAGGGTAAACTCCAGCAGGAATCCAGGTTTCATAATGGATTCCCGCTCGAGTTTACACTGAGCGCAGTCGAAGTGCCGGGATGACAAGTAAAAGGGATACCACCCATAAGTGACCCCTTGCGCCGTATCCCGTAAAAAGCTTTACAAAGTCGTGTCATTGCGAGGAGCAAAGCGACGAAGCAATCTATTGGTCTGCAAAAAACTAGGATTGCTTCGCTTCTCTCTCAATGACGGAACATTAGTGAAGGAAATTCTGAGACACCACACTAGCTCGCCCTTGGCGATGGGGGGGCTATTTGACAGCTAGTATCATGCTTCGAAGCAGGTCGCTATCTAATATGAGTTGTGCATGTTTTTCATAATAATCCATCATGAGACATAACTATTTTGCCCGCAACGAGCTAAATCCAAACCGATAATAAAGTTCGCATCTATTACACAGGTGTAAACAAAGTATGCAGCAATCCATAACTGTAAACAAAGTATGCATTCAAGTGCAAATAAAGTATACATTTGATAATAGCAAGTATCTTTAAATATGGTGGCGCATAAGCCTGCTAAAACTATTCTCGTCATCTCCTTGGGGTGCAAAGAGATAAAAAATATTTAACAAAATACTCTTGGGGATTCATTTTGGCACGTTTTATGCTTGCTAATATGATGTAGCGTTGGAATGCCCTTGAAATAAAGTTTTCAAATGTTGCTCTATTAAAACTTCATCAGTCTGATTCATAAAGGGAGCAGAGAGCGGATCAAAGCTCTTGAGGATCGGTTAAAACGCGGTTGGAGAAACTGCTGCTCTGATTGTGAAGCAGCCAACTAGAAAGGGGCAAAGATGAAGAAGGTCCTAGCTCTTTTGACATTGGTGGCGCTCCTGGGGGTATTCCAGGGGAACCTGATTGCGGACGATACATTGTGTCATCATCCCTGCTCATTCGGCTGTTGCGATTATAACCAATGGATTAATCCGGCCGATGGCAGATATGAGGATGGAAAAGTCGCGGTGGGAGGTCTATGGCCAAATAATGTCCAGGGCTACTATGACTTTGATCTCCAGGTTCCCCCTAACGCGGTTGTCCGGGGCATTCAGCTGCAGATACGCGCTGCCACAAGCAACCATCACGATCAGGAGGTCCCTTGGGAATTTTACCTCTCATGGGATGGCTGTACAAATTACGTAGTGAAACGCGTGAACCTAGACATGGCCTCAAGCCTTGAAAATCCCGACCGGTGGTGGTTCCAATTGGGCGGCCCCAATGATCTCTGGGGACATAATTGGGTTCCCGGAGACTTTGATAACGGCAAGTTCAGACTCGTCATGAATGTGGATTCTCGCGATCCACAGGGTGGTGATCAATTCACCTATCTTGATCTGGCGGAGATACGCGTCTACTATGCGCCGTGCGCGGAATGGTGGTGCGAGAACACATGGAGACCCGCATGCAGCAACAATTACTCCGCGTCGTTCACTGTCACCAACAACTACTGGCTGACGGCAGATATAGAATCATACTTCTCCAACCGAGATGGATGGACCGGTGTGGATCATAATATGAATATGTATATCTACGGTCCCGACAATAAACTCATGACACACCAAGTCAAGACGATTTCGGGAGTCGAACACGCCTCCTGGCCTTATAAGTTCCACCCGACAATAACCGGCTGGTATACCGCTAAATTCATATGCTCTCCCTACGCATGGCACGCGGACGGGGCTGGACCATGCGAGTGCGACTGGGAATATTATGACGAGTTCGGCAAAACAGTGAAGCGCTATTATAAAGTAGGCGACACCGATAAAGACATGCTGCCGGACTACGACGAGATTTACATATACGGAACAAATCCCAATGATACCGACACTGACGATGATTGGTTGCCGGATGGCCAGGAGGTACTATGGTATAAAACGAATCCCAAAAAATGGGACACCGATAACGACAGCTATTGTGACGGACACGAGGTGAGTCTCGGGAGGGATCCAAAGAATCCCCAATCCCACCCCGGCCAGACCAGCCTGCTGGTGATCAATGAAATCCTCTACGACGCTGTAGGGGACGACACCGGCAATGAGTTCATCGAGCTCCGCAACAATCAGAGCACGGCGATTGACCTGTCCGGCTATCAGATTCAAGCGTCTGACATCGACGGGTTCAAGAAGATTCTGACCATACCCCGCGGGAAGAAGATCCAGCCCAATTCATACTTTCTGATCGCGGGCCACCATGTTACTCCTGTGCAGTACAATAGTTTTCCTGATATTCGGGTGGATATCACGATGCAGAATGCGAACGGGCACACGTCCGGGGTGAGGCTTGTCCGTTACGACGGTTATGTGCTGGACACGGTGCTCTATGGCGGCCCGCCCAATTACAATCTTTTCGGAGACGACAGCCGCCCCGATCAGACGATCGAGCTCTGCCCGAGGTATGCGGCGGGACACAGCCTGAGCAGGAAAACAACCGGGCTCAACTCAGACACTAATAGGAAAGAGGATTGGCAGGAACTTACCAGCCCCAGCCCAACCACCTCGCGCTGGCCGGATACGGACAATGACGGGCTATGCAATGTGGATGAATTGGACTATACCACGTATGTGCTCGATCCTGACACTGATAAGGATGGATGGGTGGACGGCGCCGAGACGTATGCGGGCACTAATCCGACGGACAAGCTTTCTATGCCGCAGGTGAAGATCAACGAGATATACTATGATCCCTCCGGTGCGGACGACCTGAAGAAACAAGAGTATATTGAACTCTACAATAATGAGAACCATCCGGTGCCCATCGGCTGGTGCGGAATTCAGTACGGAGGTCCGTTGTTCGGGTGGAAGGCAGTAGGGTTACCCATAGATGCGGTGATTCCCCAGCACGGCTATTACGTTATCGGTGATGAAAATGTGCAGAGCGCCTTTGGCGTGACTCCTAACCTCGTGACCGGCCTCGAGCTCCAGAACGGCGACCAGAACGATCCTGAAGTGCCGTACTGTGGGAATCAAAGCCCGACGGACGGGGTAAGGTTTGTGGGATATGCCGGGATGAAATTGGATACCGTGCTCTACGACGCGCCGAACACGAATAAGCTCGAGGGTGATGCGCGCAAGCCTGCGGGGCCGAATGAACTCTGCACCGATGTCCTCCCCGGACACAGCCTGAGCCGGAGAACGGAGGGAGCGGATACCAACAACAAAAATGACTGGCTGGAAACCGTACCCTCGCCCGGCATGCCGTCTCCATTTGTGACGGCCTGGTGTTATCCGACAGCGGCGGGCAAGGTCATTAATGATTGGCAGAATGAAACGAATGCCTTTACTGAAAATGGAATCTGCGCGATCGGGCCGGATGAAGGACAGGATTACTACCTGTTCAACATTCCTCTTCCATCTCTTCCCGCGGCCCCGGTAATATGCGGGATAGAGATCGGTGTCAAGGCGAAAGGAGACGGTGCGAATACAGGCATGGTGGCCATTAACCTCTCGTGGGATTCCTCTCTCGAGCCCGGACATATTACCGAGCCGGATAAATCCCATAGCTTCCCTCCTCAGAATCTCATATGGAAATATTACGGCGGGGCCGCAGATACCTGGGGAAGGACCTGGCAAGCTTCGGATTTCTCTAACGCAAATTTTCTTCTCGTCAGTGCGGGTGGCATGATCGATGTTGATGTCATGAAGATCAGGGTGTATTACAAGTAATAAGGGCAGTGTCCGGGTCAGGGCGACAGATTTACCAAGGATATAGTCATTGCTTTCTAATGGTCGTCACCCCTGCAATTCGACTGTGCTGACTGTAAGTTCAGGGAGGATCCGGGAGAGAAGCTGTTGCGTCGGACTCCCGCTTTCGTGGGGATGACGGCTATATTGGATATTCCCCAAGACTGGTATTGCACTGTTGTAAGGGCTTTTCGATTTATAAGCCCGATGTGCGGGATGGTTGAACCCCTGCCCTCAGGGCCCCCCGCACTATCCACTATCTTGATCCCTCTGGACTTTGTAGAGCTGCATCTTCTTCAAAGAAGCCCAGATTATATCCACCGCTGGCAGGGAGTATAAGGAGTACATCACTCCCTTACCCGCGACGACTAAATGATGCCACATACCCCGCATTCTAACGGACCCAGTAGTAGGCCGCATTGGAATTCCAGCCGGTGGGGGCGCCGGTGAAACATTTATTGCCACCTAGCCAACCACCTGCCCCAGAGTCTGCCGCCATCCCAGTTATCACCACGCTGCCATCCTTTGGCACCCATTCGCGGGAGGCTGTTCCCGTCCACCCACTTGCACTAGTCCATCCGCTGGTGGGCAAGCACCTATAGCTGTAGGTACCGCTTTCGTTGGTGCCAGGCCAGTTGACGAGGATTTGGTACGTCCCGTCACATTTGAAATAAGTAACATATGGAAAGTTCGCAATTTTGCGGCTCGTTGGTGGAGGGCCAAAAGTTATAGCCATTTCAATGTAGCTGGCACCAGAATTGATCTTATTGCTGCATACATCTAGTCCCCAGGAGCCGCTTGTTTGTGCCTCGGAGAAATCAGACAGTACTGTTCCGAATTTAGTGAAAGTATTATCAGCACTGATGTTAGACCCTTTAAATCCGGCAAGTGTCCATCCTCCCCCATCTGTGGTCATATCGCAGTAGATCGAGAAGGAATCATTTCCGCCCGGACCATCTGGGTCAATGGTGTAGGTACCATCACCCGCAGAAGGTGTGGCCGTTTTAATGGCTTTACAGGATGCGTACACGGGCGTCGATGTTATTGTTGGCGTCATAGTTGGTGTTATTGTCGGTGTCGCCGTGAATACTATAGCTATTCCTGTCTGAACTCCCCATCTTCCCGGCTGAGTGCAGAAGAATGGCCGACCTGATTTGACATCCGATGCAGTCGTGATTGCGCACAGGTCGAACACACCCTCAAGGGAAGATGGAAATGGATCCCCTACGATTGCGTGCCGAAACGTACTCCAATGTGCAGGCACGTATAAGGACATTGCGAACTGCGCCCGATAAAAGCCAGCTCTACCACTAATCCCCACCCGTTAGCGTCCTTTCCATCAGCAGACAGGGCCAGGAAGGGCACCGCATGGAGCGCCCGCCATTTATTGAACAGATAAACTATATCCGGACAAATCTATCAGGATTTCATCCGACTCAATAAATAATATGAAATTGAAACTATTCCCGCTTACAGAGCAAGAATCCTCTCCAGATAAAATCCGGGGTTATCCCTTCTGGACACAGGGGGTGTTACCGCACCCCTTCTTTTCAGCTTATGTGCTGGAACTTTGTTTCATGATAAATCGAGCCCTGCACCACGCCGCGCCAAGGTCTCGCTATTACGGAAGGCTGAAATGCCAATTATAAAGATTTAGACCCCGGAAGCCATTACTTGCACGGCCTTCCGAATAATCACCGGACGTAAAGTAACCCATTTTGTCCCCACGACAACGCGGTCCCTCCGTGGCAACCATTGTTTGGTGAAGAAGTAGTATATATCAGCCTGTTATTGCATCCGTCATAGCTTGTTACGCCCGTACAGTCCGAGCACGTCACGGCAGTGCACCATGATCCGCCTACCTCTGCGTACGTATCTACACTATTGCGCATCGCATTGGGCAAGGAAGTGCTGCTGAAGCTATCCTGTGAGGCGTCAAAATAATCGGTAAAAGTGCTACATGTGAATCTGATCAGGTCGGTTGTCAAGAGATTGATGGTCGTATCCGATAGCTTTGCGCTTGAGGCCTGGGTTGGAGATGAGAGAGTACCCACAGCAGCAGCATTGTAGTGGTCTCTGTTAGTGCCAATTATTCGGGCCACTAAAGTCCACCCGCCGCCATCAGTGCTCATATCGCAATAAGCCTGGAACGGATTGCTCCCGCCTGAACCATCGGGGTCAATGGAATAAAGCCCGTCGACTGCGGAAGGATTGGCATCCTTAATTGCCTTACAGGATGCAAGAATTGGCGTTGGTGTCGGAGTTAATGTTGGTGTGGCGGTTTGTGTTGCCGTTGGTGTTGGCGTTGGCATTAGTTGGGCCGTCCCCGTCTGAATCCCCCAAATCCCTGGCTGTGTGCAGAAAAACCTCTCCCCCGCCTTCACCTCGTCAGCCGTCACAGTGCTCTGGTCCAACAATGCCTTGATCGCGTCACCTATCTCTTTCGTGCTCTTCATCGTGGAGCCGGGTTTCGACGTTGGCTCCTGGAAGCTGTTTTGCACCGTGAGCGCAGTGCCGCTCGTCAGGTAATCATACAGGTTCTGAAGCGTATACATCCCGCTCCCTGCCGAGGGGGCTCCCGGAGAGTCAAGGCTTCCCGCGACCGCCGTTCTACCCAGGCTAAACGCGAATACCAGACCTAAAACCACTGTCATTAGCTTTTGCATCTGTCCAAACCCCCTTTCCTGCTTTGGCGTGTCAAAACTGACGCGGCTTGAAGAACAAAGATCTCCATGAGAGATGATATAAACTCCGATCTCATAGCGAAATGTAAAGGATAAAGATTTGACCCCAGAGACCGGTTGTGTAAACTCAGGGTACTCGGCCCGCTGAATGGCCGGGCCACCCTGAGGCATAGCGAAATGGAATTAGCTCATCGCATTACCTCCTTTCCCAGTATCTTCTGTCCATGCCATACCGATGTCAACTTTTGTTGACAGTGAGTGAGAGTGCGTATCGCCGGTGTCTCACGCATACATGATCTCTGTGAAGCCCCAGCCGCCTTTTCTCTATCTATTCCACTCAATGCTTACCCTATATAAACTTTTCCAGAGAAGATCCTGAGTTATAGCTGCAGGTGGGAAAGCGCGCAATGCCCGCCCACCTGCGGATGATCAATATCAATTCAATGATGCCTACTGGCATACGCAATGCCTCATCACCGCGCCGTGCGCGGCCCCGCACAGCTGCCCGTAATCCGGCGCCTCCGCATTCCCATTGGCGTAACAGTTGAGGTTGCTGTGCCAAGCAGGATAAAACGTCCCGCCGCCGTTCGCCACGCAGGTGCCCGCCCCTGTGCGGTAGTGGTAGCAAACAGGGCATCCCGCCCCGTCATCCCAGTGGGAAGTATCACACGCCATGCCCTTGTCCTGACACACAAACGTGCAGGTGGTACCAAAGTTAGCGGCAGCAAACCAGCAGCCGTAGTCGCCTGTGCCGTTGTTCTTCGGGGCCCAGTAGCCGTTTTTAGCAATGCACGTTCCGTAGGCGGGCGGAATTGGGGTTGGGGTTATGGTTGGGGTTGGGGTTATGGTTGGGGTTGGGGTTGGGGTTGGGGTTGGGGTTATGGTTGGGGTTGGCTGCATTAACCCGGTCCCCGTCTGAACTCCCCAGCTTCCTGGCTGCGTGCAGAAAAATTGCATCCCCGATCTCACATCTGCTGCAGTCGTGCTTGCGCACCGGGCAAATGGCGTCGCGACGGCATCGCCGATTTGCTTTGTCGTCTTCATCGTGCCGGCGGTGGGGCCTATCGTGGGCTCCTGGAAACTGCTCTGCACCGTGAGCGCTGTGCCGCTCGTCAGGTAGTCATACAGGTTCTGGAGCGTGTACATGCCGCTCCCCGCCGAGGGGGCCCCCGGAGCATCAAGACTTCCGGCAATAGCCAAACCACCCAGACTAACCATAAACATCAAGCTCAGAGCTGCTGTGATTAACTTTTTCATTTTAGTACCAATCCTTTCTTGAGTTATTCAGAAATTTAAAAAGTGAGATTGCCCCGCCCGGTACCGCTTAGTGGGAGGACGGGACTGGCAATAACCGAAGTGTTAAATAATTGCGGGAGGGGCACGGATGCGAGAAAGTTTGGCGAGACTACTTATATAAACCGGCGTATCGCAACACCGGAAAGATGCACAGGAATCATCTCTTCCAAGCTTGAGAGAATAGACTGTCCATGCATCCTTGTTGTATCTTTCAGAATTACTATTAAGGCCTGTTGCAGGAACAGAGCCGTTGCTCATTTCAGAATCATCAGGGCTGCCAGCTAACCTGCTCCCTCCATCTTTTCCGATTTTTTTCCATGGCCCGGGATCGGCCTTCGCAAGATATTGAACAGTCCTGCCAGGCCCGAAATGCATCCACCCCACATTCTCTCCCCACGCATATCCGTAAAACCGGCCTGTATCGTCCAGGTACACTCGCGAATGAGCGGTCCGGAAACTGATCCATCCCGTGACTTCCGACCAGGCATAACCTGACAGATTGCCATGACCATCATTATTGATCCCCCAGTCATGCGCACCCCGGTTTGCGTAGCGCTTCCCATCCAAAGGATGCCCGTCGCCAAGGCGCACCCAACCGCAGTTCTCAAGCCAGATCCAGCCCGACAATATGTTCGCGCCTATCTTGAAATCGGCGTGTGCCGCTCCGAGACTGGCCCACCCTGTGTTCTCCCCCCAGATCAAGTTGTAACCTTCGATAATCCCCCCGATTTTCGGCGCCTCCCCATCTAACTGATGCGGGCCGGGATTACCATTGAAATCAAGGTGGCATGGCAAATTACTACATTGAGAAAACGGAGCCTTGGTCGGCGTGGCAATTGCAGAAGTGGCTGTAAAAAGAGCGGCAGCACAAATGGCGAGAATCATCACTATGCCGGAAGGTTCTCTTTTCATTTATCCGAATCCGAATCGCAAAGGACCATGACTGAGTCCGGCGAACCTGCCCAAGGCGGCCATTGGCAAAACACCATCACGAGATACCGCAGAGTGTTGTGTGGCATCGCGTGAGGCCTCCTGTGTTGTGACGAAGGGACTGATTATATTCGGACGAATTTCTCCGGATTCTGTCCGGATCAGAGAAAATGGTGAATATTGAAACTGCTGCCGATTCGAGTCCACGCGCCTTTCCCGGAGAGGATCCAGAATTACATCCACAGATGGAACAGCGCGTATCTCCTTTGCGGATGATCAAACTGTTGTGGCATCGGATCTGCCGCGCATGTGACGCCGGCACGGGTTAGTTTCCCGAGCCGGTCAATTCTTGATACATCGAACACTCATAGAAATAATCCGGGGAGGAGTGTCTGTATAAACTTGCGGCGCTCCGAAGAACCTCCGGTTGTATGCATCTGCGCGGGATGGCTCCGTGAGGATCCCAAAACGGCCTTCTTCTCCACGACTCGTATGGATCCCGGACGGATCTCTTTCGCCACATTTCGGGGCATCGAATCCAGTGGCGCCGCCATTCGACAACCTCGTGCCCGAGCTTATTCCGGCTACTTGCAGCACCTGAAACCCAGTGCCGCGTTCGTGCTTGATGTTGCATTATACCAGGTGCAGAATTGATACATTCCCGTTCCTGAACCATCGCTATAGCAACCTCCGCGTTGAAAGGCCGAGCCGACGGGATTACACCCGAAGTAAAGTCCCGTTCCTTGCGCCGATCCCCACGCGTCGCTGGTCGGTCCCGCAGCTTCTCTTTCATAATCATCCAGCCAATCCTCGTACCATTGGTCCCATCCCACAAACGTCCATTTCCCGAATCCGGTGCCATCCTCGCAGGTCGTGCCGAACCATTCCGTTACGTTTCCGGACCAATCCCATATTATCTGTCCGTTGTGGAGGATGAACGTCCTTCTCTGATCGGAGGGGGAACTATCGCCCGTCCCCACATACGGATCGTCATCCGGATCACCGGTCGTATCAGCCGCAAGCGTAGTGGAAGGGGCTCCATCAGTATGGCCGATATAAAGGCGACCGCTTCCTACCGTTCCTCCATTCCAATTGGACGCGAGATCGTCAATACTTCTATTAATTGTCTGGGCTTCTTTTATCGTGCAGAGGTGGGCTCCGATCGCAGAACATTTTGAGGCGGCGTTGTTCCGAGTTATGCTGGTCCAGGGAACCCCCGAGGCCTGGGAGGTGGCAGTGCCGCTGACATCCTTGGCCTCATACTTCATGACAAGGAAATCGGCGGTTTCCTGATAGGTAGGGTTGCTCGGGTTGCCGGGAACCCTGATCCAGCCAGGTAGGCAGGTCGGCGTTGCTGTCGGTGTTGTGGTTGGTGTTATTGTAGGTGTTGCGGTTACCGTCGGCGTCGCCGTCGGTCTCGGCAGAACAGCTAACGTTCCTGTCCGCAGCCCCCAATTCCCTGGTTGAGTGGAGAAGAATTTCTTGCCTGACTCAACATTATCAGCGCCAATATCGCACTGGGAGAGAATCTCATGAATGGTGTTGTAAATCTCCTTCGTGGTCCTCATCGTGGAGGCCGGCGCCGCGAGGGGCTCCTGGAAGCTTGGGACGGGTGTCGCCTCTACTCCCAAGTTAAGATAGTTGTAGATCTGAGAGAGTGTATACAGCCCGCTACCCGCCGAGGGAGCGCCCGGAGAGTTGATGCTCCCCGCGACCGCCGTTCTACCCAGGCTAAACGCGAATACCAGACCTAAAACCACTGTCATTAGCTTTTGCATCTGTCCAAACCCCCTTTCCTGTTTTGGCGTGTCAAAACTAACGCGGCTTGAAGAACGAAGATCTCCATGAGAGATGATATAAACTCCGATCTCATAGCGAAATGTAAAGGATAAAGATTTGACCCCAGAGACCCCCGCATTCAGGGGCGCACCACCACGCGAAACGACCTGATGTCCCCTGTGCTTGACGTATAGCCGGTGCTTTGGCCGGAGCATGAGTTGTACCCGATAAGACGCGCGGCCGTGTCCCAGTAACCATCGGCAAAGGGGTTGCCGCACGCCGCTGCCCAGGCATAGTTAGTTCCGGGCGATAATGTGGATGTGTTCTGATAGAAAGTGCCGCTGCATGCGTTTTGATACGCGCTCGGTTCGGGAAGCGCTGATCCCGAAGCTGCTGCCCAGGCAGCGAGTACGGTGTTACGCGTGCCCCAGTCATTGCCCCCAATGGTTCCGGAGGCCCAGTACTTGGTTCCATCCACACTGTCGGCGATGGCAATGGCGGAAATATATTCCTTCCCGATGTCACCGTTATCGGCGGTGGTAATCTCCCTCCCATTGATACTGGAACAGATCTCCGACCATCTGCCGGCGATGACCGCTTCCATACGGCTCTTCAGTGTTCCGGAACCGGTCGGGACGTAGGAACCTGTCTTGGAACTGACGTCGCCAACGCCTTTGTTCCAGGAGACACTGTCCACGATGGAATCTGACCAGCAGGCACCGTTCAGCCAGTGCCAGCCGGAGAGAGCGTCGCAGTTCGCCTGGTCCAATTGCCATGGTGTTGATGTCGGCGTGGAGGTTGGCGTCGGCGTGGAGGTTGGCGTCTGCGTGGAGGTTGGCGTCGGGGTTGGCGGCACAATTAATATTCCTGTCCGCACCCCCCAGCTTCCCGGCTGCGTGGAGAAGAACCTCTTGCCTGATTTTACATCGTCAGCCGTCGCATCTAACAAGGAGAGACCCCCATGGAGGGCATCGTAAATCTCCTTCGTCGTCCTCATCGTGGAGGAGGGCGCCGCTCCAGGCTCCTGGAAACTGGGGACCGGTGTTGCCTCTACTCCCGAGTTAAGATAGTTGTAGATCTGAGAAAGTGTATACAGCCCGCTCCCCGATGAGGGAGCGCCCGGGCCGTCAAGACTCCCGGCAATGGCCATTCCGCCAGGGCTTGCCGCGAATATCATGCCTGACACTAACGCTATTAGCTTTTGCATCAGTCGTCCCTCCTTTTCAGTTTTATCCTGTTTCATGACACTCATGCTCTGGCGCACACTACAACCACCGCCATAAACTTCTGCCTCCATCCCTACCTTTCCCTACTCTCCATAAAAAATAATCTTTTCACCCACTCATGAATTATCTGCCCTTATCCACGCGTCCCCTCCGTTCCCACGCTCGCGGTCGGCTCCGGGGAGGAATATTTTCTTATTCTAACCCAATCAACAGTGATAGTTCCCCCGCCCCAACCTCTTATCGAAAAATATAAAGGGTCATTGGGAACATTAGTCGCGATTTCTTTTAGAAATCCATTATTCAGGTAAAACTTGACTGAACTGCTACTGATTCTTGCTATGCCTACAAGACTATTGCTTCCGAACCTTGATCCATCTGTTCCACATCCTCCGGACATGCTGCCATCATTTGAAACATTGAATGTTCTTGAATTACAATTTGTTCCCGCGAATATGCTATCGCCGGTAATTTCCATGTCATTCCCACTTCTTGCCCGTACTGGATGATTTCCACACGCATCGTTCCATTCCCCGCTTCCACTCATGAGTTCATACATATAACCATATCCGAAAGCAACATCTCCTATAACCCAACTATCATGAATCGTCGCCATCCCCCCACTTACACTCAATGAGCCTTGATGTTCAGCCCATTTCGTTGTGTTCGCAGAGGTAAAATCATCAAAAAAATCAAAAGTTATGTCTCCATTGCTTGCTGAAGCGGCAGAGGAATTGCCGTAGTACATATAGATCGTGCTCGACCCCGCGGGGACGCTCGTCGCACGAACCCAGATCCTCGTTGATGGCGTGTTGATGCCCGACTCAATCCAATAGTTGATGAGTGTAAGGCCATCGGAATCGGTGAATCTGACATCGCCGCCATCGGAACGCATTTTTGCAGGGATCAACTCCTGCGTGTTGAGAGTGACCAGAACTTGATAATTTTGCAGGGCGGATCCGGAGGAGATGCTGATCGGCCTCTTATAGTCCCAGCCCGAGAGCCAGATCGGTGTCGGTGTTACTGTCGGCGTTGCGGTTATTGTCGGTGTTGCTGTTGGCATCGGGGTCCCACCTGTCCTCACACCCCACCAACCCTGGATCGTTGAAAAATATTTTTTCCCCGGCGTTACGTCTTCGGGATAGATCTCGCATTGTTCAAAAGATGTTCTAAGAGCATCCCCGATCTCTTTCATTGTCTTCATCGTGGAGACAGGCGCTGAGGTAGGCTCCTGGAAACCAGTCTTTGCTTCAAGTGCTGCGCCACTCACTATGTAGTCATAGACCTGCGATATTGAATACATCCCGCTCCCACCCGAGGGAGCGCCCGGAGAGTTGATGCTCCCCGCGACCGCCGTTCTACCTAGGCTAAACGCGAATACCAGACCTAAAACCACTGTCATTAGCTTTTGCATCTGTCCAAACCCCCTTTCCTGTTTTGGCGTGTCAAAACTAACGCGGATTGAAGAACAAATATCTCCATGAGAGATGATATAAACTCCGATCTCATAGCGAAATGTAAAGGATAAAGATTTGACCCCAGGACTCGCTCACTCAAGCCGAGCACATTACCTGGAAATATGCTCTCTCTCCCCTATTTTGTAACGGATCAGGGAGTTCCACGCAGACGTTATCGATATCTACTTTATTTCCAATGAATTACAAATCGAAAGTCCCTCTCATGTCCAAATGGATACTTTCATTCGCAATTCTTGTTATACCAATAAGATATGGATAACGTTTGGGTTACCCTTTCTTTTTGCAGCGCCCCCACCCGCGTATAGTCAAACCATCCAACTCCAGCTACGGGCGCACCACGCGCACTGGATAGGAGTAGCTCTGCTTGTGGTGGTCGTACGTATAGCAAGCCGGCTGAAAGTAAACATCCCATGCACAGGGAGCGCCCACGCAATGCGCAGTCGCAAACACGGTACTTGACCAGTAGTCACCCGTCTGCCATGAACCTAAGCTAGCTTTGCCAGAACATATCGACTCCAGTTCGCTGATGCTCGGTATTCTCCAATCATCTTTACCCATCCATACCAGAGCATCGGCCCAACTCAAACCCCCTGCCCAAGTCTTGGTCCCACCGCCAAAACAACCAACACCATCCATCTTACTTGCCACGTACATTGAGCTTATCAACACGACATCACCGGTACCACTCGGACCATAGCACTCGTACCATGTACCTGTGCATGGCGTTGGGGTCGGGGTTGGAGTTATGGTTGGGATTGGGGTGGGGGTATTCGTGGGTGTCGGGGTTGCCCACATTCCAGTCTGAACCCCCCAACTCCCCGACAGCGTAGAGAAAAAGGTCTTGCCGGCTTTCACATCAGCAGCAGTCGCTCCGCATTCGTCGAGCTTCGCCTTAATGTCGTCGTAGATCTCTTTCAATGTTTTCATCGTAGAACCGGGGCCGACGCCGGGTTCGCGGAACGGGCCTGGAGTGGGCGCCACCGTCCCCCAATTCAGGTAGTCATAGACCTGCGAGAGTGAATACATCCCACTCCCGCCTGAGGGGGCACCGTTGAAATCCATGCTCCCGGCAACCGCCGCGCCGGCCGCGCCAACCGAGAACATCACCGCGGATACTAACATCATCCACCTCTTCATACCTCTACCACCCTTTCCTGTTTTGCCGCATAAAATCATACTCCCGCCTGCTAAAGAAATATATTCTTCTCTAGCCTGATCTATTCACCAACTCAAAACCGACATACCTGCCCAATAGCACAACAGACTACGCACTTTTAACCGCTGAAGACGCTGAGGTCACTGAACGGTTCCAAGTAATGGGTCACTTATGGGTGGTATCCCTTTTACTTGTCATCCCCGCACTTCGACTGCGCTCAGTGTAAACTCGAGCGGGGATCCAGTATGAAACCTGGATTCCTGCTGAAGTTTACCCTCGTGAAAACGGGGGCAGGAATGACATATTCAGCAATGTACCACCCATAAGTGATGCATTACAGTTCCAACAACTATCTCATTGCTATCTTACTTGCTATTCAGGATGCAGATGAACGCAGAACACGCAGATACAAATACAGCTTGTGTTTAAAGCCTCAAGGGTTCAATCTGCTTCTTTTGTTGATCTGCGTTCATCTGCGCAAATCTGCGTCCAAATACTCAGTGCCCTCAGTGGTTATGCCCCTTTTAATACGTGCGCCTCGTGAATAATCGAGGCTAGGGAAGATTTGGAGTTACATCCGAAAATTCCATGCAGATGTTTTTGATATCTCGTTTATTACCAGGAAATCACAAATCGAAAGCTCCTTCCATGTCCGAGGGAAGAGTTCATCCCTATCCCTTGCTACGCCAAAAGATCCAAAATACACCAACGTCACAAAGCTTTTCATATGCCTACTCCTCCGCTCAGTTCTCATGCAAACGTCGTTTTTGTGTGGATTTTAAACCACAGTCATTAACTTCTGCGTCTGCACACATCTCCTTCCCTGCCCCATCGGAGTAGCGCCTCATCCCACCCGGATCGGATTACTCGACGCGCCGCACCACGCGCACATAGTATGAATCACCTTCGTGTGGGATCAAATCTCCTTTATTACTACAGACTACAAACAGAAGTTCATCCCCTGTCTCAAGGGACGCTTTCATTCATAACCATTGCTATACCAAAAAGATACGGGAAACGTCTGTGTTTCACTATGGCCGCACGACAACGCGAAACGCCTTGTCTGCGCGGTCGTCCGACGTGCTGTTGCTGTACTGGGCTGCGCAAGATGTGTAGCCCAGTAACCGCCCGTCCGTAGTCCATCCATCGTTGCTGGGCATCCCGCACGCGGCAGCCCAGCAGTTGTTGGCATCTGTATTACCGCAGACTGTGTGATTTGCCCAAAAGTTATTGGTACAGGTACCACCCAAAGGTATGTCATATCCACTATTCTGCCCGCAGGCAACCGCGTAATCGTTTATTGTACCGGCATCATCGCCCAGATACGGCAGGGCTGATTTGCCGGCCGCGCCGGCCCAGGTGCGGAGACTGGTGTTGATTCCGGACCAGCTACTACCCAGGCAGCCGTTATCCGTGCAGAGATCCCGGCTTCCATCCACGCAATCGGTGATGGCTAAAGCAGAAATGAAGGCATATCCACCTGAGCCATTTTGAGCGGAGGTGATACTGGTTGTGTCCACCAGACTTACTATCTTATACCACTCTCCCGCAGCGGCGGCTACCATCCTATCCTCTAATGTATACCCGGTGGCGCAGGTGTAAGCGCCCGGATTATCGCTATCATTCCCCACCCCCTTACTCCAGGAAACTGAATCGGCGAGTGTCTTGCTCCAGCAGGCGCTCCGGGTGTTAGTCGTGTACCAGTGCCAGCCGGAAGTGGCATTGCAGTTGGCTTCGTTTAGCATCCATGGAGTTGGGGTTGGAGTTGGGGTTATTGTCGGTGTCGGCGGTACAACTAATGTCCCCGTCTGTACTCCCCAACTTCCCGCGTGCGTGCAGAAGAACTTCACGCCTGACTGCACATTAGCAGCCGTCGCGGGACACTCGGCGAACGGGGTTGCAACAACCTCAATTATCTGTTTTGTGGTCCTCATCGTCGAACCGGGGCTCGCGCCTGGCTCCTGGAAACTCCCGGGAATTGTAGGCATCGTTCCTGCATACAGGTAGTCATACACCTGCTGAAGCGAATACATCCCGCTTCCCGCTGACGGAGCGCCCAGGGCATCTAGGCTTCCGGCTACCGCAATTCCGCACAAACTCGATGCAACCATCACGCTTAAAACCGCCACTAATGTTGTTCTCATGTTTCCTCTCCCCTTTAGGTTGGCGCGTTCTGCCAAAAATCTTATCTCAAGATTTCCATAACTGTTTTGCTTTGAGCATATTGTCTAGAATTTCTATTTTCACAGCCCCTTCTTGCCGGCTTCTTTGCCCTGGATTTCAGCCAGATGAGTTATCCACATGAGCCTCTATCCGGGCAATTCTCACAAAGCCAGGCTCGGCGAGGGTGCTTGTGGATAATTCTCATCTTCTGCTTATATGGCGCGATACAACTCGCATTCCAGTCCAAATTAACCAGTTCCAGCAGCGGCGACAAAATCACACAAACACTTTATCGCTATAATTATCTGCATATTTCGTGCCAAAGTTACAGTTTTTAAGAAAAATAAAGCAAACAGTCTTAATAATCACGAGCCGAATCAGTTGCAACTACAGTCCCAAAGGTAAATATTATCGATAGATCCACCAAAAGTCCGATTTGCATACTTTG
>JAPLCW010000034.1 GCA_026392015.1 Candidatus Auribacterota bacterium | reverse complement strand
AAGCTGCAGAATGCAAGAGACAGGAGAAGGGCTGCTAACCTCGGACGCTGTGTGAGATCACAAACCATGAGGACCATGGAGGGAGATCATACAAAACTGAGCTGTGAAGAAAGTCTAATTTCCTGTTGAGCAGAACATTCTGATATGGCAATATATGTATACAAAGTTTACACTTTTGGCATTCGGAGGTATAAACAAAGTATGCAAATCGGACTTTTTGATGATTCATCGAGAATTATCATTCGGACGCCTATCGCTGCAACTAGTTCGCCCCTTGTTCATTACAACTATTTCTTACCAACGAAAGATAAATCGCTGTTTTGGCACGGAAATTGCAGGTCAGTCGGGCTGTGGTGTGTGAATTTGCATTGATTTTATCAGCCCTAATAACGAAATGAAGACCTTCATTATCTTTGCCATAGCGGCAGTAGCACCTTCCTTTGCCCAGGCTGTACCCACTCATTCTCATTTTGCTCAATGTGGCAACCTGCCGTTTTTTCCTGATTTGGAAAGTAGCACGGGCCTCCCGCGGCCAGGCATTTCCCCGGCGAAGATAGGCGGAATCACCAAAGGCTGCAATTTGATTTGGGGGGAGAGCATAGGGTGGGTCAATCTCAGTGCCCCACATGCCGACTTACAGATCGGCTCAAACATATTGTCGGGCTGGATATGGTTTGAGAACTGCGGCTGGGTTTGTGTCGGTGAAGGGCATCCTCTCGATGGGGCGCGCTACTCCAATCAGGGGGCTTACGACTGGGGAGTTAACAACGATGGACATGGTAAATTGTCAGGCTATGCCTGGTCAGAAGTCACGGGGTGGATTAACTTCAAGACCACTCATTCGCAGGTATACCTGAATGAGACCGGCCGGTTCTACGGCTCTGCGTGGGGAGAGAATGCAGGATGGATGCATTTCGGGCCCGGCGGTACCATGCGGTATCTTGCGAAGGCCGATCCGGGGCCGTGGAGAGAGATCGGGGCAGAACCGGGAGGCAGGTTAGCCCGCGGCCCGGACGATTCTGAAATATGCAATGGCTCTGTTCCCGTAACAGGGCTAAGTGAGAATCATGAAAGATGCAGCAAGGATGCCCGGACTGATTGTTCGCTCAGACTGGGAAGAGATGACTCCGGTGACCATATCCGGCGTTGCGGTACGCCGGTTCATATAACTGATCTTGCCAGACTTTCTCCCATCCGCGCTCCTCCGGTGATTGTGTAACCCTTCGGTCATGCCGAGCCCTGTTTTCATGTCACGCGGTCCCGGGCGAGGCACTATCACCTTTTTCAATCTCAAGATATATTAAGAAAGGATTGGTATTAAAATGAAAAAGATAATCACCGCAGCTCTGAGTCTGTTGTTCGTGGTATGCATGTCGTATACGGCCATTGCAGGGAGCCTCGACTCCCCGGGTGCTCCTTCAGCGGGGAGCGGGATGTATTCGCTTCAGAACCTGTATGACTACATAGTGAGCGGCGCGGCACTCACGATGCAGACGGGGTTCCAGGAGCCAAGCTCAGCTCCCAGCTCGACGATGAAGACGACGAAAGAGATCGGGGATATGCTCAAATCTTTGTATGAGCAGTGTCCCGTCACGGCTGCGAATGTCCAATCAGGAGTAAAATTTTTCTGCACGCAGGCGGGAAGCTGGGGAGTTCAAACAGGGACCGCACAGCTAGTACCGACGGTAACGCCAACGCCAACAATAACATCGACACCAATACCAACACCAACAGTAACACCAACGCCATTTACCCAGGCAATCTGCGAGTCGGCACCATATTTCGGCACTTGGGCCCAATTAGGTGGAGTCGGGGGATCTGGATGCTGGTTTAAAGGGCTAGAGAACGAGTCATGTAGCAATGCTTGCATACGGAAAGGCTTGGCATGCGACACTCGAGATTGGTACGCCACCAACTGCCAGTGGGTGAAAACGTTTTTTGGGTTTACTGGTGAGTGCATAACCGGTGATGATACAAATTATGGAATTACTAGTGCATCACCGGATACCATGAATGACACAAACGGCGGACCGACATATGCGTACTCCTGGGATGGAAGCGGGCCTTACGCTCAGGATTGTGGCCAAGCTCCCGGCTATAACCCTAGCTATTCCTGGCAGCACCACTATCGTGCGTGCGTTTGTAAGTAACAGGAGGCGGTAGCCGGCTGAGCCTTGCTCTTACCTGGGCTAGGCCCTCCTTGGCCGGGATTCCGCGCCCATGCGCCCTGGCGGTTTAGTCCCGCATGGAAATCCTGAAGATGCAAGGGCGTTCCGGACGGGTTTGCGCGAGATCGGCTTGCCGTGCTAGCCGTCGTTGGTCAGAGAGTGCGGTGTCCTCATCGCTCCCTGCCGGCGGTGGAGATAGCTCCGGATCTTCGCGTAAGAAGATCCTTGCGGTAGCGGCCGACAAGGACGCAATCCAGCCCCGCTGAAAGCGGGGCCGTGCCAATTGCCCGATTCAGGCACGTAGCGATACCACAGTTCATGATGGGTAACCACATGTCCATTGCGTGGTGTAAACGGCCCGGCTGCCCTGTGGACTGTTGAGCCACAGCGGTAGGTGCAACCTGGGGGTCTAGCAAATATGGGAGCCTGAACATAATGGAATGATTGCAGCCCAGAAATTTTCTTCGTCGTAGGAGTTGCATTGCGACGGTCGTTTCGCGCGCTGAATTTCTGCAAGGTAAGATGAGGCCGAAGCTCTTCGGGAAGAAACGGGCAAGAGCACCGAAGAGGCGTGGCGGGGTAAGGATCCAGGCACCTATATATAGGGATTGCGGAGATAACGTCGGGAAAGGCCAATTTCCAGTCCCGGCAAGACGGGACGAAGACCCACTGTACAAAGGTAATTCTTAAATCAGTGGGAGGATTTTGGTCTGGCGCATGAGCCAATATGAGCGATGAAGGTCGGGTAGTGCCGACTGAAGCAGTAGGAAAAATCAGGGCCAGACCTCTACTATTGACTAAGAATTCTTTTTGTATAGCATCCTCCCCGCGCAGAAGATTTCAGGGCCAGACCATGAATATTGACTAGGGATAAGGGGATTACCAGTATGAATACAAGCACCGTCCTATGCTTATTGTCCCTCAATATCCCAGCCCGTTCCTAGGGGGTTATTGGGACTATCGTGTTTCAACGGGCTTCCCGCGCCAACGGGGTTGTTGATGCTGTCGGGCGAAACTGAGCTCCCGTACCTGCCGACGGGATTCGAGGTGGAGTCTGGATCGAGGGTATTCGTGCTTAACCTCCCGCGGTAGTTGCCCTGGCTGTCGTAGAGCTTGGGGGCGTTGGTCGAGAGGGAATTCGTCGCCGAATAGGGGCTGACTGTACTGCCATACCTTCCTACCGGATTATTGATACTGTCCGGAGAGACGGGACTGCCAAATCTCCCAACGGGATTGCTTGTCGAGTCGGTATTCAGAGGATTTTTGCTCAATTTCCCAAGGTCTTTCGCATTGCCCATGCCAATGAACGCGCACATATAAAATATCATCAACACGAAGGCTATTTTAGACATACTTTTCCTTCCTTTGTTTGCAGCCCTTTGAGCTCTCGCTGATTCCCTTAATGCTGTATAGCCATTTGTTGTTGAGCCATTCTTTATTTTACCCCTGGCTTGAGGCATTTGGGGCATTCTTGGGACATTTCTTCTGGAACCTCTTCCTTTGATAAAGATACTTCCCTCTGTGTGCATCGCATGCTGCTCTGCATCAGCATGTTACGCTCAATCCAAACAAGTTGACATTAGAAAGTCAATTGTTGACATTAGTCTGAACGCTTTGGCAGATAGCGAGTTACACGCCCCCATCCCTCCCGACGCAGAAACCCGTCCCTACCGGAAAACTTCCTCATGTAGGCAGACGCTTGGGTCAGGGCAGATCGTGAGTCCCCGAGCTGCAACAATGCCCGGCATTCTTTGTTGATGATGAAAAATCAGGGCCAGACCTCTACTATTGACTAAGAGCTTATCCGTAAATAACAATAACTCGTCTAAAAACAATCAATGCACATGCCAACTCTAATAAAGCCTCGTGACTTGCCGCGGTTTTCTCGAATCGAACCAGCAGTTTTCGATAGCGATTCAACCATGACAGAGTCCGT
>JAPLCW010000139.1 GCA_026392015.1 Candidatus Auribacterota bacterium | reverse complement strand
ACGACCGGGCACAACGCGCTATATTCTTACTCCGTATGGGAATAAGGTCGCGCCTTTTCTTACCCGTTTGAATGCCCGGCTATTTCGCCCTGGTTTCGCATGCCTCAGCGAGGAGTTAGGCGTTCATGTCCCGCATCCCCTTCGCCAGGCTTTTGCTAAAGTTGATCGGGAGATAGATAAAATGTTTGATCAAACTTTTCAAAGAGCGGCTTAAAAAACTTGTTTCATCTGTTAAGTTTTTAGGTTATGAAGATGTCTAGTAACGTCACAATGTTTGTTTTTGAGCAAATATATTTGCCTTAAAACCTGCAACTCGTTGTTTCGCAGTGCAGTGCTTTATCTGTGTCCATCCGCAGTTATCTGTGTGTATCTGTGGTGCTCGTTAAAGCTTCAATGTGCATCACAGATAAACGCAGATATAAAACCGATACACACAGATAGCTCTGGTTGAGGCCAACGGCCGCGCTGCGATCTCACCCCTCCGCAGTATAATAAGTTTCCCGCTGACGGTGCAGAGATGATTATCCGGGCTTTCCCCGTTATTTCTAAAAAGATTAATAGCTCACCGCAGAGACGCAGAGTACGCAAAGAGCGATCGCAAAGAAATAATCCATGAGAGCCTGATTCTCTGCGTGATCTATCATCTCTGCGTTCTCCGCGGTAAAATATATAATCCGGTCATTTCCCAACCGTGGAGTACCACAGATGCTAAAGTGTGTATCTGGTTGATAATTAGTCAGTAATGAATTCAATGCGCAATATTTTAGGGAATGTCCCAATAATTATCATTCGCGGGTCGGGGCACGCGCCGTGTGGCATAAGGAGAAATGCGGGGATTGAGCGGAGCATCAAGAATGAGGAACCGGCCCCGGAGGCGCGCCCTTGTCCGCGTCAGTGTGTTGTCCTTTTGATTCGGCCGGGCGGTATGACTGGCGCTCAATCTTGGAAAACATTTCGTACGCGCAGGGAACGACAAAGAGCGTCAGGGCGGTGGAGAACGCAACCCCGCCGACAACCGCCACTGCCATCGGAATCATTACCTCGGAGCCGGGACCAATCGCGAGGGCTTCGGGAATAGCGGCGGCTATCGTCGCAATGGATGTCATCAAAATCGGTCTCAGCCTCACAGGACAGGCCTCCAGGAGCGCCTGTCTCAAACCCATCCCCTGCTGACGCCGTACATTGGTAAAATCGACGAGAAGGATGGAATTTTTTTTCACGATCCCCATCAGGAGAATAAGCCCTATCATACTGTAGAGATTGAGCGAATTGCCGGTAAGGAGAAGCGCCAGGAAGGCACCCGTAACGCTGAAAGGAAGGGCCAGCAGCACCGTAAACGGATGAAGGAAGCTGTTGAATTGAGTGGCGAGTACCATATATGCCACGAAGATCCCCAGAACGAGCGCGAACATCAGGCTCTGGAACGATTCTTTATAGGTTTGCGCCCCGCCGGAGAAAACCACATGGTACTGATCGGGCAGGATTTCTTTCGCTATCTTGAGGACCAGATCGAGCCCCTCCTGCTGAGAATGGCCGGGCGCGGGGTTTGCGTAAATACTTACGGCCCGCTCGCGGTTCTTTCTGGTGATGGAAAAGAGGGTGGGTTCTATTTTCTCGCTTAACACCTGGCTCAGAGGCAACACCTCTCCGAAGTGATTGCGCACCCACATATTCTGAATATCTTTGGGACTTGACCGGTCAGCCTCGCCCAGCCGCACCCGCACATCGTAGCGCTTGCCATGGGAGGTGAACTTGCCACAGCGTATTCCCCCTACCATCGCATTGACGGTATCGGCGATGGAGAGGATGCTGACGCCGTGCTCGGCCGCTTTCTGGCGGTCGGGGCGTAGCTGCAATTCCGGCATGCCAATCTGATAGTCGGTATCGATGTCCGTTATCACCCCGGATTCCTTCATCCGTTTCATCATCTCCTGGCCCATCGCGCCGAGCTTGTCCCAGTCCGGCCCCCGGACCGTAAACTCGATCGGGAAGCCGCGCTGCGCGGTAAAACCCGAGAGCGAGAGATCCTGAATCACCGCGCGTTCGACGCCGGGAAGGGCGTTAAACTCCTTGCGCACAAGCTGCATGAACTCCTGCTGTGTTTCATGGTGGCCGTGAATCTTCGGCCGTTGGGCCTTCGGTTTCATCGTGATGAAAAGGATGCCTTGATTCACCTGGCCGATACCAATCCCTCCTCCGCCGAGGGCGCCCACGGCGCTGAAAACGTTTTCAATCTCCGGACGCTGCATGAGGAATGCCTCGGCCTTCTTGAACACGCTGTCCGTCTTATCGAGGGAAGATCCGAGCGGGATCGTCATTCTGACGATAAAGCGGCACTGATCCTGCGAGGGGACAAACTCCTTCTTCAGGAACGAGCTGAGGAACATCGAGGAGGCGAAAATGGCGATCGCGGCGATGAGCACCTTTCCGCGATGTTTCAGGACGAAGGCGAGCGCAGCGCCGTAGCTTTGCGTCAGCCATTTCATAAAGTCATCCGCCAGTTTTCCCACCCTTGTGGCGTGCCCCACCTCAAGGAATTGAGAGCATCGCATCGGGGCTATGGTGAGCGCCTCCAGGAGGGAAAACATCACCGCAACGGAGATGGTGACGCCGAACTGAAAGAAGAATCTCCCGATGATCCCCTGCATGAATACCACAGGTATGAATATCGCAAGAATCGCTATCGAGGCGGCCATCGCGGCGAAGGTGATCTCCCGGGCTCCAACCAGCGCCGCATTCACGCGGTCAAGACCGCGCTCCCTGTAGCGCGAGATATTCTCAAGAACCATGATCGCGTCGTCCACAATGATGCCGATCACCAGTGAGAGTCCCAGCATGGTAAATGTGTTGATGGTGAATCCCGCAAAGTGCATTACCAGAAACGCCCCCATGATCGAGGTGGGTATGGCGAGAAGGACGTTCAGCGTGGCGCTCCACGATCCCAGAAAAAAGAAACAGACGACGGAGGTGAGGATGACCGAAAGGATTAACACAAAGTTCAACTCGCTCACCGCGTCGCTGATGAACTGAGTGGCATCGAACACGACGCCGAGCTTCATCCCGGCGGGCAACCTCTTCTCTATTTCTTTGAGCTTGTGTTTTACCGCAGTCGATACCGCCACGGCATTGGTATTCCGCTGCTTCACGATACCCAGGCCGACGGACCGCAGCCCCCAGGCGCGGGAAATGCGGCGCACGTCCGCAAGGCCGTCCTCGACCGTCCCGACATCGCCGATGGTCAACTGCTTCCAGATCGGACCCTCCCGCACGCGCTCGGGGATGACGATCTTTTCGAACTCCTCCGGCGTTGACGCCTCTCCGTATACCCGGACATTGATTTCCCTCTGGCCGGCTTCCATATACCCTGCGGGGAGGTCGGCGTGCTGCAGTCGTATGGCGCCCATCACATCCTCAACGGTGAGTTGCTGCGCCTGCATCTTCTTTGCATCCAACCATACCCTCAGATTGGGTTCTACGTAGCCGTGCAGGCGAATTTCTCCCACCCCCTCGACCGTGATCAGTTCGTCTTTGAGTGTCTCATATATATAGTGAACGAGGTCTTTGAGCGGCCTATCACCGGACAGCGCAAGAAACATGATCGGCTGGTCTTCGGGGTTAGTCTTGGTGACAATGGGCGGGTCGATATCGCGCGGCAGATTTTTCTGCGCCTGGGCTATCTTTGACTGAACCTCCTGAAGGGCCACGTCGATATTGCGATCAATGTTGAACTCAATGGAGATATTGGCGGATCCCTGATTGGAAATGGAGGTTATCTCCTTGACGCCGTCAACGCTCATCACGGAGTCTTCGATTATATCCGTCACATCGGTTTCCATCACCTCCGGGGCCGCTCCCTCCCATGCGACGCTCACCGTCACCACCGGAAAGTCCACATCCGGCAGCTGGCTTATGCCCATGCTCCTGAAACCGATCACGCCGAAGACGATGATGCCTATCATCAGCATCCATGCGAAGACGGGTCTCTTGATCGAAAGGTCTGAAAGGGTCATCGAGGTTGGTCCTTGATCGTCTGGCCCGAGGCGACCCAGAGCTGCCAGTACGCCCTTTTTGCGATGCTCGTGGCCTGAATCAAGCTCCTCCACGCATCGGCAAGACTCTGTATGGCGGCCAATACGTCGAGGTTGCTCACAAGATTATGTTCGTAGTCCCTTCGTTGGAGATCGTAGTTCTCTCCCGCCGCATCCAGTGCCTTGTTGAGGAACTCGCGGCGCTTCAACGAGTACCGGAGGGCGGTATACGCCTCCTGCACCTCGGTCTGGCTCTGCCGGTCCTTTAATTCCCATTGCAGCCGGTTCTCCTCCTCGATGGCGCGTGCCTGTTTCACATTGCCGAGGACCTGAGTCCCTTGAAAGAGGGGCACGTTGACCGAGATGAGCGCGTCCCAGTTCGCCTTTTTCGGTTCTATGTTTCTGGCGGCAAAGGCGTTCCCCAGCAGATCGACGGTCGGGAGATAGCCGCTCTGTGCCACCTGGACGTTCGAACGCGCTGCCTCTGTCGCATTTTGTGCGGCGATGATGTCCGCGCGCTTCCTCGCCAGGGTTGAATAGTAGTTTATCGGCTCTATTGAGGCGAGGATATCCTTGGGCTCCGCAACGCGCTGGATCGGAACGCCGGTATAAAACTCCAGCAGCTCTCGTGCGAGATCGCGCTGGCTCTTGATGGATTCCAGTTCGGCTTGGACGCTGTAGACCTGGACGCGCACCATTGCCACCTCGCTCTTTCTGGAACGGCCGAGCTCTATGCGTTTGTTCAGTTCCCCGATGCGATCGGTGAGATCCTTCTCCACCGACTGCAACGCCACCAGATCTTCCTGTTGCTGCAGGAATAGATAGAACGAATCCGAGACATCGCCGAAAAGCAGTTGCTCCGCGCGCTCTTTTTCCTTCTGGCGCTGCTTCTTCTCATAACGGCTCGCGTTCATCGCGGCGAAATCCTTGAATCCGCTGAAGATCTCCTGCTGGAAGGTAAATTTTCGCACATACGCGTGCGACTGGGCGACATCGTCGATATTGGTCGCCCTGTGTGTATCGATGTAGCCATCGTTGGAGACAAAGGAAACAAAGGGCATCAGGATCGCCATTGCCTGGAGAAAATGAGCCTCTGCCTCCTTGATGCGCTGGGCGTCGATGGCAATCGTTTCCATCCTTATGAGGGAAAGGTTATAGCAGTCCAGGAGGCTGAGCGCCTTGCCGCCGCTCGCGCTCTCCTCTTCCGCACACAGGGACGTTGTTACCAGGAAGAGAGCCGCAATGCATCCGGCCCACGAGGCTATCTTCAGCGATGATCTTCCCATGTTTTTCATGTTTTTTGGGCTGTGGTTAACACGGTGTGCATGCGCCTGAGGATGTGCAAATATTGAGTGCGCTCCCTTTCTGAAAAGCTGCGGAAGATATCGATCATTATCCGCCTCCGCTCCTCGTTGACCTTCCTCACGATCCCCTGTCCCGAAGAAGTGAGCCGCATCTTGATAATGCGCCGGTCATTCGGGTCATACACCCGCTCGCAGTAACCGGCCCTCACCAACCTGTTGATGATCCCCGTCATTGCCGGGGTGCTTACGTGCATGAACCTCGCGAGACCGGTCATGGTCGATTCCCCTTCCCTGGCAAGGTGGTCCAAAAGAAAAACCTGGGGGAAGGTAAATTTGCCCCTGAAGAGTTGCGGTGCCTGCCTTCGTCCGAATTCTCGAATGATAGTTGGCATGACCTTGTTGATCTCATCGACGAATTTCGTTATCTGGCTCCCGCGCATTATTTACCTCCATAACTGTTATCATGCTTTATTATTCACTACATTAACAATATCGCGCCCGCGCTCGGTCGTCAAGAATAATATCCATGGATTTATATAACGCCGCAGGTTCGGGAGTTTCCTCGGATATTTCTGAGGGAAGAAAACAGAGTGATAGCGGCCATGTCAGTGAGTACCGCTCCTGCGACAAGGAATCCCGCGGAGAGGGAAACTCCCGAACCTGCGGCGGATGAAAGATCAGGTATTGAGAAGTAAAACGCGTGTACCTATCACGGGAACAGATACTTTACCGCACCCAGATATCCCCTTTCCAACCGCCAGAACGCGCATTAGCCTGCAGCCTTGTGGTTGTGCAGTTGTTTCTGGCAGCCGTTCCTCCCGATCAATAGCTTAATCATGCCCTGCACGTTGGAGCGGCGCGACCCCACCTGCGGGTGATTGCATTCCCAAATTATCGCATGGATCACATGAGTTATGATCCCGATTCCGTCCGAGACGGGCCCGCGGGGGGAAACGTGTCCCTGACCCCTACTACCGGCCCCACACCACTCCGTTCCCGTTACCGGGTAAGCCGTGAGCATAGCAGCCGAATATGTCACCATGATTCTCCGCCCACACTATCTTGCTGTAGTTGGGATAGCCATCCAATCCGCACCCGTTTGCCCGTCCAGGATCTCCGGTCGACCACGTAGTCGAGCTGTACGTATCCTTGACTGTGGTTATCGTGGAGCTGCAGTTCGTGGCGCCGAAATTATGTGATGAAGCGTCAAAGTAGTCGGTGACACTTTCACAGCTAAATCGGAATAGTTGAGTGGCTAACTGATTGATCATGGCGTCGGATAGTTTTGCCGTTGTTGATTGAGTCGGACTCGTGAGTGAACCCACCGCGTTCGTATTATAATGGTTGGCGTCGTTGGTTGTTAATCGAGCTACCAGGGTCCATCCGCCATCGTCTGTGGTCATGTCACAATAGACATTAAAGGGAGCATTCCCACTCGGACCATCGGGGTCAATGGCGTAGAGGCCATCGGCAGCGGATGGAGTTGCCGTCTTAATCGCTTTGCAGGAAACGTAATATCCATAGGGGGTTATTGTCGGCGTTGATGTTATTGTCGGCGTCGGTGTCGGTACTAATTGCGCCATACCTGTCTGCACTCCCCAGCTTCCCGCCTGCGTGCAGAAGAATTTCACGCCCGACTTCACATCCGCAGTCGTGACGGGGCACTGCGCATACAACGAATTGAGCATGTCCCCGATCTCCTTCGTCGTCTTCATCGTTGATCCCGGGCCTGAGGTCGGCTCCTGGAAACCGCTCTGCACTTCGAGAGCCGAGCCGCTCACTATGTAGTCGTATAGGTTCTGGAGCGTATACATCCCGCTCCCCGCCGAAGGAGCACCGGGGGAGTCAAGACTTCCGGCGAGCGCAGCACCTGACATGCCTGTCAGCAACATCATGCTCAGAACTATCGTGATTATATTTTTCATTTGGACACCAATCCTTTCATGATTCATCTTGAAGTTGATAAAGGCGAGATTATGGCGTCCCGTCGTGGCGGGACGCACAATGACGTTGAGATTACACAATCACCGGAGGAGCGCGGATAGGAGAAAGTTTGGCGAGATCAATTATATAAACCGGCGTATCGTGACGCCGGGTATGTGTGCAGAAATCATCTCTTCCAAGCCTGAGCACACAGACGGAATCTGCATCTTCATCGTATTTCTCATGATTGATATTCACGCATACTGCGGGGATGGAGCCGCTGCTCATTTCAGAATCATCACGCCGGCCGGCGAATCTGCTCGCGGGTTCCGGCCCGATCTTTTTCCAGGGACCAGGATCGGCCTTTGTCAGATACCGCACTCTTCGTCCAGGCCCTAAGTGCATCCACCCTACATTCTCTCCCCACGCATACCCGTAAAATTGCCCGCTCGAATGCAGGTATGCGTGCGAATGACCGGTGCGGAAGCTGATCCAGCCCGTGACTTCAGACCACGCATAGCCCGATAGATTACCCTTGCCATCATTATTGATTCCCCAGTCGGAAGCTCCCCGGTTGGAATAGCGCCTCCCTTCCAGGGGATGACCGTTACCGAGGCAGACCCAGCCGCAGTTCTCGAGCCATATCCACCCTGCCAGTATATTCGAGCCGATCTTCAACTCGCCATGTGCCGTCTTGAGATTGACCCATCCTATACTCTCCCCCCAGATCAGATTGTTACCTTCGATAATCGCGCCGATCTTCGGTATGCCTGCGCCCAATCCCTGGAGACCGATATTCCTCCCCAAATCGGGGAAGAACGGCAAGTTGCCGCTTTGAGAAAAGGGAGCACCGGCAGGGGTAGCATTGCTGAAAGAGGATGAGAAGAGCGCGATGGCGATGATCAAGGATTTCTTCATCTTGTCAGTAGACCTGATAAATTTAATGAGCATTCAAAACTCTCCGGATATTCTACCTGCATTTTTCATGCCAATACCGAAGTTTTTCTTTCGTGCGGGAGAAATAGTCGTATCGAACACGCGGCGAAAGAGTTGGAACGAGTGATAAAATAATGGCAGTTTGCCATATATCCGTTAAAAGCCGGATATGCATACTTTGTTTACACATGCTGGGGCTGAGAGTGTAAACTTTGTATGCACTTCTTGCCATATCATAATGGTAATGACTTCCTGATGAAACGGTGGGACTGTCCCCATTTGAGAAGGGGTGCCGGAAGATAAAGAGCAGGCAATCGCGTGAGATGCGAAGAGATGGATAGGCTATCCGCCGTCTTTCAGATGAATATGGGGGCACGGGGACGGCATCGTGCGGTAGTGTATCTGCCTGTGGTTTCCCGGCGGATGGATGGATCGGGAGACACTCGTAGTGCTACAGAGTGGAAAAAAGTCAGGAAAAAGCAGAAAACGCCAATGTACATATCCACCGATTGATGTAAATTTAAGTAGGATAATAGCTCCCGGGTCCTCAATACGGCCTGGCGGCCATGATTGCAGGGATGATTCGTAACGGGGAATGCGTGACGCCGTATTCACAGCGAGAGAGTTCGGCGTGCGCGGGGGGTCTTATGATAGATCAGATCGTGAAGATACTAGGCGAAGAGGCCAACTACCTGCGGGAGCATACCTGCACCACGATCTCAAAGGAGAAGCTTCACCTCCCGGGGCCGGATTTTGTAGAAAGGACCTTTCTTGTTTCGGACAGGCCGGCCGCCGTTCTGAGGAATCTCCAGTCGATTCTTTCTCATGGACGCCTGGGGGGAACCGGCTATCTCTCGATACTGCCGGTAGACCAGGGTGTCGAACATTCCGCCGGGTCTGCGTTTGCGTCCAATCCGGAATATTTCGACCCCGAGAATATTGTCACGCTCGCAATCGAGGGAGGCTGTAATGCTGTTGCCTCGACGCGGGGAGTATTAGGTTCTGTGGCGCGCAAATATGCGCATGCAATTCCGTATTTTGGGATGGCTTTCTCGGCTCGATCGCGGCGGGAAGCCGCTCCCACATTGTTTGTCCGTGGTTATAAAAAAATATGTATATCCGGACAAAGTCAGCAGCACCCCGCATAACTGACGCATTATATAATATGCTCATTTACTTGTTGATCACGGAGGCGCAGCAGAAGGGAGGATAGGCAATGAGGAAGATACAGTTTTTCTTCATGGTCATGGTGCTGGCGATGCTTTGCTCGTGCCACAACAGACACGGTGAGAAAAGGTGGCATGAGGAAAGCGGGTGGGAACGCAACAAGCACGAGAAGAGCGAAAAAAAGGACAAGCACCACCATGAGAAAAAGGAGAAATGGGAGCACGAAGAAAAAGAGTAACGGATTGAGACGCCCGCCCGCCCGTGCGTGAGTATATCGCAACACGCGGGATAGCTCCCGGTGGTTTATTCCCGGAAGGGCCAAAGGGGATTTTCGGCGAAGATGATAGAAGTGCTCTTTGCGTGGCGTGCACAGACGGATCCTCGCCCGGGCCCCGATTCCTGAATACGGGCGCGCTGATTATTGTGGTTCTCTTCCACGTTGAGTGGGAAAATTTCTTATCCCCTCCCCCTCCTCAAGGGGGGAGGAGAATGTGGGCACCCACACAAAATGGAAGAGACCCATTATTATTAGCTGGCAGCCTGTGCCAAGGCATAAACTCTTGGACATCCATAACTCTGCCTTTCTTGCGGCCATTCCTTAAGGAATTTCCAATCATCCGTTACGAAGCCTTGATTAAAGGTTTGAGTATACGCGGGAAATTGAAGATAATAAAAGCGGGTAAGAGCCTGGAGTCACTCACATCAGCATAGCGATCTTTCGCATGCCGTGACACGGCATGTTTTTTGTGTCACATCATGGGGAACAGCCACCCTGGGAACCGCAGTGAATAAATTATTGGAACGTCTCGCCTCGGTCAGGCTCGCGATAGTACTGCTGGCTCTTCTCATCGCCGCATTGATCCTCGGAACTCTCATCCCTCAGGAGAGCGAACCCCTCCCGGGAGCAGGGATCTACAGCGGCGCCGGGGCGTGGCTGCGGGCCCTTTTCGGCATTCACGATATCTATCACTCGTGGTGGTTCGTCCTGCTTCTGACAATCCTCGGCAGCAACATCATTCTGTGCAGCATCACGCGCGCGCGGCGCGGCGCGCCGGGATGGGGGATTCTCCTCACCCACCTGAGTATTGTCGGCATCCTCGTGGGCGCTCTTATGACGGCGCGCTTCGCCCAGCGAGGGTATATGTCTCTCGATGAAGGATCGTCGCAGGACTATTTTACGACAGGCCGGGGCGAACAGAAGCTCGGATTCAATCTGAAGCTCGATAAGTTTCTCCTCGAGTGGAATGAGGAGCCGCATTACCGGATTATCGCCTCCGTAGCCGACAGGGGGATTGTGAATCAGTTCGACGCTGTGGCGGGTGAAAGATACCCGATCCACGGATCGGACTATTCTCTCGAAATTATGCAGTACATCCCGGATTTTTACCTGGACGAGGAGATGCGGGCCGGCTCGCGAACCGATTCTCCGAACAATCCCGCCCTCCGTGTGAAGATCCGTCGGGGGGATGAGGTCGAGGAGCGATGGCTTTTCTCGAAGTTCCCGGAATTCGAGATTGCCAAAGACGGGAATATCCGCCTGACGTACGCCAGCGGCGCGACCATCAAGAGTTTTAAAAGCCTGGTGGAGATCCGGGAAGGGGACCGCGACGTTCTCGCCGCGGTCATCGAGGTGAATCGGCCTCTGCATCATAAGGGGTATTCCTTTTATCAGGCGAGTTACGATCTCGCGCGGCCTCACTGGACGGGGATAGAAGTGGTGCGGGACCCCGGGGTTTCCCTGGTATACGCGGGGTTCATCTTCCTTAATCTCGGCGTGATTCTTTCCGTGTATGCAGGACTCAGGATGGAACCCGGGGGCGGGAGGGGAGAGGAGAGAGACATCCCATGACCGGCCTTTGCGTCAATGTAAGCATGGCGCTCTTTTTCTCCGCGTGCATCCTCCACTCCGTTGACGCGGTCTTCTCGGTCAGGAGTGCGGGGAAATGCGCTGCGGCGCTGCTCGCGCTGGGATTTCTTTCCACCACCCTCGCCATTGTGACGAGGTGGCATGGCACAGGCCATCCCCCTTTCGCGAATCTTTATGAATCAATGGTAATGTTCGCGTGGGCGATCTCTCTCGCATACCTCGTCGCTGCGCTGTTTTTTAAAGCGCAATTCATAGGGGCTCCCGCGGCGCTCATGGCGTTTTCCGCGCTGGGATACGCCTCTACCTGCGATAGCACCGCACATCCGCTTCTGCCGGCATTGAAGAGCAACTGGATCGTTATCCATGTGAGTTCGTATCTCGTCGGCTACGGCGCAGCGGCGGTCGCCTGCGTTTCGAGTCTGATCTGTCTCCTGACATTGCGGAGACCCTCATCGGATGAGCGGGGGTGGGAGCGCTTCGACATGCTGAGCTACCGTCTTATCTCTCTTGCATTCCCGTTTCTGACCATCGGGTTGACCACGGGATCGGTCTGGGCGAATGTGGCGTGGGGAAGATACTGGAACTGGGACCCCAAGGAGACATGGTCGCTGATCACCTGGCTCATCTATGCTCTCTATCTGCACCTGCGCCTCATGCGCGGCTGGCGGGGCAGGCGGGCGGCGTTCCTCGCGGTCGCAGGGTTCGTGGCGATTCTTGTGACGTTCATCGGGGTAAGCCGGATGTGGGGCGGACTGCACAGTTATGGATGACGGGATGTGGCTTTTTTACCAGCAATTACGCAGGAAATATGCCAGGAGATTCCCCAAAATATTGAGCACTAACTTCATCACTGAATAATTACCAGAGAGATACAAAATTTAGCATCTGTACTACTCCAGGTTTGGAAGAAGAAGAGATCATATATTTCACCGCGGAGACGCGGAGGACGCAGAGAGGATAGATCATGCAGAGAGCCAGGCTATTATGAATTATTCTAAAAAAGTGGGGAAAGTCCTGGGGTAATGGGTCAGTCTTGGGGGGTATCCCTTTCACTTGTCATCCCCGCGAAAGCCTGCCTATGCCGAAGCGGCTTCGCGCAGGCAGGCGGGGATCCAGTATGAAACCTGGATTCCTGCTCGAGTTTACACTGAGCGCAGTCGAAGTGCAGGAATGACATATTAAGCAATGTACCCCCCATAAGTGACCCCTTACGTCCTGGGGAATATGCCCGTCGCAATAAGCGTTTTTCTCTGATATACTCAAACTGTGCGTGAGCGATCTAAAATCAGGGCTGATACCGGTATTCAGGGGGGGAAATTCTCATGGAGAAGATTATCACGATCATAATCTGCATTTTGGTCGCGGCATCTGCTGAGACCGCGGATAGGGCATCAATCCAGAACGGTTTCCGTCACTTCTCCATCCCCGAAACCGCTTTTTTCAATGCGCCTTCCCTTCTCACCATTGGTGCGAGCGATGCGGACGAGCCCGCGTCCGACTCAAACTACCTCAATCTCAGCATTTCGCCGACCGAGATGGACTCAGGCGAGGAGGTGACGCTTTTATGGAACGCCGATCCCGTGGGGTGGGGCTTCGAGGGCGTTCCCGTTGATGTGTATCTGGGGCTAAAAATGGACCCGACGGCGGCTGACAGCCCGTCAACCGTGGACGAGGTTGTCAACGAAGGCGGGAATTTGTACCTCTTCTCTGCGGATATGCAGATACTCTACGGTTTCACCGGGAGAGTGATCGGGCCTACCTTTGAGAACGTGGTGCTGCAAGCCGGCGCATCCGGCGATCTGGACATGGCGCTGAGCGCTCCCTCAACGGAGTACAGCTTCGTTGCGGTCCTTGTCCGAAAAGACAACGGCCAGTACGTGAGGGGCGACTACCCAGTCGAAAATTCGCCCCCACTCTCGATTCAATGAGGGAATCCGGGACGGGGTGAAAGTAATGTCCGCGATCGCCTAGTGTGCCGTTTCATAAATAACGCATAAGTCTTTGTCCTTGCGAGCGAAAGCGAAGCAATCCGACCCGAAGGGTCGTCCCGAGCGAAGCGAGGGATCTGAGATAGATCGCCACGCCCCGAATATTTCGGGGCTCGCGACGCTTCGCGGATTGCTTCGTCGCTTTGCTCCTCGCAATGACATGAGTAAGACAAGTTATTTCCGGGACATCACACTAGGAGGCAAACATCCCGGCCCCATGGAGGAGTTGCCCGCCCCGCGGAGAATTTCACGGATGGCCGCGGGGAAGGCATGGGAAGGCTCACATCTTCACATTCAAAGGATCCTGGAAAAGCAATCAAGGATGGAAGAGAAATCAAGGAGGGCTGCCGGGTGAGAAATAAATTGTGGCTTTCTGCAATTCCGATGGTCTTGTTGATTATCTCTGAATGCGGCGGCGAGATCAAACACCGCGCAGCGGATTCCCCTTCCGACAGGCTGATTCAGGAAGGAAACCAGCTCTATTACAACGGCACCCGGGTATTCCTTGTTTCCTACGGGCAATACGGCGAAATGTCTGAGGATCGCCTGACTGCGTATGATGGGCGATACAGCGCGCCGGGGGCCTGGAAGGAGGGAGGGTGGAAAGATGACCCGGTTGGCACTGGAAATCGTATCTTGATCTGCTCTCCGATGCGGGATTGAATTTCACCAGGCAATGGCTTTATACCTCGCGCACCACGAGGGGGGCATCGTATAAGGCCGGCAGGTGCGGAGATGAACTGGTGGGCCTCCTGCCCTGGGAATATGATGGTAAGAAATGGAAAATTCTTGAGGGGGATGACAGCTATTGGAAGCGCCTGCGGGAGTTTTGTGAATACGCATGGCGACGGGGAGTTATTGTGCAACTCTGCCTGTTTGCCCGACAATACACGCCCGCCACTCCCGCGAGTGTAGACTGGGGATGGTGTCCTCTGAATCCGCAGAACAACACCGATTTCCCCTGGATCGTATCCGAGGGATCGTATTACGCCACTTCGGGTGAGGTAGGGGACGGATATGCACAACAGATTATACAAAAAACAGTGGCTTCAGTCGGCGATTGCGGAAACATCGTCTTCGAGATTATGAATGAGGAAAATGCGCACAGGCCGGACTGGGGGAGCGCTGTCGCCGCAGAGATAACCCGTCAATACGCCCGGCAGGGGAAAAAGGGCAGTGTCCTCATTTCCAACAACGTTATCTATCCGGGCGTGACGATAGACGGGAGCCATGATTCAAGACCGGTCAAAGGCAAAATCCCCGGGATTGCGAGCGACGACTCTCCAAGTATGGTGGATAGCAGTCTGAAGAAAATGGGCAACAGGTTGGAGAAGGCATTTGCGGCCTGGGACCGAGGGAATATGGGCTATGAGCACAAGACCTTTGATTTTCTCACACGGGGGGGCGATCATACCTGCGGAAACCATTACGAACTGCGGCTCATCAACGAAGAAGAGATGAATCTTCTTGCCCACTATGCCCGCGGCGTTGCTCACAACGGAAATTGACGATTTAAACAGGATGGTGACTCTCGGACTTCCTGCCTCCCGCATCCCGACTTATTTTCTCGCCTGCACTGGAAGCAATTACGCGAGAGGGGGGGCCAGTATATCAACGGCGCGAATCTTCTGAATCGCTAGGATTGTCTTCATTTTCCTGCATATCCTCGGTATCTCGCGCGGGTATTTCTCTCCGTTGATCTCTGAGTTTCCGGGCCTTTTTAAAATCACTTGCGTCCATGGCTTCACGAGCCTGACGTTTTAACTCCTTATCATCAAAGGCCGAGCTCTCTGCGCTTTCAGTAGTTTCACTGTCCCGTTCATCGTCCAATCTCTGGGCGACGACAATCTTGCCCTTCTGGACTCCGCTGACGGCTAGAGGATTGGGGCGGGCATATGTGCGGCATACACAGATCGGCGGGAAAAATAGAGCGCATAACAACAGGATTCGAATTTTCACTGTGTACCTCCTTTTGCCGTGCCTAAGGTTTTTTCAACCGGGACCTGGCAGTGACGGACTACCGCATCTTTTACTGGAAAAGCTGATCCTTGATGGATTTCAATTGCCAGGGTGATATCCGGTTGTAGATCGTCTGATTCTTGGTGATATACCCCAGTACCTTGCCGCCCTTTACAATCTTGGGCGGAGTTTTGGAGAGCTCGTTATAGGCGGAATATTTTCCTGTCTCGATGCCGTAGGGCGAAAGCTCATTCCAGAGGGAGGTTTGAGATAGGGTGCTCCCATAGGGTCCCAGCCAGTTGAATATCGAGTCTTGATCGAGCTCGTTGGTGATGGATCCCAGATACGTGCTTTCGGGGTCCTGCGCATAGACCTTCGCGCCCTGCAACAGGAGGTTCACGTCGGGCAGGTTGGCGAGAGTCTGGCCGAAAACTGTGCCTGCGAGCAGCAGAGGAAGCAGCAACCAGGTTGATTTTTTCATTATCCCTCCTCGATGAAGCCGATCAATGAAAAGATCTCACGGCCCTTACTATGAAGGCCGTGAAAACTGCGGCGATGCACCTCCAAATCCCATGAAATAATAGCATATCCGCGCAGTGTAATTATAAAAATTATGCGAGGCATCAGCTACACAGCTGGACCTTTCCCGTTTTTCCGGAAAGCTTAATAGCTCACCGCAGAGACGCAGAGTACGCAAAGAGCGATCGCAAAGAAATAATTCATAATAGCCTTATTCTCTGAGTGAGGTATCATCTCTGCATTCTCCGCGTCTCTGCGGTAAAATATATAATCCGGTCATTATTTTAGCCTGGAGTATTCATCTGATGCATAAAATAGCAATTCTAAAAGCCTAACATATGTAACCGCGGATTACGCGGATTGGGCGGATTGCACAATGAGAATCTGCGTAATCAGCGTAATCCTCGGTCAAAAGATTAATTGTTGGTGAATAGAGCAGGCTGGAGAATGTCCTATTACACAGGGTATATGAACCACGAATGGACACGGATTGTCTCACGTTATTCAATTGGGGGAGGGGCATCTTGCCCCGATTATCGCGGCGGGAAGCCGCTCATACAGTGTTTATCCGTGGTGAGAACAAAACTCCGTATATCCGAACAAAATCAGCAGACCCTGGCGTGACTGAGGTGTCAAAAAATACCTGCCCGGACATCGAAGGATTCCGCGCGAGGGTGGAAAAAAGTCAGAAAAAAACGGAATCAGCCAATATCCCTCTTCTCCCTATACATTATACTTAAATGCAAGATGGGACGCCTGACAAGGAGGCGACCATGAGCTGGGGATTGTTAGGACAGATAGTCCTGTTGATAATTATCTTTGTTCTCATCAAAACCTGCGTAAAGTGCCTTCATGACCGATATTGCCTGAAGTGCAAACAGGAATAGAGGAGGCGTAGCGAAGGCCGCGATGTGCAGGTGCAGAACCTTTTTCACCGCCAGCGATGAACGCCTAACGGCGACGCGCGAAGGGGGGTAGTATGAAATTTCTCGTTCCATTGGGAAGGATTCTTTATGCGTTTCTTTTTCTGATGGCTGTCCCGGGGCATTTTTCTGAATCAACGATCGGATACGCCGCCGGCAAGGGAGTTCCCATGGCGGAGATCCTTGTGCCGCTGTCCGGGATCATGGCCCTTCTTGGGGGACTGAGCATCATTCTTGGATACAAGGCCCGCCTCGGTGCATGGCTCCTCGTGGTTTTTCTGGTGCCCGTGACGCTTATGATGCACAAATTCTGGGGACTCCCCGATGCGACGGCGGCGCATATGCAGCAGATAATGTTCATGAAAAACGCCTCGATGTTGGGGGCCGCCCTTTTGATTGCGCACTTCGGTTCGGGCCCCTGGAGCGTGGACGCGGGAAGATAGCGGAAAATCGGCAATGCTATCTGCAATCAGACGGGCACCGGAACAGTCGTGATGCGGAGGGCGTTCGCCACGAGAGGCGTGTATGCTCCATTCCGCAACTCCCGTAATCCCCTCTCCCCTGTGAAGAGGGGAAAGATAAAGACAGGGTCTTCGACAGGACAGGCTCCCCTCAAGGGGGGAGGAGAATGTACTGCACCCACACAGAATGGAAGAGAGCCTAATGTTTTAACCGCGGATTACGCTCGCGCTGACACCAATCAGCGCGGCTGTTCGCAGGGGTATGCGGTGATAGCGCCCCATTTTTGATGCACCGGGCGCGACAGATCGATAAGAGAAAGGGATAATCGGAGATGAAACTGTATTTGGTCCAGCATGGCCTCGCCGTACCTGCGGAAAAGGATCCTGAGAGATCGTTAAGTGAGGAAGGGAAAGCGGACGTGCGCAGGATGGCCGCGCATTTGAAAGCAAAGAAAATAAAAGCGGACTTCATCTGGCACAGCGGGAAAAGGCGCGCGGTTCAGACGGCCGAAATAATGGGCAGTTATATTACACATCTGACGGTTGAGGAACGGGATGATGTAAACCCCGCGGACCCGGTCGCTCCATTTCCCGACAGGATTCAGGAATTGAATCGAGATCTGATGCTGATAGGCCATCTCCCTTTTCTGCAGAGATTGGCCTCTCTGCTCCTGGCGGGGTCGGATAGCTTGGAACTGATCTCCTTTACGTATTCAGGAGTTATGTGCCTGGAGTACACGGAGAAATGGGAGATAGCGTGGTTTCTCACCCCTGATCTGATATAGGGATATATCGCGCTTTCTCCGATCGGGGGCATTGTCCGGACAGCCCTGCGGAATGCGTTTTCACACAGACCGGCAGGAACTGAAAGACAAGGGTATAACTTTATAACTGCTCAGGAGCCGGAATTCAGAAGACAGAATACAGAATTCAGGAGACAGGAGATAAACGTTTCCTTGAAATGCCGTTATTCTTAATTCTGTATTCTGTCTTCTGTATTCTGTCTTCTGTATTCTTGCTTTTCCATTCTGGATTCTGGCTCCTGGCTTCTGACTGCCTGAGTAGTTACACAACTTTTACACTATCCGCACCAAGCCATTCATCACATGAGACCGCATCTGTTGCTCACCGGAAAACCCCGCAGCGGGAAAACCACCCTGGTAAAGGCGATCGTCCGGGGCCTGAAATCCTGCGGAGGGTTTTATACCGAGGAGATTCTCAGAAATAAGGAAAGAATAGGATTCAGGATAAAAACCCTCGGCGGCGAGGAGGGGATTCTCGCTATGGAGGGTTTGAGGTCTCAATTCCGGCTGGGCAAATACGGGATAAACCTTAAGGACCTGGAGGATATAGGAGTGGCGTCGATCGAGGAGGCGCTGAAAAGCAGAGAGATAGTGGTTATTGATGAAATCGGCACGATGGAACTGTTCTCGCACGTGTTCAAGGCGAGTGTGGTAAAGGCTCTTGATTCCGACAGAAGGGTGATTGCGGTAATTCACCGCCAGCAGTCGGATTTTCTAAATGCGATCAAGTCGCGCCGAGACGTTGTGCTATTCGAAGTGAGTCTGAATAACCACCAGGAGATCCTGGAGAGAATAGCTTTGATAGTCGGTCCTTCCCCCGCGCCTTAATCCGTTCCCCGCATCGCGATTCCATCGGAGGGGAGCACGGCCCCCGGAGAGGGAGAATGTTTACATCGCTTCACCGCCGGGGAATAGCGGGTTAGGCGCTGCGTCCGGTTCTCGCGTCGGCACGGGAACCCCCCGCAGAGGGTAGAAAAAAGTCAGAAAAAAGGGGAATGAGCCACTGTTCCCCATGGGGGTTTTATGGGAAACTACTCAAATAATGTGCGGGCCTGCGTCGGTGAAGGCGAGGACGCTTGGGCGGTGAGGCCCGCTCCGCGGAAGGGGGTGATCAGATCGAGGAGGGACGCAATTCAAAAACAGCCGTGATCTTCCAGCATTGTTAGTTCTCTAACATCGCTATCTGGTAGAGAGAAGCGAATTACACTATTGAGAGGGAGGGAAACGATATGAAAAAGGGTCTTATCATAGGCGTGGCGCTGGCGGCGCTCTGTTTGGGAGTCACCTATGCATCGAAGTGTCCAGAGAGCTTCAGGGGCCACAAGACGGAGAAGGGGGAATGGGGTGAGATGTGCCCGATGCACGGCGCGATGGGCATGAGCATGATGCGACGGACCGCGATCGCGACGCAGGACGGCGGTGTCGTGGTAATGCAGGGCAACAAGATTATGAAATACGATAAGGACCTGAACCTCCAAAAGGAGGCGGAATTAAAATGCGACATGGAAGGGATGCACAAGATGATGAAGGAGATGCACGCCGGTTGCCCTATGTGCAAAGAGATGAAAGGGAAATGCGAAATGGGATGGAAGGGCGGGCATAAAGAGAAAGAGGAGTCCGAAGAGTAGTCGGCGCTTGATATCGCGGATTGGCAGTGACTCGAGACGGATCGCCCCTGCCTGAGTGGATGGGCGGTTTGCTCTCGACGGGTTCTAGCCTGATTTATTCACCAACTCAAAACCGACATGCCTGGAAGAGCAGTAGTTAGGGGCTAGTAGTTAGGGATTAGGGGGAATTCTATATTTCCGGGACACTATTCTTAGCACCCGCCTGCTAATATCCAGCTACCGCCTTGCGGTTTCACTTTCCCTAATCCCTAACTACTAGCCCCTCACTCCTGTTATTAATCTGCGTTCATCTGCGCAAATCTGCGTCCAAACATTCAGTGTATTCAGTGCTCTCAGTGGTTATACCCCTTTTACTACGGGCGCCTCGTGAATAATCCAGGCTAACCCGCTCGTCAGGTTTCGTGAGGTATCTCCTCAAGCCTGAAATGTCGGATAACCAGGCCTTTCATCGAAGATGAGCAACGGAAATATCCCCTTTCCGAAGGTGATGGATCCGGTACATAAGCTGTACCATCTTGGCGGCGGACTTTTTCCCACACTCCTTTACTATATTATTTATCTCCAGACACGAGGCGGTTATCACTTTTCTCGCCATGGCTGTGATTATATTATTCTTGGATCTATCCAGGTTTATCGCAAGGTGATCAGATCCCGGAGACACACTACGGAATCCCCAGAATATGCATATTGATGGCGATGCATGGTCTCTGTGCAATTCCCGCGGAGAGAGCGCCGTCTCCGGTCATAAGGCATCAAAATCCGAGCAAACTCCACCCGTTCCTGAGCAGCAGTAATCCGAAGGCGAGAAGCAGGACCCCGAGGATGCGCATGACATATCTGTAGATGTTGCCGATCAGCAGCTGTCGGGACTGTCCGATAAGAATCGCGATAGACACCTTTGATCCCACAAGACATGCGTAAAAGCCTACAACAAACGCCGCCGCCGCCGGGAGGTTTTTGGCCCACGCCTTTATCATGATAGGCGCGCCCACCGTCAGCCAGAACAGATAGGGGTGGGGACTGAGCACATTGACAAGAACGCCCCTGCTCAGTGACTGTGGTTGGGCGCGGCCTGGGTTCGAATGGGGCATTCCCGACCGGAGATTTTCGCAGCCGAGATACAGCACGAAAAACCCGCCGGCGATCGAGATCAGTCCAAGGATGGCGTGCGCGTTTGTGAGCTGCGCCAGTATCGCCATGGATATCAGAATGATCGGTAGATCGGTGATGAGCGGCGCAAGGGCGACCTTCACGCCCTCCCTGGCGCCGTGTGCGAGCGTGTGAGAAATGACCAGGGTCAAAAGCGGGCCCGGCGAAAGGCCTGCCGACACACCAAGGATCACGCCACAGATGAGAAAAGGAAGCACGTTTTCTTTCCTGAGAGCCTCAGCTCGGTCACGATACTATCGCCCCACGCGCATGCGCCCGGAGTTGGCGAGGTGCGCCCGCGAGTTGCCCTTCGAGAGCAGCGATACCGATTTCCTGATCGATTCCACAAAAATAATTATGACCAGCGCCAACATAACGCCGGTGAGGACGGCGTTCAGTTTCCCCTGAAAGGTGTGTTTCGGAAGATAATTATTCATTATGTTGTCGATGCCGGCGACAAAGGTCGTCACGAGCATGAAGAGGGCGGGTAAGAAAGTGATGAGGCCGTAGCGCCATTTTCCGGTGTGCTTCTGTATGAAAATGGTCCCCACAAACAGGGCCAGTGCCGCCAGTAACTGGTTGGAGACTCCGAACATGGGCCATATCGCGGATATGTCCCCGTTATAGACAAGGTATCCCCAGGAAAAGCTTATGACGGCGCTGCTCAGGATGATCCCCGGAAGCCAGTTGCCCCTCCCCATCCGCGGATTGACAAGCTTGACCATCTCCTGGAGGATATAGCGCGCCACGCGCGTTCCCGTATCCACCGTCGTCAGCACAAAGAGAGCCTCGAACATGATGGCAAAGTGATACCAGTATCCCATCAGGTGTTTCATCCCTTTGATCGAGGAGAGGATTAACGACATCCCGGCTGCAAGGGAAACAGCGCCCCCCGGCCTTCCCGCGAGAGTCTCTCCCGTCAACTTCTCCAGCTCCTTCAAATTGGTTGTGGTGAACCCCAATGTGGAAAAGACATCGGGGGATAGGTTTATCGCAAAATAATCTCCGGGCAGCATAACTGTTGCCGCGATCAGGGCCATGATGGACACGACCGCTTCGGTGAGCATGGCGCCGTAGCCTATAAAGCGAATGTCCGATTCACTGTTTATCATTTTAGGCGTTGTCCCGGAGCTCACCAGGCTGTGGAACCCGCTTATCGCACCGCAGGCGATGGTGATGCATACGAAAGGCCAGACCGGCCCCGGAATTATCGGGCCACCGCCGTGAATGAAAGGAGTGAACGCCGGCATGCGGATAACCGGATCTACCGCGCATATGCCGAGTACGAGCAGGAGGATTGTCCCGATCTTCATATACGAGCTCAGATAGTCGCGCGGGCATAGCAGGAGCCAGACCGGGAGCGTTGAGGCGATAAAGCCGTAAATGGGAAGAATGACGGAAAGCGACTCTTTGGAAAAAAGGAACAGGGATCCGAATGAGGTCTTTGAAAGCGGCTCTCCGACAACGACGCCGAGGATCACCAGGGTTACGCCGATGATCGATGCCTCCATGATTCTGCCCGGACGTACCTTATACATATAGAGGGACATACATAACGCTGCGGGAATGGTCATCGCGATCGTGAACGTCGCCCAGGAGCTTTCGTTCAGGGCATTGACGACCACGAGCGCCAGGCCTGCGAGCGCCGTGATGACGATGAAGAGTATGGCGCACCCCGTTGCGAGCCCTGCGGTGGGACTTATATGCTTTCTCGCCAGGCGGGTGAGCGACTGCCCCTTCATCCTTACCGAGGCAAAAAGGATCACCGTATCGTGCACTGCTCCCCCCAGGACGGCGCCGATGAGTATCCAGAGATAGCCGGGGAGGTAGCCGAACTGAGCGGCGAGCACCGGTCCCACAAGCGGCCCCGCGCCTGCTATCGCTGCGAAGTGATGTCCGAAGAGAACGTATTTGTTCGTAGGATGGTAGTCGTTGCCGTCGCGCAGGGTATGGGCCGGGGTTGGGCGGCGCGCATCGATGACGAGCACTTTTGTGATGATGAACTTAGCGTAGAACCTGTATGCCAGCGCAAACACCAACAGGCTCACGATGAGGAGAGTCAATGCATGCATAGCGCAGTTATCCGCGGCTGCCCCTTTTGGGGCTTATCCCTCAAAATTTCACCGGGCATCAGATATCCGGTCCGACTGGGCGAGACGGACGAGAATCCCGGCATGAATGTAATCTCCTACGTAACCTCACGCGACACTGTCTCCGCCTTTGTCGCGCCGCGCCAATTGCCGAGGAAAGGTTTTGCGAGCAGATAACAAATCTCACGCAGCGACATACAACGGGCGAGGCGGCAGAGTATCCGGATCGATTGAATCGGACGGTGCGTCAGCTTGTAAAGAAAGAGCCGCATCAGGCCCGCACTGCGCACCTTGTTGATCACCTCCCCGGAAAGGCAGGTGGGATCGATCTCCGAGCATTTGAGATACTTGTACCAGTCGGCCTCGTCATCTATCAGTCCGCGCGCCACGTACTCCTTCCAGAGCGGGCTTCCGCGGTAGACGCACAGGCGGTTGAAAGAGAAGGTGTCCAGACGAAGTCTCGATGCGAAAGAGAAGGTCGCTTTCATGTCCTCGATGGTCTCACCCGGGCTGCCGACGACGAAGAAGCCGTGGACCATCTCGATACCCGCCCGCTTGGCGTTCCTCACCGCGCTCTCCACCTCCGCCAGCGTATGTTTCTTCCCCAACCGGTCGAGCACCTTCTGGCTGCCGCTTTCAATGCCGAACATGAGCGCGCGGCAGTGCGCCTTCGCCATGGCGGGGAAGAGATGCTGGACTATCGAGTCGACCCGGCCCTCGCAGCCCCACCGGAGGGTGATCCCGGCGTCGTTGATCCCCTTGCAGATCGCCTCGATTCGCTGTGGCTGTAGAAGGAAGTTGTCATCAACGAAATACACGGAACGGTAGCCGGTTTTTTGCAGGTGCGCCAACTCGGCAACGACATGCTGGGGGCTTCGGGAGCGCCACTTTCCCTGATGGAAGACGGGAACGTCGCAGAACGCGCAGTGCCACGGGCAGCCGCGGGATGTTTGCATGATTGTGAATCGCTCCGTCGATAGGATCACCGGCACATCGAGCGGCATCGACTCGACGTACTCCAGGGGAAGGCTTTCGCGGTCGGGGAATGGCCACTGATCGAGGTCGGGGTCCATCGGCCGATACGGATTATGCACCACTCGTCCATCCTTTGCCCAGCTGAGCCCTGCGATACCCGAGGGGTCGTCCAGGCTTTCCACGAGATCGAGGATGAGTTGCTCGCCGTCACCGCGGCAGATGAAATCCACCTCGGGGCACTGGGCCATTACATGCCCGGCATTCAGCGTAGCGAAGACGCCGCCGAATGCCAGCGCTGCCTTTGGATTGGCGGCGCGGATCTGTCGGGCAAGAATCTTGGCGTAGGGGTAGCTGGTCGTGCTCAGGAAGCTCAGCCCGACAAGGGCGGGGCGTTGCCTGCGGGTCTCTTCAACGATGACCTCGTTGGGCGTTCTCGGGTCGGCCTGGTCGAACATGACGCACTCGTGTCCCGCGCGCGTGAGCACGGCGGAGAGCGACATGATTCCGATCGGCGGGAAGCCTATGACCCGGACCTTCCCGCTGCCGGCGCCTTTCTCTTTCGGAAGCGCCAGATACTGGAATTCCCGGACATGAATCAAGAATATGCGCATGAGAGCGTTCACCCCCCTTACAGACAATGGTTGCTTCTTAAAAAAACGGGGACACGCAGCGATGGCGTCCCCCCTGTTTTTCATCTCGCGGATTAGAGATACATTCTATATATGATTCCCCGCCATTTGATATGTGTAAGACCGCTTATCCCCCCCCTTGTGAAGGGGAGAGAGCAGTTAGAAGAATCCACACAAAACGAAAGAGAATCCTACATATAAGATATCATGAATATGGCTATAATGCCAAAGGGACAATTCATCCCGGAACAGTGGCATGGCGATTAAGCGATTGGGCGAATGGTTTGAAACAAGAACACCTAATCGCGCAATCGCCAATCGCCCAATCGCGTACTCTATAATCGACAGCTGAGATTTGTTTTGAATTTCGAGTCGGAGTTTGGAAATTATCACTTGATGATCCTCTTTTTCATTCGGACGATGCTCACGTAGAAGAGGATAATCGCGGGAATGATAAGAATGGAAACGCTTATCGCGGCGTGCGGGGGGGGATATCCCATAATCAGCGCTCGTGAGAGCTCGACCGCATGGGTGAGCGGGGAGCAATGGGCGACAAGTCGCAACCAGGGGGGGAAATGGGTAAGCGGGAAGAATATCCCGGAGAAAAAGAAGAGGGGAGTGATGAACAGCTCGAAAAAATAGCTGTAATAGTCAAAGTTGGGGCAGGTGGAGGTGACACACATCGCGAGGCTCGCAAAATGGAATCCGACGATCAGGATGAGCAACGGGAGCAGCAGCGCCCATGCGGAGTGCATCAGGCCGCACGCAGCGACGACGACACAGACGATTCCGGCGCTGAAGAGGGCTTTGCTCGTGCCCCAGACGATATCGCCCACCACGACGTCCTCGATGTTCACCGGTGTGACGATGATCGCATCGTATGTTTTGAGATGAATCATCTTGAGGAAGCTCATATAGGTGCACTCGTACGTTGCCGCGAACATGGCGGCGGAAACGATGATGCCGGGAGCGAGAAATTGAACATAGGATACCCCCTCGATCGTGCCGAGGAATGTGCCGAGGCCGAATCCCATGGCGACAAGATAGAGAATGGGATCCCCCAGATTGCCGATGAGGCTCACGTACATATACTTCACAAAGACATCGAAATTCCGATGCCATACCCTGGAGAAGCGAATACTCAGATTAATCAACGAGGTCCCTCCCGGTGAGTGTGAGGAAGACGTCTTCGAGTGTCGCGGGCCGGCGGGTAATGTGCCGGTATCCGCTCTCGGTCAGAAGGTGGAGTACTTGGCGACCGTCCTCACAGTGGATGTAGAGTTTCTGCCCGCTCGCCTCAACTTTAACCGGGAGACGGCGAAGCTCGGCGAGGGCTGCGTTGGGATCGATGCCCGTCAGGTTCAGCTCGAGTACCTCCTGCCCGATGTGGGCCCGGATGAGTTCCCGCGGATTGCCTGTCGCGAGGATGGTTCCCTTGTCCATGACCGCCACCCGGTCGCACAGCTCGGCGGCTTCGTCCATGTAATGGGTGGTGAGGATGAGCGTGACATTTTGCGCGCGCAACTCGCGCAATTTGTTCCAGATCAGGTGACGGGCCTGCGGATCGAGTCCGACGGTGGGCTCGTCGAGTATAAGCAGACGGGGACTGTTGATCAACCCCCGCGCGATCAGCAACCTTCTCCTCATCCCGGAGGAGAGCTCTTCTATCTCAGAGGTGCGCTTCTCGGTGAGATGCACGAAGTCCAGAAGTTCCGCGGCGCGTGCCGAAGCGGCAGCGTGTGGAATGCCGAAATAGCGGGCGTAGCAGGTCAGGTTTTCAAAGACGTTTAGATCGGTATCGAGGTTGGTATCCTGCGGGATCACGCCGAGGTCCCTTTTTATCAGTTCTGGATGAACGGACGGATCCCTCCCCAGGACTTCGAGTGTTCCGCCGGTCCGGGGGAGGAAGCAATAGAGCATCTTCATCGCGGTGGTTTTCCCCGCGCCGTTCGGCCCTATAAAACCGAAGCATTCGTTCTCGAGAATCTCAAAATCAATGCCGGCCACTGCGACGGTGTGCGCGTACTTTTTTACCAACTGGCGGGCCCTTGCAATTGACTCCATGACCGCTCCTTCGTGCAGAGAGTATCCTCTGCATCTGTTCCGGAAGCGAAAATAATAGGATATACCGCGGATGAATGCTACTTAAATGAAACGGACCCTGTAATGGGCCAATCTTGGGGGGTCCTATAATTGTAGGGGTTCGACGAACCTGTCCTGAGCAAAGCCGAAGGATCGCGCCCCTACAACATAACATTACGTATCCTCCCCCGCATAAGTGATCCCCTTGCCGGTCCCTCTCCCGAAGGGGAAACCCCGCGGGTAACACGGCATCAAGCGAAGTCTATGATTTTTTAGAGCACCACCGATGCGTGCGTGTCGCTCTATATTGCCGGGTTGTCGCGGGAGGTGGAATAAAGTCAGAATAAAGTGGCATTGCGCTATGGACAAAGAATATGTTTCATATAGAGTAGATAATGAGGTAATAGTGGAGTTTTATAGCTAGTATAATTACCGCAGGATAGATAAATGGAGTAGTCGCTGCCTGAACTGCCTTAAGGAGGGGACTATGAAGGGGAGTGAGATGGGCTGCCTCAAACCGCTTCACCGGGATGCAGCGGCATTGCTTTTGGCATTCGCCATGCTCATTGTATGCGGCGGATCCGCTCCGGGGATAGCATCATCGGAAGAGAGAGGCCCCGACTTCCTCAAAGCGCGCAAGGCTGCAGGCCCAGGTTTCGTAATTCTTGCCTGGAATAACCTCGGGATGCACTGTTACAACCGGGACTACTCCGATATGGCGGTTCTCCCACCGTATAACACCCTCTGGGCACAGGTCATAAGGGTTGGAGATCCGCCACAGATTGTTACGAGCGGCATAACGATTCAGTATAACTTCCCCCTCAATACCTCCTCGGCAAACAAGACCAACTTCTGGCAGTATGCGAAACAGCTCTTCGGGGTCGATCTGCCTTTGAATGTCGGGATGGCCGGTAAGGGATTGTCCGGCGTGATGGATCTTGATGGCGACCATTTTATTGCGGAGGGGATCCCGCTCACCGAGTACAGCGATAGCGACGCGAAGGGGCGGGATCCGTTGAGTTGGAACCGGCACCCGTTTCAGCTGGCGCTATTGACCGTCAGGGACTCGATGAGCAATGCGGTGCTCGCCCGGAATGTCGTCGTGGCGCCGGTGTCATCGGAGTTGAGCTGTGATATGTGTCACGCCGACGACGGTGACGCAACCACGAGGTATCCCATTGTTCCGACAGGCAATATCGCAACGAACATCCTCACCCTGCACGATTTCCTCAACCAGGGACAGTATGCCACCCCTCTGATGAACAGCAGGCCGGTCCTTTGCGCGAGTTGCCATTCCTCAAACGCGCTTGGTACTCAGGGAGCGGCGGGTGTCAAGAGCCTCTCCAACGCGATGCATTTCCATCACAAGGATCTCCCCGATATAACCCCGAACACGGAGGGCTGCTATAATTGTCACCCCGGCGCGACGACTCAATGCCTGCGCGATTCAATGTCTCAGAACTTCTCGTTCAACTGCCTGACCTGCCACGGCACCATGGAGACAGTCGCGCAGAACCCCGATCCATGGCTCAACGAACCGCGTTGCGACAGCGCCACATGCCATGGGGCGGGCTTTGCGCTGGACACACCGCTCTATCGCGAATCGAAGGGGCATGGGGGCATGTACTGTGCGACGTGCCACGACAGCCCGCATGCCATTGCCCCCAGCCGCGAGAGCAGCGACGGCATCAAGTTGGTCCTTCTCCAGCAGCATGTGGCAACTGAGCAACCTTTTACCCAGAAACAAGTTGCGAAACTCACGAGGTCGTTCAACAAGTTCGTTGCCCAGAACGGAAATCCGGGCACGTTGCGTGACTGCACCGTCTGTCACCTGTCGCGGCCGAGCAGTCCATTCAGGCACCATCAATAGCCGGAAGAGGGGAGAGTAAGCCTGCGGGATAGGGAGGGCTGGATCAGGCTATAGCAGCTTTTCGAGCTCCTTCACGCCCGTTACAGGCAGGGCGCAGGCGCGGTTCCGGCAGACATAGGCGGTCGCCCTGTCGCTGATCGCATTCATCCCCATAATCCACGGCGCGATTTTTCCGAGCTCCTCGTCCCGTTTTCCCCCCGCAGTCCGCAACACTACGGTACGCGGCAGGAATCGCGATCTCACCGACTGGAGCATCGCACGGGCATCGTCTCTCTCGGGATCCCCCGCAATGACAATCTCCGTGCCGGGGGAGAGTGCGAAATCGAGGGCGATGAGTAACTGCGTGTGCGCGACAGGGTGACTACTCACCATGCCTGAAAAGGCCTGCATAAGATTCGAAGCCGCTTTTTCAAATCGACCGTTTCCGGTCATGCGGCCGAGCCTTAGAAGGTTGAGCGCTGCCACAGAGTTGCCGGAGGGGTGTGCGCCATCGTAGACCTCTTTGTCTTGCGTGATGAGCTTTTCATTCCCCTCACCGCTTGAAAAGAAGCCCCCTTCCTTCCTATCCTCGAAAAGGGCCATCATCTGTTCGCTGAGCGCCACCGACTCTCTCAGGTACTGTGGCGCAAAGGTCGCTCCGTAGAGTTCCAGGAGTCCCCAGGTGAAAAAGGCGTAGTCATCCAGATAGCCGGGGATGGAGGCTTCACCGTCCCTGAACCTGTGGAGAAGTCTCCCGTCGGAACGGCGCATCCTCGAAAGAATGAATCCGGCAGCCCTGGCAGCGGCATCGGCGTAGCCGGGCGTAGCACACGCCGCCGCCCCCTTCGCGAGGACGGCGATCATGAGGCCGTTCCAGTCGGTGAGCACCTTGTCATCTCTGAAGGGGGGGATGCGCTTCCCTCGCGCTACGAGGAGCTTCTTCCGCGATTCCTCCATTATCTCCCGGAATTTTTCCGGCGCGATCCCCTCCTTTTGTGCGAATTCCGTGGGCGGCGTCACGACGTGAAGAACAGTCGCCCCGTCCTCGAAATTCCCCGTCTCGTCCACTCCGTAAAAACGACAGACGAGGTCCCCCGTTTTCTCTCCCAGGATTGACCTTATCTCGCCCGGCCGCCAGACATAGTATGTCCCTTCCTCACCCTCGCTGTCGGCGTCCTGGGCGCTGTAGAAGGCGCCGTCGGGAGAGGTCATCTCCCTTAATACATAGTCGAATATCTCTTCCGCAATCCTGCGATATGCGCCATCCCGCGTCGCCTGGTACGCCTCAATGTATGCGATCGCGAGCATTGCCTGGTCGTAGAGCATCTTCTCAAAGTGCGGGACGAGCCACCGGTCATCAACCGAATACCTGTGAAATCCAAAACCGAGCTGGTCGTAGATGCCCCCATGGGCCATGGCGCGGAGTGTTTCTTCGACCATCGGGAGGGCGTTCCGATCCCGTACCGTTGCATAATAGCGTAGGAGAAACGAGAGATTGTGCGGCGAGGGGAACTTTGGGGCGCCGCCGAAACCGCCGTGCACTGCGTCGAAACTGCTCAGGAGCGTTTCAAAGGCTGCACGGAGAGTCTCCTGGGTAAGAGCGCCGGCGGGGGCCTTCGCTCTATCCCGCAGCACGTTCGTCACCTCTTCGCCGATGCGGGCGAGCCCCTCCGGCTCATGTTCCCAGCGATTGCTGATCTGATCGAGTATCTCCCTCAGGCCGGGCCTTCCCCATTGCGTTTCTCTGGGGAAATATGTTCCCGCGAAGAACGGCTCGCCGTCCGGGGTCATCACGATGGTGAGAGGCCAGCCCCCGGCACCCGTCATCGCCATGCAGACCTCCATGTATACCCTGTCGATGTCGGGCCGCTCCTCCCGGTCCACCTTGATGGGGATGAAGCGCGCGTTCAAAAAGGCAGCGAATTTTTCGTCCGAGAACGACTCTTCCTCCATGACGTGACACCAGTGACAGGTAGAGTAGCCGATCGAGAGGAAAATCGGCGTGCACTTCTCTTTCGCGATCCGGAACGCCTCCTCGCCCCAGGGATACCAGTCGATAGGATTGTGGGCGTGCTGGAGAAGGTAGGGGCTCTTCTCTTTGATGAGCCGGTTTGTGTGTCGGGGACTCGCTTGCGATGTCAAGGCTTCCCTCTTCCGCCCCACAGATATATCTGGGGGATGCAACTCTTGCTCCTGATTATCCTATAATATCACACGCAGAATTCCAATGGCACGAAGAGAATCGGGGGAATGACTCAGTTACACAGGGGATAAACCGCGGATGAACACGGATGGACACGGATTGTCTCACGTTATTCAATTGTGGGAGGGGGGAGGAGAGCAATTTAGCTATCGAGCTATCAAGCTATCAAGTTATCAAGATAAGAGCATATTGTGGGAGGGGCGTCCTCGCCCCGATCGTCATCGATGAAGAGCTTTCTCGGCTCGATCGCGGAGGGAAGCCGCTCCCGCATTATTCATGCGTGGTTATAATAAGAATCTGTATGTCCGGACAAAGTCAGGAGCCCCCAGCGTAACCGTCGTATTACCATCTCAAGGCGAGTGGAAGTCGAGTGGAATTGATTTACGGAGGCGCCCTGTGTATAATGTCTATGGCTTTGAATGGAGGCGGAGGGGAAGAGATGAAGAATTCCGAGATACGAAGCGTGCTCCCGGCATCGATTTTTGTGCTCTTCTTCAGTGTCTGCTTCGTCATGACGCTGATCTATGGTGCGCTGGCCAGCCTCCAGATCGTTTCGGGGTTCTCGCTGGCCCCCCTCCACCAGATCAAGGATAGAATTGCCCAGCTCGGCCCCATACCGCGGGTATTCGTCTCCGCGTTTGCAATCGGATTTGCGGGAGGGATTGGCGGTACGCTGCTCGCCCTTGTCTACAACGTGTTCGCGGGCATCTTCGGTGGAGTACGAGCGGATATTTCTGAACGGGAAAAGCAGTAGCGCGCCCGTAGCTCAATTGGATAGAGCGCTAGCCTCCGAAGCTAGAGGTTGTGGGTTCAATTCCCGCCGAGCTCACCATATCTTGGACGCCGCGTGAATGCTGGCAGAATCAGATGCCCACGATCCGCTTCTTCTGCTGCTCGTCGAGGAAGGGGGCGGAGAACACTGCGGTGTC
>JAPLCW010000193.1 GCA_026392015.1 Candidatus Auribacterota bacterium | reverse complement strand
AGCGCTTTTAGCACTTATCCATCTCCTCTGCCAACACTCTGCCTGCGTGAACATCTTGATTCCCTAAAAGACGTCTGATACCCTGATCATAGCCGATAGAAAAGCTTCAAATCGCCATCAAAGTGCGTAAGTCGTGTAATTAGTCGAAGGATATAAAAATACAGCTGCGTGGAAAAGAGCATGATCGCTCATTCTCACGCAGCTTTTATTTTCACCTGCCTTCTACGTTATTCTAAGCCCCGCCTATAGCACAGACCCGAGGTTTTATTCTGCGCTTTGCGCGTTTATCCCGAAATTCGATAATTGAAAACAGACCGCAATCGCAATTGCAGCGACAACAGTTTCAAGCAGCGAGTTTCGAGAGCAGATTAAGTACTAGGCGGCGAAATTTACGCGCGTCGCGCGAAATAGTGGGGTGGCTGGGTGGACCAAGTTAGAACCTGTCTGATAGACGTTGACCCCCTGATTGTTGCTTCTTCCTTCCTCCATTAGCACTACTTGTTATTTTTATTAAAAAGCAATATTGATTAAAATTACATCCGTCATTGAGCCGTTTGTATAGGTCGCGGTTCCACACGGGGGCGGGATTCATACCCGACTATGGAGCATGTCCCGGTCCTTACGGCCCACTGGCTGTATGTGGAAGCTAGACTGAGCTCCAGAGACATGCAGCGGGTGGGCATGATGCCCGCCTGTACTTCACATCCTGAAGATGCTCAACATCATCTGAAGGACCGGTAAGGAGGGATATCCACGAGCGCTGACAATTGCTAATATATTGCGAATATCGTCGCGCACGGTCAGATCAGACCACCGAAATATTTGTCTCGCCGGAATAAAAGCAGCGTTGCCTGATTTACCGCACCGTGACCGTCTCCTGGTCAACATATCCGGGAATCATGTTTGCCATGCTGGGCGATTTGCCGGCGGGGACGAACCCCACAATGACCGTATAACTCCCGCCCGCACCAGAAGGGAGGGCTGGATTCATATAAAGTTCCTGCTCGTACCGCGACGACAGTCTCGGGATACTCTTTGCGAGAGGTCTCACACCATTGAAGATCCCGCCTGGATTGTTAAGGCTAAAGGAATATATCACGCCGTTCCGGGCGATGATCACCCCGTAGGCATCGAACGGTTGCTCGATCGGTTGCACCACCACACTCACACTGAAAAAGTCGCCTGTCCCTGGAGTGCTGCTGCTCAGCGCTATGCTCACGAACTCCCCCGGCACCGGTATGGGCGTTGGGCCCCCCCCCTCATTCCTGAAGTTGGCCACCGTGGACGCCGTCATATTCAGTGTCCTCGCATTGTCTGCCGCGTCAGGCGCCAGGTAATCCACACCGGTCGGCCTTCCATCATAGTAGACAGCGGGATTTGAGAAATGGGCGATAACCGGGCAACTCCCCGGGCAACCGTATGAGTATGCCATGATGGTATGGAACGCTCCCGAGGGTTCTTGATAGCCATAGGAATATGGATACGCCCCATGCGAACCGTATACGTTTGCCCGATCGTGCTGACAGCCCATGTTATGCCCCAACTCATGGGCAAATGCATAGTTGGTATCCGTGCCGCCTAGTTTCACCACGCTGTATGCGTAGGCCTCAAATGCCGAACTCACGGAATCCATAAGGTAGCCGATTCCCGCTACATCCATACTCCACACAAACATGCTAACCAAGTCTGCTTTGTAAGTGTCCCTCAAAGCATGTACGTCATCTATCCATCCCCCCTGGAGGTTCGCCAGGTCATAGTCGCCGTGGCTGCTCTCCGTGTAGTTCACTTCCGCCGTGTGAACCAGGTGCAACCGCTGCGTAACCTGGCTGTTGGCATAGCTATCGTTGGTCATCGCCACTTCCAGATTTATTGCAGCCTCAATCGCTGCGGTTCCGCCATTCATCTCGCGGGCCGTCTGCGTGTAGACAACAAGTATGGTGATAGTCGAACCGTCATCAGCCGTAGCAGCGGATGTGCACGACCCACCCTTCGGGATATCCACGCGGACCGTGTCCTCCCCCGGAAAGGATACGCACGGGTCCACCTGGTACACCACATGTACGCCCCCGCCCCGATAGCGCACCTCATAGACACCATCGGGTGTCTTCACATGGGCAATCATAATGCCGTCGCGGGTTACCAATACCACCTTGCTTGGCTCTACCCCTTCGATGCGCCCCACCCACACCCTACCTCGGGGAACTGCGGGCTCCACTCTCTCAAGGATGGCGGTCATGCACACGTTCTCGAAGAGATTCAACCTGACGGATATGGGCACATAACCTGCAGCCAGTTGATCCGTGGCTATAACAGATACTCTCGCACGCACGATAGCCGGATTGCTTACAAGCTTTGTAGTTCCGGATAAAGGGGTATTGTTTAGCAGTGGCAGGATCCCACGCCACGGGGTAAAGGAGATTTCGGACTGCGCAAATAAAGGTACTGGAAAAGATATGCTGAGATAGAACGCGGTTATCGTTAATCCCGTGCGCAACAGCGCAATAACGGCATGATTACTAAACAATTCTTTGCGTTTTTGCATGGCGCAAATTCTGCTTATATTATGTCCCATACCTAATTATAGCTTACAATTAGAACCATAACATGTCAATGGCATCAGCTAAAAGGGGAGGACATGCGATGATAGAATAACTTCAGGGGCGTACCTTGTCTATTGACTGAGAATGTTCTGATGCAGTGAATTTACATTTTCTCGATTATAGAAAAAGGGCCCTAGTATTGCTTCTAGGGCCCTCAGTTTGGTAGCGGGGTCGGGATTCGTAGTCGATACGTACTATGCGCCCGTACTCACGGCCTGCTGGCTGTATGCGGTGGACAGGACAGAAAGCTAGAGATATGTAGCGGGTGTGGTCGACAGTGCGAGGCATGTTGACGCCGGAAACATGAAGAAATGCGGTATACGCACTATTATACCCATCTGCTCTTGCCGCGGATGAGTATCTATCTATTTGCTTAGCAACATATTACTGCATATAAATAATTGGGGTGGCTGGGTGGACCAGGTTAGAACCTGTTTGATAGGCTGTTGACCCCTTGATTCTTGTATGTGCCTTCTTAACGTATGACTCGCGAATCCTTTCCCCGCCTAACAGTTACATACTATTTTCCACCGCAGGCCCAATCTCTAACATCGAGCAGCTGGCTAGGTCGTGGGTTCTAAGCAGTGGCCCGCTACAGAGTCGATACGTACTATGCGCCGGTCCTTACGGCCTACTGGCTATATGCGGAAGCTAGGCAAGGATCCAGAGACATGCAGCGGGTGGGGGTAACAGTGTGAGGCTCCCCCCGCCCCCTAAAGTACGAAGAATAGCGTCATAAGCGTTTTTGCGCCCCTTGCCCCCCCTCAGTTCATCGCGCCTGCTGCCCGCACAAAGAAAGGAGCCGGCGGATAGCCCTGTCAGGGCGTGGCCCGCTCCTCTAGCCTGACTTATTCATCAACTCGAGATCTGACTGATCTCTCTACATGATTACCCATTGAATTGTAGGGGCTTGATTCATCAAGCCCGCTGTAAAACCGGGTTCGATAAATCGAACCCCTACAACAAGGAGGTGAATAATCCAGACTAGTGTCGCGTCACGTTGATAATGTCGGGTAAAGTCGTTTCAATTTGATTCTGGCGTCGGCAGTAGTGAAGCGCCAATCGACTTTGGCTTCAGCGATATTTCGTCGTTGCTGCCAAGCAGCGACTTCGGCTCTTAAGG
>JAPLCW010000033.1 GCA_026392015.1 Candidatus Auribacterota bacterium | reverse complement strand
TATCGCTTTTTTCGCATACTAGGCCTCCCTTAGCTCTGTACTACAGAGCTAAACTGGAAAGCCTAGTATACAACTTGCAGTAATTCAGCTAGTTAGAACACTTGTTATCAAAGCGCAGACACCAAAATCTTATACGCTGTGAAGCATTGTAGATTTGCCAGCCGTACCGACAAGATGAAGAATCTCATTATCATTGCCATCGTAGTTTTCGGATGCTCTCTTCATAATACCACTCTGGGAAGTGTCCCTTATCCGCAATGCAAGAATCCTACATTCCTCCCCGATCTGGAGAGAAAGATCTGTCTGCAGGAACCGGGCGCAGACATACCGAAGATCGGCAAGATGATAGATGCCAGTGAATTAATCTGGGGGGAGAGCATAGGGTGGGTCAGACTCAGGACGACACATGCAGAGTTAGAGATCGGCTCGAACATATTGGCGGGATGGATATGGCTCGAGAACTGCGGGTGGGTCTGCCTCGGCAACGGGCGTCCTCTGGATGGGCGGCGTTACTCAAACCGGGGTAGCCGTGACTGGGGAATCAACAACAACGGCCGTGGTGATCTGTCGGGCTATGCATGGTCGGAGGTCACGGGCTGGATCAGCTTCCATACCGGTCATTCGCGCGTGTATCTGGATGAGAGCGGGCAATTTTACGGATATGCGTGGGGAGAGAACGCAGGGTGGATGCATTTCGGGCCCGGCTGGTGCGTGCAATATTCTGCTAAGGCCGATCCCGGTCCCTGGAGAGACATCGGGCCGGAATCGGAGGATAGGTTAGCCGGCGGCCCTGATGATTCTGCAATTGGGAGCGGCTCTTTTCCTGTAGCAGGGCTGAAAAACGATAGTGAGAGATATAACAAGTATGCCAGAAATATTTATTTTCTCAGGCTGGGAAGAGATGATTTCTGTGCGCATATCCGGTGTTACGATACGCCGGTTTATATAAGCAGTCTCGCCAAACTTTCTCCCATCCGCGCCCCTCCGTTGATTGTCTAATCATATTGTCATTGTGAGTCCCACGAAGTGGTGCGTGGCAATCTCACCTTTTTCAATTTCAAGATAAATCAAGAAAGGATTGGTACTAAAATGAAAAAGTTAATCACAGTAGCTCTGAGTTTGATGTTCGTGGTATGCCTGTCTTATACCGCCGTTGCCGGAAGCCTTGACTCTCCGGGAGCTCCATCGGCGGGGAGCGGGATGTACACGCTCCAGAACCTGTATGACTACCTGACGAGCGGCGCCGCGCTTACGGTGCAGACCAGTTTCCAGGAGCCCACGTCCGGGCCAACGTCCGGCACCATGAAGACGACAAAGCAGATCGGCGATGCCGTCGCGACGCCATTTGCCCTGTGCGCAACCACGACTGCCGGAAATGTGGAATCGGGCAAGCCATTCTTCTGTACACAGCCGGGAAGCTGGGGAGTGCAGACGGGCACATTAGTTGTACCGCCAACCCCAACCCCAACCCCAACCATGACCCCAACCCCAACCACGACCTCAACCCCAACAAAAACCTGGTACGAGGAATATGGCCCGAGTGGTACCGGCGATGTCGTGAAGATAGGGACAACGTACGTGGCGAGCAAAAAGGATGGGTTGGGGTGCAATGGCGGTGTAGTGGCAGGTTGGGCGAGTAACAATATTTATGCCGAAGGACTCAACTGGCTGGGTAAGGATGATTGGAGGATGCCAACACTGGCCGAGTTGAGGGTGGTATGCCTGAACAAGGGGAGTCTAGCGTCATACACCACCGACGACTGGACTATCGCATCGACCCAAGAACAGCACTCGCCCGATAACGACATGATAAACTTTAAAGCCGATCCCACACCAGGATGCGATGAAAGTTATGATCTAAATACCAAGAATAATCATATCAGGTGCGTTCGCAACGTACCGTAGCCATGAGCTTGGGCAACGCATCGACCCATGCTGCCCCCGCGGAGGCGGGGGCAGCTGGTCAAGTTTGATCTCTCCGTTCGGTACGGCAGGTATGCGGACGAGAAGCCGCCTGCCGCCGGCGGAGATAACTCCGGATCTTCGTGTAAGAAGATCCTTGCTCTTTAAGCCAGAGTAACTTCAATTTCATCCGACAAGTTGATTCGGATGAAATCCCGATGGAACCGTCTGGACAAAGCTTATAGCCCAGATAAGCGATGAGATCCGATATTTTGCCGGGGAATGTTTTTTGGTAGCGCGTCGTCAGTTTGTACCGGCTCAGGATTTTCTTGAGCTTTCGCATTGCTTTTTTCTGTCGCCACTTTGTTTTGGCGAGGATAATGATATCGTCGCGCTAAGACGCAAAGGACGCGGAGATAGAGTAAAAAAGGAAGTTTCTTTTAGTTCGATGAAAAAAGAAAAAGGTTTCCATTGCCTTTGCGTTCTTTGCGGTGAAAGAAACATTATCACTTAAAAGACTTGATATGAAAAGCATTAAGCAGGTCTTGATTTTTGGAAGGAAAAGCCCGGAATTTTGGATAAAAAAGCCCCGGATATTGTATCCAAACTGAGCCCATAACTTTGGAAAGGATTGCACGGGCGAAAGCTAATCGCTGGTAGAAGAAAAAGGCCGGAAACCTGGAAAATGCCTTTGGATTAGTGCTTATTTTAACATGCTGTGTATCAAGGATTTAGAGCATAAGAGAGATTAGAAATGGCGGATAGTGAAAATAAGATATGCCCTGAATATTGGAAATGTGTGAAGGAGCCCGGGTTTTCGGCCCTCTTGGGATGGCGCTGGCATAAATAACTACGTTTGGAGAGGAGGGCAGGAAGTGATGAAAACTGTGATGAAGATAGGTCCGCAGTTTTGGAAATGCATGGTAGGGGCGGGGGGTTAGGGTTTCGTCATTTTGAATCGCCTCTGTGGTGAAGAAAAAACAATATAAACCGCTTTAGCGGTGAAGGAGGAAGGAAAGATGAGAGCGACATTAGCTGTGGTTTTAAGCGTGATGGTTGCGGCGGGTTTGTGCGGCACGGTGGTTGCGGGGAGTCTTGATTCACCGGGGCTGCCATCGGCGGGAAGCGGCATGTACACGATCTCGGATATTTACAATTATCTGAATTCAGGGACTGTGGCGCCTACACCCGGGCCTTTCAGTCCGCCTGCATTCGGGCCCGGCTCAACCATGGTGAACCTGAGGGAGATCTACAATGCGGTAGCCACGCCATTCCCGCAGTGCAATGCGACCGCTGCCCATGTTGAGGCAGGCTGGACGTTTTTCTGCACGCAGTCGGGAAGCTGGGGAGTGCAGACGGGAACATATCTTGGACCGCCAACCCAAACCCCAACCATAACCCCGACAGCAACTTACGCAGTTTACGCATCCTGTAAAGCCCTTAAAACGGCTTATTCAGAAGCAAGCGACGGTGTCTACACCATAGATCCGACCGGGAGTGCTTCCTTCTCGGCCTACTGCGACATGACCACCGATGGCGGCGGCTGGACGCTGGCCGCGTTTAGAGGTGCGAATGTAGACAACACTACCCTGTTCAGCAAACACGGCAGCCTACGCTATGATTTTGGCGATGATCAAGCTACGGGCGATTGGTCGCTAAAACTTGCCGGAAATAAAATCGACGATGGAGCATCCTATATTGAGATGGCAGTCACAATTTCGAGTGGCGACACCAGTCAATTAATTAAGGATTTCGGCAACGCTGTGTTTTACAAGTGGGACGGTACCTATAAGGTTAACACGGACTGGGTGACCGCTGTTGAATCCGGGTCATTCCATTACAAATGTGCTCTCAATGATGCCTATTTAGCTAGTTCCGTTTGGCACGATTGCGTAGACCATTCGACGTGGATCCCTATGTCCGTTGCCGGGGTAATGGTTAGAGGAGTCAAGGGGAATTTGGACTGGGGTGGTTGGGTTTGCGGCTCATCCATTTCCTGCTCCTATGCGCACTGTGCCCAACTTACCAACAACCCTGCGTACGTCTGGGTGCGCTGATACTAACGCGCGAGTGAGAAGCATCGTTTTAGCCGCTGCCGGCAAGGGAGTGCGGTGTTCGTCCCGCTCAGCGGGACTCCCTGCCACCTGTGGAGATAACTCCGAATCTTCTCTGGAGAAGATCCTTGCTCTTGTGCGCCCGGTAGGGCGCACTCGCCAGCCCCGTGAGAGAAGGGGTACAGGCCCGATCCCTCTGCGCGGGATTAGCCCGACTTTCGCTATTCGACCCCTAAATTGAGAAAGTTTGGGGTAGTTTGGGTCACAAGGCGTTGCAAATCAAGCAAAAGATTTTCGAAACGGCTTGTAGTGAAGACCTACCCTGTTGCGTAGCGTGCGGCGAAATGCCAGAATGCGCGCATGTTTCTAAGAAAAACTAATCGGCACAAGGATGGCAAAGACCACCGTTACTATAGCATTGCGGAAAGTC
>JAPLCW010000012.1 GCA_026392015.1 Candidatus Auribacterota bacterium | reverse complement strand
GGGACGACGCAGGGGAGCGTGTGGTTCCTCGCGTACCATTGGAGGAGGCGGAATGATTCCATGAGGGCGGCGCTGAATTTCCCGCTCCCGAGCGGGACATAGTAGGCAAAGAGGAATATTCCCACCAGAACGGCCAGTTTCTGTAGTTCTTTACGATTCATTAGGGTAGTATCCTCCTGAAATATTTCTCATCTTAATCCCGCAAGAGACTTTCTTTTATCGCCTGTTTGGCTATTGATAAATCTTTTTCCCTGATAGGTTGATACTTCTTTTCTATGCCCAGCGCGCTGACGACTATGTAATCGGTAATAGTGACACCCGCCCGCTCGAGTATCTTCTTCGCACAACCAACCTCGCAACCGTCAATGCAGACTATTCTTACGGCATCCCGCGCGGAAGCGATCATGCTCGGATACCTGGCGCCGATCCCCGCCAGGCAGTACATCACCCCGGCGCCTTCCGTCGCAAGCTCGCGCGAAGCGCGGTCCGCGAGATGGCCGACATTTGATGCACCTGAGCAGGGGAAAAAGAGTATGCCGGATGCTTCACAGAGACAGCGCGATTTTGACAAGGTGGCCCGAGGAGATATCTTGCGCAGAGCGCTTTTGCGACCGGATTTGGCAACAGTTCTTCTTTTCACATCATTTTTCCTTTTGCAAAAAGGATTTGATTTCCCCGGCATCCAGCACCTTACCCATGCTTTTCACCACACCATTGACGGAAAGGGCGGGAGTAAGCATAACACCTCGTTTCATAATCTCTCGTATGTCCGTAACTTTCACGATTTCCGCCTGAACACCCGACTCCTGCACCGCCTGCACAGCGTTCGCATGGAGTTTCTGACACTTCGGACATCCGGTGCCCAATATTTCTATTTTCATATCATTCTCCCTGTCTCTCCATCTTTTGCTTTCATCGCCATATAGCTATCCGGCTATAATTTTGAAACAAAAAAATTTACCTCTTCACCGTGCACACCTTCTCACGTTCAATTTTTTTTGCCTTCTCCCTGTCAATCCGGATTACACCATCTTCATTCCCCCACCGGCTCAATGAGCTGAGCATAGTAACGACCACATCATCGCCACTCCGTGACAGGCAATAGTTCGTCCAGATACCGTCTTTTTCATCGTCGAGAAGCCCCGCATCTCTTAGGATGCTCAGGTGGCGCGAGACACTCGGCTGGGCGATGCCGAGCACCTCGGTGATCTCGCAGACGCACATCGGTTTTGCCTCTAACATCTTGAGTATGCGGATCCGGTTACGGTCCGCGATCGCCTTAAAAACACGTTCAATATTACGCATAGATATTTCTATATATGGCTATATGCTATCAAATCTCGCTCGGGTGTCAATATCTTATTTTCATGCAGGTGAGATAATTAATTGAAGTAAGGGGTCACTTATGGGGGGTACATTGCTTAATATGTCATTCCTGCGAAAGCAGGAATCCAGGTTTCATAGTGGATCCCCGCTTTCGCGGGGATGACAAGTGAAAGGGATACTCCCCAAGACTGACCCATTACTAATTGAAGCCTTTTTACATCGCCCTCAGGTAGATAAATCTCAGTATGAAGAGCGCCGCGAGCAGGTACACCAGCCAGGAAACCTCCCTCGCCCTGAACGATAAGAACTTCATCGCAGCGATCGCGATAAAACCGAAAGCGATCCCTGTGGCGATGCTGAAGGTGAGCGGCATCATGATGATCACCAGGAATGCGGGGATGGACTCGGTATAGTCCCTCCAGTTTATCTTCGTTATCGGGACCAGCATCATGCTTCCCACAATGATGAGCGCGGGAGCAGTCACGGGGTGAAGGATTTCCTTCCCCGCCTGGCAGCCGCCGCTCACCATGTTGATCAACGGCGAGAAGAAGAGAGCCGCAAGAAACAGCATGCCCGTGACAACGCTCGCCAGCCCCGAACGACCGCCCGCCGCGATCCCCGCCGCGCTCTCGATAAAACAGGTCACTGTCGGCGTGCCGCATACAGCCCCCACGCATGTGCCCACCGCGTCCGTGAGCATTGCCTGACCGGCCCTGGGCAACTTTCCGTTCCTCATGAAACCGCCGACCTCCCCCACCCCGGCGAGCGTCCCGACGGTGTCGAAGATATCCATAAACAGGAATATGAATATCACCGCACCCAAGCCGAGGTTCAACGCTCCCGCGACATCCATCTTGAAAAAAGTGGGCATCATGGAGGGAGGCGCGGAAACAAGCCCTTGATATTTCACCACCCCGAACGGGATACCCAGTACTGCGCTGATCAGAATGCCCCAGAGGAGGGCGCCCCTCACATTCTTTGAGAGCAAGGTGCCGGTGATCAGCAATCCCACGATCGCGAGAACGGTCGGGGGGCTCAACACATTGCCCAGCGTGACGAGAGTCGAGGGATGCCCGATGACCAGCCCCGCGTCCTTCAGCCCCACAAACGCGATGAGCATCCCGATGCCGCACGCTGTGCCGTACCGCAGCGACTCCGGGATGGCGTCGATGAGGGCCTGCCGCACCTTCGTGAGCGTGAGAAGAATGAATATCACACCCTCGATAAAAATACACCCCAGCGCCACCTGCCATGAGATCCCCATGGTGAGGCATACGGTGTAGGTAAAGAAGGCGTTTTCCCCCATCCCGGGGGCGAGGGCGATGGGGTAGTTCACATAAAGGCCCATCATGAGAGTGGCGATCGCCGCAGAGACGCATGTCGCCACCATCGCCGAACCGAAATCCATGCCGGTCTGTGAGATCATGGCGGGGTTCACAAAGATGATATACGCCATCGTCATGAATGTGGTACTACCGGCGATCGTCTCGGCGCGGATGGTGGTGTTGAGTTGCGAAAGGCCGAAGAATTTCTCGATCCTCTGCCGCATATATCCCTCGGGAAGCCTCCCTCATCGCTATTCAGGACGCAAATGAACGCAGAATACGCAGATATAAAAAGACTCCAAAGGGAAAGGACCAAAGTAAAGATGCTGCTGTCTTGTTTCATCTGCGTTAATCTGCGCAAATCTGCGTCCGACCTTTCAAGCAGCGAGAATATGGCTCAGAAGAATCTTTACCCCGATTACGATCAAAACCAATCCCCCCGCAATCTCTATCTTCTCGCCTAAAAGTCTCCCGAGGAGAGGTCCCGTCTTCACCCCGATCACGGTGATTGCAAAAGTTACGATCCCTATGATCACGGCGGGATAGAGGATCCCCACATGGATCAGGCTGAGGCTCAGTCCCACCGCGAGGGCGTCGATGCTCGTCGCGAGCGAAAGCAGGAGGAGCGAGACCCCTCGGGTGGGATCGTCCTCATACTCTGTCTCCTCGCGGCGTATAATGGTCGCCTCATATATCATCTTGGAACCAATAACCGTGAGCAGACCGAAGGCAACCCAGTGGTCAAATCCCTGGATATACTCGACCAACCCCTGACCCGCCAACCAGCCCAGCACCGGCATGAAGAACTGGAACCCGCCGAAGTTCAAGGCGAGCCGGAGCGTTTGCCGGGGCGAGGGGCTCCCCAGAGAGAGCGCGATTGCCACCGACACCGCCAACGCGTCCATCGCGAGCGCAACTGCAATAGCGAGAACCTCGAAGAGATTCATAGCCAGGAATTGTATCACAGAAAAAGTGTGTACAAACAGAAAAGCAGGACTTTCCCCGTTTTTTCGATCACCAGTTTCATTTATCTATTACTCCCATACATTGTCATTCCCGCGCAAGCGGGAATCCACCCTCCGGGTATACGTTATGATTCTTAGCCTGGATGCCTGCTGGAGTTTACCCTCGTGAAAACGGGGGCAGGCATGACAAAAATACAGTTCCTGGCCTGATTATGTGTTAACAGTTGCTGAATGTAGTATTTTCTTCTCCATCAGGCTATTACATATTCTCACCTGGGAAAAAAGGGGAAAGTCCTGAAACAGAAAAGGAGCCGTCCTGAGGTAATGTCTCAGAAGATGTAAAAAACCAGAGAACAGGTCTAATCTGTCATTGCGAGCGAAGCGAAGCAATCTTGCTTCCAAGTAATTACAGAGAGATTGCCACGCCCCTTCGTGGCTCGCAATGGGACCTCAAAGGCAACGCCGAAACGCATCCGCAGATGGCTCCCGGGGACGACGAATCCAAAAAAGCGGACATATTATCGCGAACACTTTGCATCACAAATACAGTGATGATTTTCCTTGTAAATACAGGCATAAATGCGCATTCTGCCCACAAAAGCGGACATATTATCGTGAACAACTACCAACGACGGTCGAGGGCTATGTCAGGAGGTCTGAAATTCATTAGTGACTAATTACCAGACAGACACAAAATTCAGCATCTGTACTACCCCAAGTTTGGAAAAAGAAGAGATCATATATTTCACCACGGAGATGCGGAGGACGCAGAGATGATAGATCATACAGAGAGCCAGTCTATTATGAATTATTCTTTGCGTGCTCTGCGCCTCTGCGGTGAGCCATTAATCTTTTTAAAAAACAGGGAAAGTCCTAGCCCTTTAAACATTGACTCGCGGTGTCATTTTTCGGCACAATAGCGAAGTCATGCGAACGACAACACCTCTAAAATTTTTCACACAGCGCGGTGCCGCGCCGGCGATCATGCTGATTCTCGCCATAGTCGCCTCACTTGCTCCCGACGCCCAGGGAAAGTTGATGCCCGGCAGCACCTTCCTCACCCCCCCGGAACCTTTCCCTGTGCAGGTAAAAACCGGCTTCCACCTCCTCGATCTCACCTTCGTCAACGAACGCAACGAAACGTTCAGCGCGGATATCTACCTGGACTTCACATGGAGGGACCCCAGGCTCGCGTTTGCCCCGCGCGGCAAAAACGACAAGAAGTTCTACACCGAGAAAGCCGCAGAGGATAAGCTCAGTGAGATCTGGTGGCCTGATATAGAGTTTGTCAACACCTCGCAACCCCAGATCACGAACCGATCCCTTGAGATAGACCCTGATGGAACGGTAAGCTACCTTCTCGGCGTGAGCGCCCAATTCCGTTCGAATCTGAATCTCCGGCGCTTCCCCTTCGATATGCAAAACCTGGAGATTAAAATCCAATCATTCCTCTGGCAAAATAACATGCTGCGCTTTGTCCCTGATAAGAACAAACATGGATTTTCGACGGAGGATACATTCGATGATCTCAAGGTAAAGGGTGTCGCCACCCTGGAGCATCTCGTGCAGCTCAGAGACTTTGCGGAGAATTATTCTGAGTTCGTCGCTTCAATTACCGCGCAACGCAATTGGATGTTCTATATCTGGCGGGTATTCTTTCCCGCGGTGCTGATCATGGCCATCTCATGCACGGTATATTTCATGGAAATCGACGACCTCTATAGCCGTGTCAATATAGGCCTGACCTGTCTCCTCGCGTGCATCGCCACTCAATTTGCGATAAGCTTCAACCTGCCGCGGATATCCTACCTCACTCCTATTGATAAATTATATATGATCACCTACGGCTGCATCGCCCTCGGCGCAGGCGTAAGTACAATCGAAGTCTATCTTCATAATCGGAATCATCCCCATACTAAAAAGTGCAATCGCTTCGCCTGCTGGTTTGTGCCGCTGCTGTACGTGATGCTCCTCGCGACTATTGTGCTCCTCTGAGGCAGAGCGTGCACCTGTGCGCGCGGAGAGAAGGGATATGCCATGCGCATCAACCGCATTTGCTTTGCCGCGTGTGTCGTGGAAACTACCCTCTCTATAGCGGGGGAATGGAAACCGGTTGCTTCCGAACAACGATTCTGGAAGGTCCTGGGCACCCCCGGCCTCCCCTTTCCCGGCGCCTTTCTCACCGCCGCGGCGAACACGCTCACCATGGTGAAAGGCTAATGAAAAGGATCGCACTCGACCTCCCGAAAATATTCGATTTTTCAACCGAGCTCGGTGTCCGCGTGAGCGACGTTAATTATGGCGGTCATCTCGGCAATGATGCGCTCCTCTCGCTGCTTCATGAGGCCCGCATCCAGCTCCTGAAGAGCCACGGCTTCAGCGAATCAGATATTGAGGGATATGGCATCATAATGATCAATTCTGCGGTGGCGTACGTATCGGAGGCGTTCCATGGCGATCTGTTGACGATCGAGGTGGCAGTCGGGAACGTCGACAGGGTCGGTTGTGATTTCTTCTACAGGATCACCCGGAAGGCCGACGGCAAAGAGATTGCCCGTGCCAAAACCGGAGTGGTATTTTTCGACTACGCACGCAGCAAATTGGCCAGGACACCCGAGAGATTCAAAACAACGTTCGTGCATACGTAACTGCTCAGGAGCCAGAATTCAGGAGTCAGGAGCCAGAATTCAGAAGACAGAATACAGAATTCAGGAGACAGGAGATAAACGTTTCCTTGAAATGCCGTTATTCTTAATTCTGCATTCTGGATTCTGTATTCTTGCTTTTCCATTCTGGCTCCTGACTTCTGTCTACCTGAGTAGTTACGGGCATACATAATAATCTTCCGAGGAGGATCATATGCTCATCGTCCACGTGTTCGTCCATGTGAAGCCGGGCTGCGTCGATGCATTCAAGACCGCCTCGATCAAAAATGCCAGAAACAGCGTACAAGAGCCGGGCGTGGCTCGCTTTGACGTAATCCAGCAGCAGGATGACCCCACCCGTTTTATTCTCGTGGAGATCTACCGCTCTCCGGACGCGCCGGCGCAGCACAAGGAGACCTCCCACTACAAAAAATGGCGCGACGCCGTAGAGGAGATGATGGCGGAGCCGAGGAAAAGCATCAAACACATAAATATTTTTCCCGCGGACAACTTGTTTTGAAATTCTCTGGAGCATTTTCCTAACCTGGAATACCCACCGACAAAGAATTACTAACCGCGGATTATGCGGATTGGGCGGATTGGAAAAGGTAAAAGGATAGTAACCACGGAGAAACACGGATGGACACGGCAATTTAAAGTTTAAAGAGGCACTATGCGGCTTTTAATATCAGGTTTTCTGCTGTTATTTTAATCCGCGTAATCCGCTAAATCCGCGGTTAAGAAAAACGTTTAGAAGAATTTAACCGCGGATTATGCGGATTGGGCGGATTCGAAAAGGTAAAAGGATAGTAACTGCTCAGGAGCCAGAATTCAGGAGCCAGGAGTTGGAATGAGGACGCCCGAGGCGACATTTGAGGACTTGGGCTACGGCAATGTCTCCGAGTTAATGCAGTTACTCGAAGAGGTCCGCAAGCTACTGGAAGCTTATGCGCGATCTATCCTGGATTCTGGCTCCTGACTACCTGAGTAGTTACAAATGATATTACGCACGGATAAACATGAATGGACACGGCAATTTAAAGTTCAAGGAGGAAATATTCAGCTTTTAGTATCAGGCTTTCTGCTGTTGTTTTAATCCGCATAATCAGCGTAATCCGCGGTTAAGAGAAACGTTAAAAGAATTTAACCGCGGATTATGCGGATTGGGCGGATTCGAAAAGGGGGAAGAATAGTAACTGCTCCGGAGCCGGAATCCAGGAGTAGTTACAAATGATGTTCACCACGGATGAACACGGATGGACACGGTGAAAAGGTTTTAGCCTGATCTATTCATCAACTTTTAATGTCTTCACCGCGGATTACGCTGATTACGCGGATTTGCATTGTGTAATCCGCCTAATCCGCAGAATCCGCGGTTGCATATGTCAGGCTGTTTAAATTGCTCTTTTATTCGTCTGATGAATAATCCAG
>JAPLCW010000192.1 GCA_026392015.1 Candidatus Auribacterota bacterium | reverse complement strand
AGCGCTTTTAGCACTTATCCATCTCCTCTGCCAACACTCTGCCTGCGTGAACATCTTGATTCCCTAAAAGACGTCTGATACCCTGATCATAGCCGATAGAAAAGCTTCAAATCGCCATCAAAGTGCGTAAGTCGTGTTAATATGTAATGAGAATTATCTTGGTTGCTTTGGCAGTCCTTGTTGTCTCCCTCCTGCCTGGTTATGTTGGGAGCGAACCATCCCTTTTCCTTATGGAGAACCCGAACAATCTCTCTCTTGAAAAATGTGGAGGAGTGGAGGTGTGGACGCGATTCTGGGCGGGGGATCGTGAGCTGGCGGTGATTTCCATTCCGCCGTCGGCCCGCGACCAGATTGAAGGTCTCGGCGTTCCCACATGCTCGATAGGTGCCGCTGAAGAAGGGGGATCGTTTTTTGTCATTACTTCTCCGGCAGGCAAGATCGACCTCCCCCTCCTCTCTGCCTATGCGGAGGTGTTGCGCGGCGGAGGAAACGCCGCTCTGGTCCGTATGGATCCGGGACGCGTGGGTGATATTGCGAGGCATGGCCTGGAGGCCATGGCAGTGATGCCTCCCTCCGGACGGGCTCCCGCAAGTTCCATCCGGACGGAGTATATCGGCAGCCGGTCCTTTGATCCGCTGGTCGGCGAGATTATGGCGAGGGTGGATCAACAGTCGCTCTGGGATCTGCTGGGGATGCTCAGCGGTGATAACAGTGTCACGGTGAGCGGCGAGCCGTATACGATCCTGACGCGGAATTCATTCGAGGCGGTCCCGATAGAGAAGGCGACACAGTACTGCATTGAATACTTGCAGAGCCTCGGGCTGAGCGTCTCATTTCAATATTACCCGCTCGGCACACGAGTGTTGAGGAACGTGGTGGCGGAGCAGCCGGGTACGGTTCATCCGGGAGACAGCTACGTACTGTGCGCGCACCTCGACGACATGCCCGACGGCGCACTCGCGCCGGGCGCCGACGATAACGGGAGCGGCGCTGCGGCATTGCTCACCGCAGCCTCGATATTGAAAGGATACAGTTTTGAAAATACGATACGCTACGCGCTCTTCACGGGCGAGGAGCAGGGATTGGTCGGGAGCTATTACTATGTTCAGAATCTCGTGAATTCCGGCGCGCGAGTCCTCGGGGCGCTCAACTGCGACATGATCTCCTACGACGGGAATTCTGACGGCATTGTCGAGGTTCACTGCGGGACCTCGCAGGCGTCCTCGAGCCTCGGTGATTTCCTCATAGATACCATCCGCCAGTACTCTATCAATCTCACTGCGGAGAAGTTCACGGCAGGCGCTACCGGCGGGAGCGACCACGTGCGGTTCTGGGAAGCCGGCTATCCCGCACTCCTCATGATAGAGGATGGGGGTGGGGGAGATTCATCCGATTTTAATCCGTACTACCATACCGTGGAAGACACGCGGACGCACTGCAACTCATCGTATGTCACGGACTGCGTGCGGGCCGTTACAGGAACAGTGGCGAGAGTCGCGGTTCCTGTTGAATACCCGTTGCGCCCCACCCTGGTGATCAATGCGGCGCCTCCTTCCCCCGCCGCCGGCGAACGTTTCACTCTGGGGCTGGGCTTGGAGAGGGACATTGTGAGAATGTTCGATTTTTACCTTATCGCGGAAACCCCTTACGGCGAGTACACACTGTTTTTTGACGGGAGTTACACAAAACAGTTGGTCCCGCTCTATCGTGGAGTGCCGGGTTATCGAGCGCCATACGCGGTGACGATCTGGAATGGAGTGACCGTTCCTCAGGGCATCGCAGGAAATTTCACATTCTATGCGGTTGCGGTAGAAGCGGGTGAAATTCCACCGGTCGCGAGCGTTCAGGATCTTTCCGCCGGAACTCCCTATGTAATAGCCCTCGCTAGGCAGCAGGTGACGTTCCGTTAGGGATTTTCTGAAATGAGTCCCCGGCCCCTCTCAATCGTCATCGCACTTCAAAAGCTTCCTGATCCAGCAAAAACGAGCTTCCAGTCCCGCTGACTCGCCTGCCTGCGTCAAAGAAGGCAATAATCGCCACATAACGGCCTGAAGGTATGGGGGGAACGACCATGTCAAAGACGGTGCCCGAAAACCCGCCCGGCACACCAGGAATGTTGAGGGCGTATGCCTTCACCCCTGCTGCCACGCTATTTCCAGGCTGGACCGAATAGATCCCGCCCCCCGGCAGCAGGAACACCAGATAGATGTCAAAAGGGCGCCCTGTGAGAGGTTGTGCGATCACACGTTCGGTCAACCTCGCTCCGGAATAGAATGTCGCCGCGTTCAACACCAGATCCAGCGGCGGCGCTGCTGTCGGCGTGGGGATCGGGACTGCAGTTTCCTGAATTTCCACAGTGGGGGTGATGGTTGGCTCATGCGTTGGCCTGGGGGTCATGGTAGTTGGCGGTGTCGCTGTCCGCGTGGGCGTCGCTGTTGCTGTCGGCGTGGGTGTCATGGTGGGCGATGGTGTCGCCGTCCTCGTTGGAGTTATGGTTGCGGTCGCCGTCCGCGTGGGGGTCATCGTGGGGGTGCGGGTCACGGTCGGGCTTGGCGTGGCTGTTCTCGTGGGCGTGATCGAAGGCGTCGAGGAAGGAGAGATCTTAGGCGTTACCGTGGGTGTCTGTGTCGGCGTTCCGGTTGGTGTCACCGTCGGCGTGTCGGTCGGAGACGGCGTCTCGGTACTGGTGGGAGTAACGGATGGCGTAGAGGTACTGGTTGGCGGAATCGGCGTCGGCGTTATCGTGGGTGTCTGGGTTATGGTGGGTGTTGATGTGGGGGAGGGCGTCGATGTACTCGTTGGAGTAATCGTGGGCGTCTGCGTCGGGGGGGCAGGAGTCGGGGCATAGATCACATACAGCCTATTATCATAGGAACCAAAATAAACCGTCCCGCCGGTCCCAATCGCCGGTGAAGAGTTGACGCCCTTACCAGGCTTAAACGACCATAAAAGAGCGCCCTCTGAAGCAAGGGCATAACACTTGCCTGCATCGCCGTATATTGATCCGAAATATATATTCCCCGCGTTATCGATAGCAGGGGAGGTGCCAATTTGCTCTCCCGCGGAATAACTCCATTGGAATACCCCATACACATCAAATGTATAGAGATTTCTATCTGCTCCCACATGCAGCAATCCTTCGTTGCTTATTGCAGGCGTGGAGTTGTTCAGTGTGCCGCCGCAGCGATAGGACCATAGCTGGGATCCATTCGCATCCAGCGCCCTGAGAAGATTATCGGAGGATCCCATATAGATGGTTCCATCCTGGTCTATCGAGGCAGTTGCTCCCTTCGAATATGACCACCTCATCGCCCCGCCCGAGCTCAGCGCATAAAAGTTATTACTTATATCCCCGATGTAGACAGTGGCTTCGTCCGGGCTGAGAGCGGGGGCACGGTTTATCTCCCTCGTTCTGTAACTCCAGGCGATTTTCCCCTTGCTGGTGAATGCATAGAAACGGCTGTTAAGAGAACCGATGAAAATTCGGCCATCCTGTCCGAATAGGGGGGGGGTATGAACGTAATTGCTTGTTTTGTAGCTCCATGACAGGGTGCCGGCGTAATTAATTGCTATAATCCCATTGCTATATGACGTTCCGGCATAGATTCTCCCAACGCGATCCACCGCGGGTGAGCTGAAAAAATCGCCTGCCTCAGTGTTATATGACCAGCGTAACGCGCCTCCAGCTTCTAATGAGTACAGATAGTCTCCCGAACCTATGCAGACGCCGCCGCCGCCATCTATTGCCGGAGAGGAAGCGATGAAATCCCCGAGATCATAGCTCCATTTGAGCTCTGCCGCTCTAGGACCTGCATAGGGGCTTTGCCCTGTGAGAAAAGGATCGTGGTGGAACATAGGCCATATCCCCTCCCCCGGAGGAGTAGGTGTCACCGTTAGGGTGGGTGTAAGGGTGGGGGTGAGAGTGATGGTGGGGGTAAGAGTGATGGTGGGAGTGGGGGTGGGAGTGAAAAATGAATCCGCGATATGGTTGACAAGATACGGATCGGTGATGCCCTGGCCCTCTATCGTATACGTAGTGCCGTCCGTCGTGATGAGAATATGGCCGTTAGTGGTATGGCATTCCGAATACATATCTTCCGGGGCCCAGTCAGGATCGTCCACATCCCCCGGATCGGTCCTAAGAATAGTCTGCCGCCCCTCTCCCTGTTCCACAAACCAGTGCACCATTCCTACCGTGTCGGCATGCGGGTGGCCGTATCCATTGTTCCAGCAAGAGATGAGCGCGACCTCCGGCTTGATGTAGTTGAAGAACGCGGCCGAGCTTGTCCAGTTTGTGGATGATCCGTGATGATCCAGGAGCGTTACATCCACGCTTCTGCCGAGAGTGGAAGAGATGACATACGCTACCGCCTGCTCATTGACGCCTTCCGCGTCGCTTCCGATATACATGTCAAACCCGCCGTAGCTGAGGAGCGCGGTGATGGATTTCTCATTCTCCACGTCGACGGAGAGTAACTTTGTGGCGGAGTTGTATACCTCGAGCTGGTATGTGGGGGAACCGGCAAAATCTGCGGTCCCCTTTGACAGGAACATGAGCGTTGCCCCATTCCCGAGGTCTATTGCGCCGGAGGGTCCGAGCGTCGGTATCTGCCGATTCCCGGAATTGACGAGCGCAAGATACTCATTAACAAAAAAGTCAGGTCGATCGCCGCCTTCCTTCGCGTCCCCTCCCCGGTCGTAAAATGTTCCAAAATAAGAAACGCCGCCCATGAGTGAGGCAAGGTTATCGAGCGCCCTACAGTGATCTTCGTCGTAGTGGCCGGTCACAACATAGTCGATAGGGACAATCCCTTGATCATTGAGGATCCCCTTAATTTGCCTGGAGAATCCGTCCGTCTCTCCCGAATCGTACAGCACCACCTTGTCGTTCGGCCCTTTGATCAGCGTGGAGGTGCCGGCATTCCCGTTCCCCCATACTTCCCAGATGGAAAGGTCATGCTCGGCATACGCTGAAGAAACAAAAAGAAGAGAGACAACGAGGAGCGGGACAGCGGATCCCCAGAAAAATATGTGTCTTGCTCTATGCAACTTCATCGCGGAAGCATCCTTAGTCAAAAGTAACGATTTTAGTAAAAACACAAATATGAAGGGTAGTAGGTTTACTTGTCATCCGCGCGGAAGCGAGGGTCCGCGAGACAACGTGTATTCCGGCTTGAGATTGTGCCGAGCGCACCCGAAGCGCAGGACTGACATATTTTGGCAATCCGCACCCAAAAATGACCCATTACAGATTTTTCTGCAACTATCCTCTAAACTCTTAATGCTGTGTTATCTCACGCAATCTTTTTATCAATTGTTCCTTGCTCTGATCCGGCAATCCGCGGTAGGAGCTGATAATCTTCCCCTCTTTATCGATGAGGAGAACCGTTGGAGTCCCGGCAAGACGGTTTTGGATGCCAAGTTCCTTTTTCTCATCCAGCACAACGGGGAATGCGAATTTGGCTTTCGCGAGGTAAGAATTCAGCCCTTCGAGAGTGTCGCGGGATGCGGCGACCCCCAGGAATGCAATCCCCTTATCCTTGTTGTCCTCGTAAAGTTCCTGGATAAATTCCTGGGCTTTGACGCAGTGCGGACACTTTCCCGAAAAATAGTAGATGAGCGTCGTACTCTTCAACAGATCGGCAAACTTCACTTCCGATCCGTCCGTCTTCTTGACGATGACGTCAGCTTTGATCGGCGTCCCATTCTTGATTTCTTCCCTGGTCTTTCCCTTCTTCATTTCGTCAATGGCCGTCTGTAGCTCTTTTTCATCAAGGCTGCCATTTTTATCGGCGTCGTACTTCTCCAGCCAATCTTTGGCCGAGCGAGTTGGAACTCTGGGAGCACTTTCCTTCTTTGCCACGGCGAATGTTTCCTTGTTCTTTCCCCACCATTCCTGCCATGCCGTATGCACTTCTTCCTTGGAAATGTTCTGGGTCTTATCCAAAAGATTATTTTGGCCTGTTAATTCCTCTAGACTTTTCAACGCAGCATTTTTGACTTCGTCCTCCGGATCGAGCAGTGCGCCGATGAGCGGCTCTATGGCCTTTTTATCTCCTGTCTTGCCAAGAGCAGTGGCGGCATCTGTTCTCAAAGAGCGGCGATCGATCTTCAAACACGCGATGACCTTCTCCCGGCTTTTGTCGGTGTTTAACCGGCCTAGCGCGCGCACAGCCTTTCCGCGCACATTAATCGATTCGTCCTTCTCCAGAATCTCTATTAAAGTATCGTATGCCCGCGCATCCTTCTGAAAGCCAATGCTCATCACCGCGGCGCTGCGCGTAGTGACATTCTCATCGTGCGCAAGTGTGAGGAGGAGATCGAACACATCCTTGTGCCTGGCTTTCCCCAGCGCCACAGCGGCGCTGCGCCGTATTTCGGGATCGGAATCAGTGGCATACTTGCCAAGCTTTGAGAGTGCAGCTTCGTCACTGCTTCTCGCAAGCTCCATCATCTCTTTCCGTAGATCCTTGATCTGTTCTCTGCTCAGCGCGCTCTTCTCGGTCTGTACCGCTTTCTCTTTTGACGAGTCTCCTATGGTGGGGGTGGGCTTTTCTGCCCCAAAAAATGAACCATAACATAACATACCCGACAAACTCAGTATCACCGTAGCAGCTATCATCAATGTGTATTTCACGATATCCTCCTTTTGAAGAACATTCTGAAGCGAGCACCGGGCAAGATTCACATAAAACTATCTCAACCACTTCTGTCAGTAGACGAGATCTACATCGCCGTACAAAAGTTGAACTATGCACAATAATAGGGCCACATAGGTTTTAGTTGAGCAAGATCTGTGCCAACTTGCGCATTTACTGCCAAAATTCTGTTACACATTACTTTATTTCTTGGCTTGGAAAGAGTTATGATTTAAGATATTGAGGGATGGTGTTAGAATGTAAGAATCGGAATTTTTGGAAACTGTTCAATTATTGAACACTACTGTTCCAATTTTGAACAGTTCTGCTATGGTACCATGCCCCTGGATATTCAATCCTCAGCGGTCTTGCATGTTCGAACTGTATCAATCTGCCTCCGCTTAGTCAATAGTAGAGGTCTGACCCTGAAGTTTTCTGAAGTTTTTAATCCGCAGCGGTCTTGCCATATTCGAAATTTAGTAAGCTACCTCTCCTTAGTCAATAGTAGAGGTCTGAATCCTGATATTTCCATTTTTCACTTTCCTGGATGTAGCTCTATATCTGACCTGTTATACTTATCAATAGTTACACTGAAGTGGTATTGTTCTGCTCAACAGGAAATTAGACTTTCTTCACAGCTCAGTTTTGTATGATCTCCCTCCATGGTCCTCATGGTTTGTGATCTCACACAGCGTCCGAGGTTAGCAGCCCTTCTCCTGTCTCTTGCATTCTGCAGCTTTC
>JAPLCW010000098.1 GCA_026392015.1 Candidatus Auribacterota bacterium | reverse complement strand
AAGTCCCTCTCAGGCATACGCTCTCCGGCCTGTAACCGAATGTAACTGCGTCGCCGCAAGGCGGGGTGGGAAGCAACAGGAGGTGAACGACCAGTCCGAAGGATGACAAACCCGATTCGGCCTTGTGTATCCGGCGAGCCTGCGATTCAATGGCAAAGCCTTGACCTGGAAACAGGAAATCGGACGAGCTGAGGGGTAGCGTGTAAAAGCGGCGTCAGAGGGGCACGGGGTGGTTGGGGTTAGAATGGTCGGGAAGGCGGGACACGGTGAAGCGGGGAGACCTGCGGGGAATGGAGAGCCTTGCAGGAGTCACAGCACCCATAGTAGCGATGAAGTGCCTGTAATGGGCATGGAGCCAAGGGGTGCAGGGAGGCGGAGGCGTGAAGTTCATGCAGACGGAAGCCACCTCGGTCGGAGTGCCGGAAAGGGCTATAAAGGCCGAAGAGATCAGAGCTCGATGGAGTTGGGTCGAACCGTCGGTATGGACGGAGCGCATGTTGACGGCCCTTGAGGGAGGGGTGAAAGTTTCTTTGCCGAACATGGACTGTTCTCCTTTGCAGCGGCCCATGCGATGGCCTGTCAATCCTCTCGGAGGTGAACCGCCAACTGGAGAGCCGTGTGCGGGAGAACCGCCTGCACGGTTCGGAGGGGGGAGGGGTCGGGCAATCGACTCTTCCTACCCCTATCAGGTTTCATAATGGATCCCCGCCTGCCTGCGCGAAGCCGCTTCGGCATAGGCAGGCTTTCGCGGGGATGACAAGCGAAATGGATACCACCCATAAGTGACCCCTTACCAGGGTCACCTATTTATGCTTGTCTTTTGCCTAAATAGGTGACCCTAACGTTTATCTGAGAAATTCCAAATTATAATACGCGAAATAGCTTATCCGTTTTCCAATCCTTGTGATAGACTCAAAAAACCGATACGATAGCTCACATAGAACTGATTCTGCTGACCATAGTGACTTTTCACTATAATCCAAATATTTTGCAATGATGTGAGGCTGCGATGTTTGAGCGAAAACATGAAAAGCTGGCTCCAGTATCAATATTTTTCAGAAGAATGGCCGCGTCTCTTATAATGGGAGGCGGCTTGATCGCAGTTGTTTTATTCATCGGAATTTCCGGATACCACTGGATAGCCGGATTGGGTTGGGTTGATTCTATTTTAGAGGCATCCATGATTCTCGGTGGTATGGGACCTGTCAATCCGCTTAGAACTACGGGAGCAAAGCTATTCGCTTCCGGATATGCGCTTTTTAGTGGGCTGATGTTTATAGCCCTGATGGGGATTATTCTTGCCCCGATTGTTCATCGTATACTGCATAAATTTCACATTGATGAGAAGGATCAGGCGAAATGACGCCTGGCAAGTGTGTCTCGCCGACTGCTCCGCTTCGCTCCACAGCAGCTGATGCGAATCGTTTGCTAAACTTGTGGGTCGTATATCTTTCTCTCAATTTCTTGTGAAATTTCTTATGTGGAAGGTTCAGACTTAGAGCTTATCCGTAAATAAATAGTTGCATTGATTGGGGCATAATGATAGCCTTCCCGCATGAACATTACATATTCGTGGGAAGTGTCGGACGCGCTATGGGAAAAAGCTGAACCATTGATTCCGCGGCGGAAGCGAGAGAAGGGGCGGAAATATAAAAGGCGTCTGGGAGGAGGACGCAAGCCGCAGGATTCGCGGAAGATATTTGCGGGAATCGTGTATGTATTGCGCACGGGATGCCAGTGGAAGGCGTTACCCAAAGAGCGATTTGGCAGCGCCAGCTCAGTGCACAAATACTTCTTGGAATGGAAGAAGCGAGGGGTTTTCGTTCGGCTGTGGCGCGAAGGACTGGCGGAATATGATGAAATGGAGGGTATAGGCTGGGCTTGGCAAAGCATAGACGGAGGCATGGTAAAAGCGCCTCTGGCGATAGAAGCCGTCGGGCCAAACCCAACGGATCGGGGGAAAAAATGGGAGCAAAAGAAGCGTCCTTGTAGACGCGAATGGAATCCCGCTGTCCCTAGTCGTGAGCGGAGCGCAACAGCATGACGTGAAATTGCTGAAGCCAACATTAGATAACATCGTTGTAGATCGACCAGATGGTGATGGTGCACCAAAGGAACATCTTTGCGCCGACAAGGGATATACTGGACAACCAGCTTGGCAGGCCATTGAAAAACGGAACTACGTTCCGCATGTTTCACAACGGGGCGAAGAAAAACCGACGAAGAGGAATCCACGGACTCTGTCATGGTTGAATCGCTATCGAAAACTGCTGGTTCGATTCGAGAAAACCGCGGCAAGTCACGAGGCTTTATTAGAGTTGGCATGTGCATTGATTGTTTTTAGACGAGTTATTGTTATTTACGGATAAGCTCTAAGTCTTACGGGGGAATATTTGGACTTAACCACGAATTACACGCCTGCGTGCAGAAACGCACTCCGGCGTGCAGGCACGAATGAAATGAATATAATTCGTCTGTTGTTTTTTTGACTTTTTCACTCGACATCGAGGCGCGGGACGAGAGTATGCCCGCTCTCATTGACACCTCTTTTAAGCGCCGGTATATGAGATAGTTCTATCTTGCTATCTTGGAATAATCATCATTACGATATGACAAGAGCTGCAAACTTAGTTTACACTTTTAGCGTTTGGGGGTGTAAACAAAGTATGCAAATCGGACTTTTTGGGGATATATCAGGAATTATCATTCGGACGCTTATCGTTGCAACTACTTCGCCCTATATTCGTTACAACTAATTTTAACCAATGAAAGAAAAATTGTAACATTGGCACAGAAAATGCAGGCTAACTATGTGTGGTTTTGTAAATATGCATCGATTTTATCACCCCTACATGAAGAATGATGACCATCATTATCCTTGTTGTAGTCCTCTTTACAGCATGCTTCGCTAATGCCGTACCCCATCAGTCTGCCTTTCCTCATCGCCATCATTTTGCATTCTCTGCCGATTTAGAAAGAAAAGCCTGTTTCCAGCAACCTGGTCTTGCCGTGACGAAGGTCGGCAAGATTATCGAAGGCCATAACCTGACTTGGGGGGAGAGCATAGGGTGGATCAATCTCAGGACGACACACGCCGATTTGAAGATCGGCTCGAATATATTGGCAGGTTGGATCTGGTTTGAGAACTGCGGTTGGGTCTGTCTTGGTGAAGGGCGTCCTCTGGATAAGAGTCATTACTCCAACCGGGTTACCTATGACTGGGGCGTTAACAACGATGGTCAAGGCAACCTGTCGGGCTATGCGTGGTCTGAGGTCACGGGCTGGATCAGTTTTCGCACCAGTCATTCGCGAGTGTATTTGGATGAGAGCGGCCAATTTTACGGATATGCGTGGGGAGAGAATGTAGGGTGGATGCATTTCGGGACTGGCAGGACTGTGCAGTATCTTGCGAAGGCCGATCCTGGTCCCTGGAGAGACATCGAGCCAGAATCGGCGGGCAGATTAGCCGGCGATCCGGATGATTCTGAAATGAGCAATGGTTCTGTTCCCGTGACTGGCATGAGGAACAACCACGAGAGATACGACGAGTATGCCTGGACGATCTATTTGATAAGGATTCGAAAAGATGATTCCTGTGCACGTATCCGGTGTTGCGATACGCCGGTTTACATAAGCAGTCTCGCCACACTTGCTCCCATCCGCGCCCCTCCTTGTTGCGGGTAGTAGCCGTAGTGTCATTGCGATCTCCACGAAGTGAGGCATAGCAATCTCACTTTTAACAATTTAAAGATCAATCAAGAAAGGATTGGTGCCAAGATGAAAAAGTTAATTACGATAGCTCTGAGTTTGATGTCCATGGTTTTCATGTCTGTATTTGCCCTGGCCGGAAGCCTTGACTCTCCGGGAGCTCCTTCAGCGGGGAGCGGGATGTACACGCTCCAGAACCTGTACGACTACCTGACGAGCGGGACGGCGCTCACGGTGCAGAGCAGTTTCCAGGAGCCCACGTCAGGGCCCGGGTCAACGATGAAGACGACGAAGGAGATCGGCGACGCGATCAAGGATAAGTTCAACCTGTGCTCTGCCACAGTCGATAATGTTGAGCAGGGAGTGACGTTCTTCTGCACTCAGCCGGGAATCTGGGGAGTTCAGACGGGAACACTAGTTGTACCGCCAACCCCAACCCCAACCGCAACCATAACCCCAACCCCAACCATAACCCCAACCCCAACCATAACCCCAAGCCCAATCGGTGAGACGGTTATGATCGGAGGAATGGAGGTTGCGGCATGGTTAAACCAAGCAGGATGCGCATATAATGTACAGTTAACCACGAGTGAAGCAATCACTTGGGCCAGTGATCTCGTATGGCTCGGCCATTCCGATTGGAGGCTACCGACGCAAAGCGAGTTAGCAACGATTTGTAGTCACAGGGCCGAGCTAGGGTCCTATGACACTTGGTACCATCATTCAAATGTTGCGAACTCAGGTATGTTATTCGAGAATCCCCCATCGTACTGTATCCCCGATTCGTGCGGAAGCGGTGAGCATTACGTGCCGCAGGCGGTACGCTAACTGTCGTTGTTGACAATTTGACTATCCGTAGGCGGGCGGGCGCTGCGCGCTTTCCCACCTGCGGCTATAACTCCGGATCTTCGTGTAAGAAGCTCCTTGCTCTTTAAGCCGGAGTAGCTTCAATTTCATCTTGTTTCTTGATTCGGATGAAATCCCGATGGATTAGTCCGGATATAAATTATCTGTGAGCCGGCAGACCACAGGCACTGCGCGATACCGCATGGTGTTGTATGTGTTCCTGCCTGTGAGCGGGGATGAATGGCACGGTCACTCGACACGCAGGATTCGCTTCCCTAGGCGGAATTTACACTGAGGCCTTCTGCCCCGCTCAGGCTAAACTATGGCGAGGAGATCTGGATTTGAGTCACCTCGTGCCGAGCACTTGGTGTGAGGCATGGATTTCGCCTTTTGGCATGCAGACATGGGACTCCATTTACGCCTTCCCTTGCAGGCAATGTAAGGGGTAAAATGTGTCCCTACGCTCTTTGCATTTGCACATTATGGGTGGGCTTGCCTGCCTCAGGTCAATCCTTCCCTGCCGCCGGCAGACTTCCTCTCAAGGGGGGAGGAGAGGGGAAAAGGCCCACACGCGAAAAGGTTCAGTCGCTGAGGAATCGCGCAGGGGGTTTGTAGAGGCCGCCCGAGGCGGTCACGAGGTCGGGGATGGACCGCGCGGCGAGGAGTGAGTGGACGGCCTCTTCTTTCCTCACCCCGATATCCTCGGGATAGAGCACTATCCCTTTCTTTCGGAGCTTCTCGGTTTCAGCCTTTTTCTCTTTCCTCCCTACCGGCGTGTCGCCAGCGACGGCGCGGATCGCCGCCTGGCGTGTGGAGAGATCGGGGCATTTGTGCAAAACCGCGATCCCCTTCTCTGTCACGATATGCGTGATCACATCCCCGTAGAGCATGATCGGGGGGAGGGGGAAGAACTTCTGCTCGAAGAGCATTTCTGCGTCGAGCTTCTCGACAAAGACAGGGATCCCTTTTTTCTCGCTCTGTGTGGGAGTGATCTGGACGACGAGTTTCCTCCCGCGGGGCACGCCGCCGGTGGCGGCCAGGGAGGCGGTGTCTTCCATCCCCGCTTTGAGCCAAGCCTCGCTCACGTGCCTGCGTCCTCCTGGGTTGTCGCCGAGGTTGGGCGCCCCGCCGAAGCCGGCAATGCGGTTGACGGTGGCGGTTGAGCTGTTTCCGTTCCCATCAATCTGCAGGGTAAGGCCGACGAACATGTCACTCGCATAAAGTCCTGCAACCTGTGAGAGCAGACGATTGGAGCGAAGGCTGCCGTCCGAACCGATGAAAAAAATGTCGCTCCTTGCCCGAATGTACTCTTCCATTCCCGGTTCGCTGCCGAACGAGTGGACGCTCTGAACGAATCCGGCTTCGATGGCGGGGATGAGCGACGGGTGCGGGTTGAGGATCCAGTGTGTGCACGCCTTCCCCTTGAGTCCCAGCTTTTCCCCGTAGGTGGGGAGCATGAGCTCGATCGCGGAGGTCCCGTAGCCTATCCCGTGATTGATGCTTTTGATCTGGTAGGGGACATATATCCCCTTCATGGCGAGCATACCGAGGAAGATCTGCATTTCGGTGATCTTCGCCGGGTCGCGCGTGAAGAGCGGCTCGATATACGGAGAGTGCCCGCACGGGACTACAAAGTCCACCTGGTCGCCCGGTATGTCAACCCGCGGCAGTTTCTCCGTGATCTCACGGACCTGCGCGATCACGATCCCGTGCCGGAACGCGGTGGCCTCGACTATCGTGGGAGTCTCCTCCGTATTGAATCCGGTGTAGAGGTTGCCATGCGCATCCGCGAGTTCGGCGGCGACCATGGCGACGCGGGGCGTGAGGTCAACGAAGTAGCGCCCGAAGAGCTCGAGGTATGTATGGATCGCGCCGATCTTCACCTTTCCCTCGTTCACGATTCGCGCGAGCTCCTTTGCCTGAGGACCGGAAAAGGCGAAGTCGAGCTTCTCAGCGATCCCCCGGTCGAAGACCGCGATATGCTCGGGGAGGGCCACGGAGGACTGAACCATGTGGAGCCGGTTGACCCTCTTGGGATCAAGACTGGAGAACGTTTTCGCGAGGAAGTCGGCCTGTTTCTGGTTGTTCCCCTCGATGTTGACCCGGTCGCCGGGCCTGATCACGGCATAGAGGAGGTCCGCGGCGCGCTCGGGTGGAACAATTTTTGCATTGTCGGTGGACAGGGAACGGGCGGCGTTGAGCCGCATCTGTTTATCGCGCGCGAGCGTTCCATAATCTCGTGAACTCATGGAAGTATATTCTCCTTGATATGTGATTAATAAATCCGCAGTTTAACCTTCCCTGCCACGGATAGTGAAAGCACTAATTAAGAACTGCAATATAACCACGGATGAACACGGATTAAAACAGGAACACAAAGCTATGAGCCAAGATTCGTAGAACTGCCGCAATGAACTTTCTTCTTGCGGCTACCGTGTTCATCCGTGTTCATCCGTGGTTTAATAGTGTATTTTCTATCTTGACCCGCCCCAACCGCGGTTTATACATACTTTTCCGCGAATGCTTCCAGGGCGTCCCTGAAGCATTTCATATTCGCGCGGAGAATTCCGGCCCCGATCTGGCCGATCCCCGGTTTCTTGTGCGCCACGCCCGTATTGATGATCGGAGTGACGCCGAGCTCAACGACTTTCCGGATATCCACGCCTGCGGGCGTGCCTTTGAAATCGAGGGAGGGGAGCTGGAAATCCCTGTGGATTCCCCAGCAGATCTCGTACATCTCCTTTGTGTAGCGGATCGCGTCCGCGGGGACGCCTCCGACGAATTTCACAATCGCCGGGGCGCTCGCCATGGCAAACCCGCCGATCGCCGCGGTCTCCGTGATGGTGCTGTCTCCGAGGTCAAGGCATCCGTCGGCGGCGCTGTATCCGGGAAAATAGAAACCCTTCGGCTCTCCCGCGGGAGCGGTGAACCAGCGGTCGCCGAGGCCGGCCACCCGGATGCCGATATCGACTCCGTTGCGCGCCATTGCGTACATGACGGTGCTGCAGTCGAGTCCCTTGATCGGGTCGATCATTGCTTTGGAAGACGGCATCGAGAGATTGAGGAAGAAGTGATCGTTCCCCGTGATGAATTCGAAGATCTGTTGTATGGTCTGCTTGTCAAGATCGGTTGCAAGGAGGGCGGGAGTGATCGCGCGAAGAAAGAGGCCCGTTGCAGCGACATTGCGGTTATGGCATTCATCCCCCATGAGGAGCGCCTGGGCGATGAGGTTTTTGATATTGATTCCCCCGGAGATCCGGATTGCCTTTGAGAGGGAGGGCGCGAGGGTTTCCTCCAGCCATTTGAGTTTCTTGAGCACATCGGGGCTATTGGCCCCGAAGCGGAGCACTTTCCCGAGCCCCTCATTCAAAGTCGCGAAGGCGGTGTTGCCCTGTGACTCATTCCTGATGCAGAAGACCCACATGGACGGCGATATTATCCCCGCCATCGGTCCCACCGCGCCGTGATGGTGACAGGGAGAGAACTCGATCCGGCCGCTCGCGGCCAGTTTTTCCGCTTCGTCAATTGAGCGCGCCTTCCCCTCGTAGAGGAGAGCCCCGGCAATCGCCCCCTGCATGGGGCCGCACATCCTGGCCCATTCAATGGGGGGACCCGCATGGAGGATCAGATTCTCCTTCATGCCGGGAATGACCTCCCGGGCGGGGCGCACGTCGAAGAGCACCGGCTGGGCATTGATCAGCATATCAAGGGCTTTGTCATTGGCTTTATTTATTTTTTCTTCAATGGAACGCAATGAGTCGAGCAAGGCGACGGCGCGGACATCCCCGCCCGCGGGGGGCTTCCAGTCGATGTGGACCGCGCGTGCCCCCTGTGAGGAGATGGAGTCCGTGAACGATTTCAGGCCCATGCTGATGACCGACGGTTTTTCCTTCAGCAGCCGGCTGATCTTCGTCACGATTACCTGCCCTTTCCCGATACGATCATCGCCGCGGCCCGCGCCGCTTCCGCGTTGCTTCCGGCAACGAGAACCCCCGCGCATTCGAGACGGCTTTTCTGCACGGAGCGGTTCTGGGGGTCCCCATCCGTTCCCGTGATGGAAGCGACGAACCAGAGTGAGCGTCCGGCAGCCTGTGCAATCTCCCGCGCCTTGTCGATGGACGGCACAAGCTCTGCTGCGGGGTCCGGATGCGCGCCGTGTCCCAGAACCACATCCAGCAGGATCACCGCAGTCCCGGGATCGCGCGCCTCCTGGACGATCCGCTCACAGCGGAGCGTGAAGTCGATCATCGGATGGGGTCGCCCCTTCGTGAACTCGTCATCGCCGAGGTCCACGAGGCAGTTGCCCGTACTTGTCTTGGAGTCTTTTAGTTTGAGTTCCGGTTTGAGCGGAATATTGGAGTAGCAGTCGCCGACCAGGTCTCGCAGGATGAGGAGCGACTCGTCGCAGAGCGTGCCCCCGGAGTAGAGGCCCCGGATATATTTCGGACCGGGCTTTAGCGCCTTCCCTGCTTCCCGCGCGCGTGAACTCAGTTCGGGAGAGATTTCAGTGGGTGTGTATTTTTTCCCCTCAAGCACGGCAACCGCCGCAAGGGCTCCGCCTTCGAGGTTCGGGGAAAATGCGAGTCCCCGCTTCGCCGCCTCCGCCGGGTCCCCTTTGAGGAAGATGACGATGACCGGCTTCGAGCATTCCTTTGCCCGGTCAAGGACCGTCCGTGCAACCGAGGGCGCGGGCGGCTTGGAAATCAGAACGATCAGTTTTGTGTCGGGGTCCGCATCGAGCCCCTCGATACCCTGGAGCATGCTGATCCCTCCGACTTCCTCCTTGAGGTCCCGGCCGCCCAGACCGATGGCGTGGGTGATGCCGTGTCCCCTGTTCGACAGGAGGCAGCTCACTTCCTGGATGCCGGTGCCGGATGCCGCGACGATGCCGACAGGCCCGCGGTTGACGACATTTGCGAAACCGAGGGCGATGCCGCTGATGATCGCAGTTCCACAATCAGGCCCCATGACGAGGAGTCCCCGCTCGCGCGCCTTGCGTTTGAGTGCGATCTCGTCGTCGAGGGACACATTGTCGCTGAATATCATCACATGGAGCCCCCGGTCGAGCGCGGCATCCGCCTCGCGCCGCACATAGGCCCCGGGGAGGGAAATGAAGAGGAGATTCGATTTCGGATTTTGCTCCAGGGCGCGCGTGAGCGTGCGGGGGAGCGTTTCCTCGGGACCGGCGGTCTCTTCGCTGCGCGTGGTGAGAAGGCGCCCGACCTCTTCCGCCGCGTTCTTGATTGTAGAGTCGTCATCCGCAACGACTGCGATGATGAGATCCATCGGCCCCGCTTCCACGCCGCGAGGATCGAGCAGCCCGGTCGCGCGCAGAAGATCCTTGTTGGCATCGGTGCCCATCATTGCGGAGACTTCGGTCACTCCCCCGCACTGCTTGGCCTTCGCGGCGATCGACATGAGCAGGACCGAATCAACGTAGCGGTTTTTTATGACGATGTTTCGAAGCATGGTATGTTATTCCATAGCCCCCGCGAGGAGGAACGATCACTCGCTAAAGTGGTGAGTATATTGCAACTGCCGTATTGCTGCAAGGGGAAATGAGGTCCCAGGAGCTTCCCGATCATGCAACAAAAAGTGCGGGCTTTTTAAGATTTACGATATATTTTGCAACCGAGACTTAACCCGGATTATTCAGCAGACGAATAAAAGAGCAATCTAAAAAGCTTAACGTATGTAACCGCGGAGTACGCGGATTGGGCGGATTACACAATGCGAATCCTCGTAATCCGCGGTTAAAACATCAAATTTGGTGAATAGATCAGGTTAAGTCTCGGCTACGGTAAACAAAAGCACGCACTTTTGATTTCATCATCAGCTTCCCCGATTTTTCAAAAGATTAATAGCTCACCGCAGAGCACGCAAAGAATAATTCATATTAACTTGGCTCTCCGTATGATCTAGCATCTCTGCGCCCTCCGCGTCTCCGCGGTGAAATATATGATCTCTTCTTTTTCCAAAGCCGGGGACAAAACTCTATCCGCTCCCCTCACGCGCCCTGATGGATCTTATGAGGCAGGCGAGGGTATCGCCTCTCAGGCCTGCTGCGGCTCTCCGTGGTAGCGCTGGAATGTATTCCTCCCCCTCTTCTTCGCGCGGTACATCGCCACGTCGGCAGCCCTGACCAGCGCGACAGAGGTGTTGCCGTCATCAGGACACAGTGCTATCCCGACACTCACGGTGGAGCGAAATTCATGCCCCTCGCACAGTATCTGCTCCTGAAACGCGCTTATAATTTTTAGCGCCACGACATCCGCATCATCGTCTGTCCTCACTTCCGCCAACAACACCATGAACTCATCCCCTCCCATGCGGGCAATCATATCGCTTTTGCGAAGCATTTTTGTCAGTCGCTTCCCCACTGCCTGGAGGAGGCAATCCCCTGTAGCATGTCCAAACCGGTCGTTTACCTCCTTGAATTTATCCACATCAATCATCATCACCGCCAGCTTCCCTCTCCCCGCGCGCGCGCGCAGCATCGCCGAGGAGAGGCAGTCGTCGAGCATTATCCGGTTGGGCAGGCCGGTCAGGGGATCATGGTAGGCCATCTGCTTGATGTTTTCCTGCATCGTGTAGTCAAACAGCCTCAGCACGCGCATCATGCTGAACGCCACAATGACGGCGCAGGCCGTGCGGAAAAGTTGCACGGGGAGGTGCACCGAATCCAGGAATAGCGCGGAGTTGACGAACGATGCGGGGAAGAAATTATCCGGGGGGACAATCACCGCCGCAAAAAATCCATAGAGGGCAAACGAGCACGCCGCTAACGAAAATTCCCTGGCTATCTCTGGTAGCGCCTTTTCCTTACACCAGGCGGATTGAAGATAAAAGGCATAGACCGTCAGAAATATCCCGGGGCCCGCCAGAATATACCGGGCCCATATATCGCCTTTCACAAAGTGGTTGGCGCTCGCCAGTGTCATGATTCCCCATACGAGGAGGAGTGCGAGAGGGAGTGCCTTCATGAACGGATAGACGTTTTCCATCTTGCGGATGCTTGTCGTGGAGAATTGGATGAGAAAAAGGAACGAAAGCGGCAGGGTGATCATCCGCGCGATTTCCAGAAACGCCACTTTTTCGGGGGAATGGATGATTATAAACATGTCCAGCCATTCGTTGATGCCGTGAACAATCCCAAAAGCGCCGATCGCCCACAGCTCATGCACCACCGCGAAGACGCTCCCCTTTTTAGGGAGGAGCAGGATCGCAAGCCCCATGCTGAAGAAGGCAAGGCCGTAGATAAAGAAGATATAGGTCATACATCAGATCCCCGCGGGATGAATCCAGGCTCCATCTCCGCCACTGGCGCAGTATAACCGATCGGTTTGTGATATTCATCCGCTTTCTCCGGCTGGCTTGAATTACATTCAGGGTATAATTACTGTATAGTGTAGGGGCGCGATCCTTCGGCAAGCTCAGGACAAGTTTTATCGCGCCCATCAGCATCTCCCAGATTGAGTCGATGTCACTATATCCGTCTGGTGGGTGAGATCATGGATAACCAGCACTAAGCAGTAAGTTGTAAGCAGTAAGGGGTTTGCTTGCAGCTTACGGCGTAATCCTTAATGCTGTCCGGGGATCTATTGGGGAGTTTGGATTCTGATGTGTGAGGTTTTGTGTAGTAATGCGGATGCGGTATTCATGGCTCCGCTATCGGCTGTTCTGTGTTTATCGAGGGCATGAAATTAGGCCATACTATATGCTAAACTATTACAGTATGAATAATTCGACCTCGCCGAGAGTCCGTAAGTTGGCCCGCGAGCGCATCCCCTCAGGGTGTTCGATTGCCGGAATCATGGATGTGAACGGTGTGGTGATCCCGGGCAGCGAAATCGTCGGCCTTATCGAGGTGATGCACGACCGCTCGAACGGGCTCGGCGGCGGTTTCGCCGGCTACGGCATCTATCCGCGCCACGCGAACGATTACTGCTTCCATCTCATGTATGACTATAGCGAGGCGAAGCAGCAGACGGAAAACGCGATGGAGAAATGCTTTGAAATTGTGGGAGAGGAGGAGATACCCACGACGCCCGTGAAGGAGGTGGTGAAGCGCCCGATCCTCTGGAGGTATTTCCTGAGGATCTGCCCGGAAACGAGGGAGCGCTATTACGAGATGAGCGATGACGACATCGTGATGATGGTCGTCATGGAGATCAACGAGTTCATCGAGGGCGCGTTCGTCGTCTCCTCCGGGAAGAACATGGGGGTGTTCAAGGGGGTCGGCTACCCCGAGCAGATTGCACGTTTCTATCGCGTTGAGGAATACGGCGCCCACATCTGGATCGCGCACGGCCGATTCCCCACAAACACGCCCGGCTGGTGGGGCGGGGCCCACCCGTTCGGTCTGCTCGATTGGGCCATGGTGCACAACGGAGAAATCTCATCGTACGGTACCAACAAGCGCTACCTGGAGGAATTCGGCTACAGGCTTATGCTCCAGACGGACTCGGAGGCGATCCTCTATCTCTTCGACCTGCTCGCGAGAAGACACGGCCTGCCGCTCGATATCGCCTGTGCCGCGCTCGCCCCGCCACTCTGGGAGAGGATCGCGGAAATGACTCCCCACGAAAAAAATTTCTACAGAACGCTCCGCATCGTGTACGGAAGCGCGATGATCAACGGCCCCTCGGCGCTCATCCTCGCGCATCCCCGCGGTATGGTGGGGCTTACCGACCGGATAAAACTGCGGCCTCTCATCGCCGCCGTGGCGGGCAGCCGCCGATTCCTGGCGAGCGAGGAATGCGCCATCCGGGCAGTATGTCCCGAGCCGGAGCGGGTCTGGTCCCCCGCGGCGGGGGAGCCGACGGTCTTCACTATGGAGCAAGGATAAAAATTCCGCCGGGTTCATCGGCTGATTGTTAACCACGGATGAACACTGATAAACACGGCTAAAAACGTAACGACTAGAGGAGCGATTCGGAGATCAAAGTATGTAACCGCGGATTATGCGGATTCTTGTTTGTAATCCGCCCAATCCGCCTAATCCGCGGTTAAAACACTAAAAATTGATAACTTGATGGGGTTAACCTGTTCCAATGGGGGTTCATCTGTGGTTTAAATAAGATTTTGTATGAATCAGGGAGCAAGATGAAGTCATTTATCCAACCGGAGTTTCAGATCGTGCGCGACGACGACCGCTGTATCCATTGCGAGGTCTGCGTGCGGCAGTGCGCGTTCGAGTCACACTCCTATGACCCCTCGGATGGGAAGGTCAGTACGGACAACCTGAGGTGCGTAGGCTGCCAGAGGTGTGCGACCCTGTGCCCCACGCAGGCCCTTGTTGTCAAGGAGCACCCTCGCGAATATCGAGGGAACGCCTACTGGACCCCGCGTACGATCGAAGAGATCTACAAGCAGGCGGAGACGGGTGGGCTCCTTCTCTCCGGTATGGGGAGCGACATGCCCCACAAGCTCTACTGGGACAACCTCCTTCTCGACGCGAGCCAGGTGACCAATCCCTCAATTGATCCGCTCCGCGAGCCGATGGAACTCAAAACATTCCTTGGGCGCAAACCTCGCGCCGCGCGGCTCTCGCGCCGCGGCCCGGCCGTAGCGCTCGAAACGGTTCTCGCTCCCCAGCTCGAGCTTGAGGTGCCTATTCTTTTTTCCGCGATGTCATACGGCGCGATCAGTTATAACACCTGCCTTGCCCTCGCCGGGGCGGCAAGGGAGTGCAGTATTCTCTACAATACGGGTGAAGGGGGACTGCACAAAGACCTCTATCGCTTCGGCAAGAATACGATCGTCCAGGTGGCATCGGGCCGATTCGGCGTGCATAAGGACTACCTCGAAGCGGGGGCGGCGATAGAGATCAAGATCGGTCAGGGGGCCAAGCCGGGGATAGGGGGACACCTCCCCGGGGAGAAGGTTGACCAGGCGATTTCTGAAACACGGATGATCCCCGAGGGTACGGATGCGCTCTCTCCCGCGCCCCACCACGATATCTATTCGATTGAGGACCTTGCCCAGCTCATTGCGGCGCTCAAGGAGACGACGCGCTACCGCAAGCCGATCATCGTCAAGGTCGCTGCGGTGCATAACGTCGCGGCGATTGCGAGTGGAATGGTGCGCGCGGGGGCCGACATCATCGCCATTGACGGATTCCGCGGGGGGACCGGCGCGGCGCCCACGCGCATCAGGGACAACGTGGGCCTTCCCATAGCCCTGGCTCTTGCCGCGGTGGACAGCAGGTTGCGGCAGGAAGGGATACGGAACGAGGCGTCCATAATCGCGGGCGGCGGCATCCGCAACAGCGCCGATGTTGTGAAGGCGATCGCCCTCGGAGCGGACGCCGTCTATATCGCCACCGCGGCGCTCATCGCGATGGGGTGCCACATGTGCCAGCGCTGCTACACCGGCAAATGCAACTGGGGGATCGCGACGCAGGACCCGTATCTGGTCAAGCGGCTCAACCCCGAGATCGCGACGAGACGCCTCGCCAATCTGATCCGTGCCTGGAGTCTGGAGATCAAGGAGCTGCTCGGCGGGATGGGGGCGAACGCGATCGAATCGCTCCGCGGCAACAGGCTGCGTCTCCGCGGCATCGGCCTGTCGAAAGAGGAGCTGGATATACTCGGCGTGAAGCCCGCGGGGGAGTCGTTGTAAAAGAATAAAGGATCTAACCACTGAGAACACTGAGAGATTGTTTCAGTGTCCTTAGCGGATGGAAACCCTAACCGCGGATTACGCGGATTAGAAGAGGGGAATGGATAGGAACCACCGATGAACAGGGATGAACACGGCAGTTTAAAGGGGAGAGAAGTGCTTTGAACAATCTGCCGTTATTTGAATCCGCATAATCAGCGTAATCCGCGGTTAAAACTCTAAGGGTTTCGAATAAGTCAGGTTGGGTGTTTAATTGTTAAGAAACAAGGGACGCAACCGCGGATTCTGCGGATTGGGCGGATTTAAAAATAAGAAATCCGCATAATCAGCGTAATCCGCGGTTAGAACCTTAAGATTCTGAATAAACCAGGTTGAGTTTTTATATGAAGAAAATATATGTCCGCGAGGAGTATTGCATGGGGTGCAGGCTCTGCGAGATCCATTGCCTCGTGGAGCATTCAAAATCGAAGAAGATCATCAAGGCATACAAGGAAGAGTTCCCCCGGGCTCTGCCCAGGATGATCGTCGAGCAGCGGGGACCCGTATCGTTTGCGCTCCCGTGCCGCCACTGTGAGGAGGCTCCCTGTATCGCGGCGTGCATTTCGGGCGCCATGCAGCGGGACAAGAAGACGGGCGCCGTGCTCTGCGATCAGGAACGCTGTGTCGGATGCTGGTCGTGCATCATGGTGTGTCCGTTCGGCATAATCAGGAGAGACACGAGAGGTCGCCGGGTGGTGACCAAGTGCGACCTCTGCCCCGACAAGAAGGTGCCGGTGTGCGTGCTTGCATGCCCGAATGAGGCGCTGGTGTGTGAAGAGCATGAAAAGAAGAAATAGTTCACATTACGTTATCGTGGGAAACTCGATTGCCGGCGTTGCGGCGATCGAGGCGATCCGCGAGATTGACCGGGAGCGGACCATTACGGTTATCGAGCGTGAGCTCCGCGGGGTTTATTCGCGCCCCCTCCTCTCTCATTATCTCGAGGGGCGGGTGGACGATGCGGTGATGCGGTTTCGCCCGTCTGATTTTTATACGCGGATGGCGGTGGAAACGATGCGTGGCTGCGAGGTCAGGGAGATCGATCCACGGCGCGCGCAGGTTGTTCTCGCACGTAACAGGCGGATCGCGTATAAGAAGCTTCTTCTCGCGGTGGGCGCGGAAGCGATAACGCCCCCGATCGCGGGCATCGAAGGCCCTCACGTGCATGCGTTCACGAGCTGGGATGACGCGCTCGCGCTGAGGAAGAGCGTCAAGAGGGGGACGCGGGCGGCGGTGATCGGCGCGGGGCTCATCGGAATCAAGGCGGCCGAGGCACTCAAAGCGCTCGGCGCACGCGTGACGATTATCGAGCTGGCCGACAGGCCGCTCCCCGCGGTGCTTGACCGCGAGGGGGGGAGAATAGTTGCGGCGCATATCAGAAAGAACGGGGTGGGGCTGGTCCTCTCCCGGCGCGTCAAGGAGATACGACGCAAAGGCAGTGCGATCATATCCGTGGTCATGGAAGGCGGGGAGGAAATCCCCTGTGCGCACCTGGTGGTGGCTGTGGGTGTACGGCCGCGTCTCGGTCTCTGTAAAGGCACACGGATACGCACGAGAACAGGAATCCTGGTTGATCGGCATATGGCAACCTCGGTCGAGGGAATTTATGCAGCCGGCGATGTGACGGAGGCGGCGGCCGTTCAGGGCGGAAGGAAAAACATCCCCATCTGGCCGCTCGCGTACGCGCAGGGCCGTGTCGCGGGAGCGAACATGGCGGGTGAGAAAAGGATATACAAGGCCGGCAGGCAGATGAATTCGATCGAGATATTCGGTTTGCCTCTGATCACATTCGGAGAGAGCGCCGCTGAGGGGGGAAATGCAGAGGCGCTCACGGTTCGGGAGAAGATCGGGCCCGTCTACAAGAAGATCATTCTGAAAAACGATCGCATCACGGGGGCGCTCTTCCTCGGGGAGATTGAGCGGGCGGGTATTATCGCAGGTCTGATGTCTGATGAAACGGATATTACATCTTTCAAGGACGAGCTGCTCAGTGAAAACTTCGGATACATCTATGTGCCCAAGCAGAACAGGGCGATGCATATCGCCCCGATCGAGGTATGAGGATGCCGGGGCTTCCCTTATTTCCAATGTATCGGACTTCATATTTGTTTTCAGGGAAGGATCTAGCCTGGATTATTCATCTGCGTGTTGTAGGGGTTCGATTCATCGAACCCAGGCTGAGAACGGGCTTGATAAATCAGCCCCCTACAATGCAATGTGTTACGATATATTTGGATAAGGTCAGTCTCAAGTTGGTGAATAGATCAGGCTAGTCGTGATCAAAAACGGGAGAAGGCACTCTCCCCTTCCCCCTCCGAAGGGGGAAGGTCAGGATGGGGGTGACATTGATCTCCCCCTCACCCTAACTCTCTCCCTCCGAGGGGAGAGGGGAAGATTTGGATGAACTGATAATCTTCGGTGTTTCATATAACTTAGGTTCTCTTCCAGTTTGTGTGGATTGCTTTAGTTATTCCCTCCCCCCTCAGAAGGGGGGAGGTTGGGAGGGGGGTGATTTCGATCACCCCGCAACAATAATGACACATGGCCACATAACGGCCAGTCCTTGTTACAGGGAGACACCCCCACCCCTACCCTCCCCCTTCACAGGGGGAGGGGATAAATGGCTTTACCCACACGGAGTGGAAGAGAACCATAATTTATTACTCATGTGAGAAAAATGGGCAAACTCCAGTGAAAATGCATATTGATGCGTCGGGGCTTGATTATCGCTCGCTAAATGAAAAGATCCACAATGCTATCTCGGGAGGCGCGCACGATATCACGCTTCGGAATGTGCTCGGACATCGCTATATCTGCGCGGGCGTGAAGGGCGACCTGCGGATGAGGATCGAGGGCATCCCCGGCAACGACCTGGGGGCGTTCATGGACGGGCCTCAGATTGAGGTTTTGGGAAATGGTCAGGACATCATCGCCAACACCATGAATAGCGGGCGCATTTCCGTCCACGGCAACGCGGGCGATGTGCTCGGGTACGCCATGAGGGGAGGAGAACTCCTCATTCGCGGCAACGCCGGTTATCGCGTGGGCATTCACATGAAAGCGTTTAAGGAGCTCATGCCCGTGCTCGTCATCGGGGGTGGGGTGAGGGATTTCCTCGGCGAGTATATGGCGGGGGGCATTATCATTGTTCTCGCGCTTGAGGATCAGTCCGCGTCCCCCGCCGGTTTTGGCATCGGGAGCGGAGCTCACGGCGGCGTAATTTACGTGCGCGGCTCGTTGCGTGAGAATCAGCTCGGCAAAGAGATTCGCCGCATGCCCCTGACTGACGGGGACCGCGCGCTCCTTAAAAAGTATGTTGCTTTGTTCTGCCGCACATTCAACCTGAAGGGTTCCGGATCCATCCTCCATTCCCGCTTCAGTAAATATGTGCCTCTGAGTCATCGCCCCTATGGTAAACTGTACGCCTATTAAAGGGCTCGCGGAGCAGCCCCAATCCCATCAATTGCACAGGAGGAGAACCTATGAGAGAAAATGCTCGTACTACAAGCGGGACAAGCGTGAGGGTCAGCGATCCGTCTCCCCTGAGCGGGATGTGTCCGCTCTGCATCAGGGAGTGCAAGGTGCTGTGCGAGGTCGGGAAGAGCGCCTTCCGCGGCAGGGAGGTTCTCTATCCCGAGCCGGAGAAGTTTGGCGAATCGACCGCCGCATCCAACAAGGATTACGGGCTCAACTGGACTGATTTTCAGATCATGGTGGAGGTGAGAGGAACGAAAGGGATCGAGGAGGATTCAGACAAGGCGCTCTTCCCCAATGTTGATGTTTTCCAGACGCTCGGCGGGATCAAGGTGAAGATTCCCGTGATCATCCCGGGCCTCGGTTCGACCGATGTGGCGAGGAGGAACTGGCTCGGGCTCTCGATAGGTGCCGCCATCTCGGGGGTCATCGACGTGATCGGCGAGAACGTGTGCGGGATGGACGAGGATGCGAAGTTCGACTCGAACGGGAAGGTGATCGATTCGCCGCAGCTGAAGTTTCGCGTGGACCACTACCGCAAGTTCTGGGACGGGAAGTTCGGAGACATCGGCGTCCAGACGAACGTCGAGGATCAGCGCTGCGGCGTGGCCGCGTACGCGATCAATACGCTGGGTGTGAACATCATCGAGCGGAAGTGGGGACAGGGGGCGAAGAATATCGGCGGGGAGGTGAGGATTTACAGCCTCGAGAAAGCGATCATGCTCAAGAAGCGCGGCTATGTGGTTATACCCGATCCCGAGGACGCCGCGGTGCAGGAGGCGTTCAGGAAGCATGTATTTGATACCTTCGAGCGGCACTCGAGGGTGGGGATGCCGGAGTTCGGTGGATTCGTCGAGGACATCAAGAGGCTCAGGGGCGAGGGGGCGAAGAAGGTGTTTCTCAAAACAGGATCGCCCAATCCGTACGCGATCGCGTTCATCCTGAAATGCGCGTCGGCGGCCAGGGTTGACCTGCTCACGCTGGATGGGGGCGGGGGAGGCACGGGAATGTCGCCGGTCCCGATGATGCAGGAGTGCTCCACTCCGACGATCTACCTCGAATCCATCGTCCTCGAGGCTGCCAGGATTTTGAAAAAGAAAGGGAAATTCATCCCCGATATTGTCATCGCCGGAGGGTTCGTGAACGAGACGCAGATCTTCAAGGCGATCGCCATGAGCAACTTCGGGGACGGCCCGATCGTGAAGGGGGTCGCCATGGCGCGGGCCCCGATCACCGCCGCCATGAAGGCGGATTATTTCACCAAGCTGGCCGAGGCCGAGGATCTCCCCCACGCTTTCAGGGACAGGTACAGCGACGACCCGTCGAAGTTTTTCATCACCATGACCGATCTGAAGGCAAGGTACGGCGCCGCGGTCGGCAAGGAACTCCCCTGGACGGGGGTCGGCGTCTATACCTACTTCGACAGGATCAAGGTGGGGCTCCAGCAGCTCATCGCGGGGTGCAAGAAGTTCAGGCTCGACCTGATCGATAGGGAAGATCTCGCATCACTCACACCGCTCGCCCGGGACGTCGCCGCCATCCCCATGATCCACGAGTACCAGCGGAAGGCGTTTGAGAATATCCTGGAGTATTGATTTTCGCGGGAGAGTCGAATCTGAAGACTTATCGCGGCTGGAAGCCGCTCCCACGGAGATGCATTCATTATATGTGGGAGGGCCGTCCCCGGCCCGAACTGTACTAATCGATGGAATACCGATTACCCCAATGGGATGCGGACGGGTTTGGTAAGCTGCACAATGATGTGGGAGCCTTGTTCTAATCTGATTTGCTTGTCCTCGGTCACGGTCTGGGCGGCTTTGCATACATCCATCACCATGAATATCTGCCCCATGACAGGGATGAAATATTTGATCGCCTTCTTGGCTCCCGCCTCTCCCAATTGCGTCGCCCCCGTTTTGGCATAGGCATTGATATCGAGCCCTGTCTTGCCCGGGAAGCGGTAGTTTCTCCCATTCAGACTGATGCTCTCAAACTGTATTTCTATCTTAGCCTTCATGAGCCCCATGCTGGGAGGCTTGATCTTCGTGACCGAGCCGTGGATTTTTGTGCCCGCGGGAATCACGACGATGTCGCCGGAAGAAATCCCCTCGACCGCGCTGACGGAAAATTTCTGACCCACATGCGCGCTGGCCGAGGAAAGCGTATCGTCGAGAACCGTTTTGATCTGCATCCCCTTTGGCAGTTCGGCAACCCTGCCCTCGCGGGCGGCCACGATGTTGATTCTTGCGCCGCCCAGAGGGCCAGAGGCGCAGGATGTGAGAAAAAAAGGGATGAGGATGAGCGCGACAATCCTGGAGTTTTGTTTCACGAAATATCTCCTTACATGTTGTTTTAGCCTGGATTATTCATCAGACGAATAAAAGAGCAATTTAAACAGCCTGACATATGCAACCGCGGATTCTGCGGATTAGGCGGATTACACAATGCAAATCCGCGTAATCCGCGGTTAAAACATTAATAGTTGGTGAATAATCCAGGTTAGATCTATTGTTACTTCGTAACTGCTCAGGAGTCATAATGGAAAAGCAAGAATACAGAATCCAGAATACAGAATAATGGCATTTCAAGGAAACGTTTATCTCCTGTCTCCTGAATTCTGGCTTCGGAGTAGTTACTCTATTTCAGACTATATTCCCACACGGTACAGCCATCGTCGCCGGCCAGCAGTGTCTCGTTTTTGCCCTTTTTGCAATCGTTCACGCATAGCCCTTTGTTTGCCTTGAGGTTCTCCCGATAGATGAGCTCCCCGGAAGGGGAGAAAATGCTCAATTGCGTGAGAGGCGATCGAATGAGCCCCCTGGTGTGGCCCACGACCGCGAGATAGGGCGGCTCTTTTTCGCTGAATCTCACGGCAACTCCCTCCGGACCGTGAGCGAACCAAAAGCTCGGCAAAATGTGATCGAATACGGTCTTCCCCTCGAGGTCGAGCAGAACCGCCCTCCACCGATGGAATCCCTTTACCCCGATCAGGATATTCGGGCTCGAAGGCCAGTTGACGATATCAAAACGGGAAAACCGGTATGCGGGCTTGAATTTTCTCACCAGGGCGCCGCTGAAATCATAAAATCGAAACTCTCTTCTATGCGTGAGCGCGACGAGAAGGGGTTTTGTGGCGTGGGGATCATCGACGATATGGATGTCCGAGATCCACCCATCGGAGAATTTCTTCAGCAACGTCCCCTTTGCGTCCAGTTGATAGAGTCCCGTCGGGTCGGCCACATAGAATTCGATAGTGCCGTCTTTGTCGAGATCACCATGGATCATTTTGTTTGGAGGAAGCATGTGATCCGGGTGGAAACTCCAGATTAATTTTTCTGTCTCGTCCAGGAGTCCCACTCCGCCCAACGCGCCTCCCCCCATCATTATTTCAAGATTTCCATCGTTGTCTGCATCAACAAGCTCGGGATTCAGGCCGAGCTTTGATTTCTTCTCAGCGATATCTTGTTCCATAAAGGAGATCTGATTATTGATCTCGTAATTCTCGCATGAGACGAAGGTTATCATGCTCTGCCCCAGTACGGCGATCTCCTTGCCAGCCTTTGATGAAGAACTAACGATCTGGATCTTCTGTACCCTCCGGGGAACCCCCCCGAGAATGCCGCAGGTAAGTGCGGGGGTTTTCTCGATCTTTCCCAGATCCATTTTGACTCCAGGATTGTTCCCCCAGAAAAGCCAGCTGGTGACGAGGGGAAACGAAAGCAATGTGACGATAAGTGTATTCATCATTTGAATGGACCCTCCTGTGCCGTGCGTGACACTCACGCCGTTTCGATCAGGCTTACGATAGCCTCTGACATTATTTTTCTACGGAATTTGCGGGCGATGACCCGTACATTGTCGCTCTCCACAACCTCGCCCCGTGCCGGGGAACGGCCCATCTTTTGTGTGCACCACTTGATAAGATTGGGAACCTTCCCATCCGGAAACTTGCCCGTCCAGTTGAGCCCGAGGGTGGAAGCCACCGTGGTCATGGGAACCCCTCCTCCCATGATCCAGGAGGAGCCATAAGGCTGGATGCGCGTCGAGAGGCGGTCGAACTCGTCCTCTATTTCCCCCACGAGCTGTTCGATGATGTCCTCGAGCGTCACCATGCCGAGCACACGGCCCTTCTGGGATGCAACGACGACGATATGCGTCTTGTCGCGCATCATCTGTTCGAGCACATGCGAGAGCGACATATCCTCGTCGACCCGTGTAATGGGCCTTGTGACGCCATTGATCGTGGCCTCACTCGGGGTGCTCTTGAGGGCCACGACCATATCCTTAAAATTTACATATCCCTGGATTGTCTGGGGGTCGTTTTCCTTGGAGCATACCGGGAAACGTGTATGCATGTCGAGGTGAGCCTTCAGGAAGGCGTCCATGAGGCTGCTCCCGGCGGTGATCGTGTAGATATCCTTTGCCGGCAGCATGATGTCGCGCACGCGCCGCGCGGATAGATTGGCTGCGGATACGACGATCTTCTCCTCACGTTCTCCCAGGAGATTGGATGCCTTCGCGAGCGAGGCTGCCGCAATCAGTTCATGTAATCCACGGGCCCTATCTTCAGCTCCGCCCAAATGCTGCCGCCTTGTCACGATTCCGACCACTTTTTTTACCAGCATTTCCATAATCATGATGGCGGGATAGGTGATGGTCCCCACACGCTTCATCGCGGGAGAAAGCCGCAATACAACCCGCTCCCTGTTGCTGTACGCGTATACCTTGGGCACCAGTTCCGCGAACACTATGGTGACAAAAGTGAACGGAATTATTAGAACGATGAGGGATATGATTTTCGAAAGAGGCTCGGATATGCCCCAGCTGGCGTGGAGATACGGTGCGAACTCCTCCACGATACCGGCGCCTCCCGTCGCGGCGGCGATGGCTGCGGCGAGCGTGATGCCGAGCTGTGCGATGGCCAGGCTTGCCTCCATCCTGCCCTTCATGAAGGAGGCTTCTTCCGCTCCCCGTTTTTTCTGGCGGAGCAGAACATTGATTCTGGATTGGGAGATGGATGCCAAGCCCATTTCATATGCGACACAGATTGCGGTAAAGGTGAGCATAACCAAGATAACCAATATTTCGTAGCAGAATGCCATGTTCAGTGTCTCCTTGAAGTTGCTTGGGTTAGTATAGCGCAATTAATTGCTTTTGTAATCGAGGGAATTGGAAAAGGAGTATCTAGGAGCCTGTCCGAGTAATCCTATTTTGCCGTATATTTTGATAAAATTGCGGTGCGGCAAAACAAGGAGATTACTCGATGTCGAAGATATACAGGCCATATGAACCTGATCAGACGTATTTATTGCCCCCCAGTTTGA
>JAPLCW010000172.1 GCA_026392015.1 Candidatus Auribacterota bacterium | reverse complement strand
CAAGCTCCGTTTGCCGCCTCAGCCGCCACCGGAGGTCGGGACATATGCTTTAAGGGGCAGGATGTAGTGAAGACCTTTTATAAACTGGCGTTGATTTTCAAGTAGTTACGACAATTTTTGTGCTGAATAGCGAAAGTCGGGCTAGGACGGTGACTGAGGGTTCGTACGTTCCCTGAAGACATACAGCCTGCCCCGGTGACCATAATTGAAGGGGCTCCCGTTCATAATAACATCGCTCATCTGACGGGAGAAGTCAGTCTGATCGCGTCCACATCTTATCCGCCATATATGAAAATCGGGTAGTGACTCAATTTGGGTGCCTTTGATTTGTAGCGGTTCGATTTATCGAACCCGGGCGCGATAAAACTTGTCCTGAGCTTGCCGAAGGATCGCGCCCCTAGTGTGCCCGGCATGCGTTGTTTCTCACAAGCTGAAAGGAGCTTGTCGGAGCTGATAGCGGCAACCGTAGCCGAACCGCAAGGCGTAACCGGAAGGCGAAGCTGAAAGAAGCGGAAGGCAAACCCGCGACCGTAGGAACACGAACTGGCAGAGAGGCCAACGCGCAGGCGACGAGCTGGCTAGGAACGGCGAAGTCCAGAGGCTATCAAGATGCGCGTAGTAGAGCCAGCCGGCGCGTTCACTTCCGGGAACAGTTCCCCTTGCTTCGGTGCCTGAATCACAAGGAAACAATAGCATGACGGCCAAAAAAGCGGACAGTTTTGGGTTTGCACCTCTGAAACGGTGGGCGGGACTTGTCAGGGGAACTTCGTGCGACCGTATGGCTCAATATCCACGGCCTGTGCCAGACAAATGGCGTGGAAACTTTCAGAGCGAAAGAGATGCCCCTAAGTCAGGAGGTCTGGACTCCTGAATTCTGGATCATGAGCAGTTACGATTTTTTTCTGTTGCTATTTTTCTTCTTTGTCAATTTTTCTTCTTGCTTCCGGGAGGGGGGCTTGGTAACATTGTAGAGTAAGCACCTGAGCACTGAGTAGTTACCAATTTCTTGCGGTTAGAAATGAAGTAGAAAGAAAAGAGACTCAACCCGGGTTTTTGTGAGCCGGGGGCGTGCGCTTTACCCTCCCCCTCCGAAGGGGGAGGGTTAGGGGGGTGTGAGCCGGGTTTTTTTGGAGTCATCCCTCACCAGACCTATTCCCCTCAGAGGGGAGAGGATGTATTGGAGTGACAGCTCAGCGATATCTCATTTGCTAATAAGATGTTACGTATTATGCTCCCATGTAGTTAGTTGCAAAATCCCGGGGTGAGCCAGAAAAGATTACGTTTACGTTGCGCTCTTTGCGCCTTTGCGGTGAAAAAGAATACAAACCGCAGAAACACCAATTTAAACCACAAAGACGCGCCCCTAAGAGGCCCCCTTGGGGGAGGGCACAGAGGTAAAGACAGGAGGAAGTTGAAAGTTTAAGGTTTAAAGATTCTCGGTGTTCTCTGTGCCTTTGTGATGAAGAAAGAACAATATAAACCGCCTTCGCGGTGAAAAAGGGAGGAAGGAAAATGAGAAGATTGACAGTGGTAGTTGTAGGTGTGATGTTTGCGGTGGGTTTGTGCGGCATGGCGGTTGCGGGGAGTCTTGATTCTCCGGGAGCGCCTTCAGGTGGGAGCGGGATGTACACGCTCCTGGATATTTACAATTATCTGAATTCAGGGGCGGTGGCGCCAACACCCGGCCCTTTCGGGCCGCCCGCATTCGGGCCAACGGTTGGCACGATGAAGACCCTAAAGGAAATATACGAAGACCATAAGGCCATGCTCGATCAGTGCCCCGCGACTGCTGCTAATGTAGAGTCAGGAGTAAAGTTCTTCTGCACGCAGTCGGGAAGCTGGGGAGTACAAACGGGTACATATGTACCGCCAACCACAACCCCAACCACAACCCCAACCCCAACCATAACCCCAACACCATGGACGTTAAACTCCGCCACCTGCAACGCCACTACCGGCTGGCACTGGTACAACAGCGCCTGCTGGTCGCAACCCATCATGACTAATGTTTCTTGGAACAAAGGGGTCGATAGCGACACCTCCAAGACCGGGACATATACCTGCAACACCGCGGGCACGTTGAAGATCCGGATGGAAGCGGCTGTGGCCGGGCGCTGGTCTGAGATCGTAACAGTAGTCAACGCGACAACCATCACAACCGGTCATGACGGAGTGAGCGGTAAGGGATACATCTCTGCTCTCTCCATTGCCGACTGCGTGGACGGAAGTAAGTACTGGTCCGCTGAAACCATCGGGGGTATAGATTGGGCCTCGCGTGACACTGTACTGGCCACCTGGGCGGCCGCTTCAGGGTCAGCGCTGCCCGAACCGGGCGCGTATAATAGTGCCTGTTCCACCGCCGGTGGCTCCTTTTACGAGAACACATCGTCCCCCTTATCACCAGGCATAAACCAATGCTGGACTGCCGCCTGCGGCGCCGCCAACGGCGGGTACTGGTCTACGGACGCGCGGGCACTGGGCTACGGTTATTGCTCCGCCCAAGACAACGCCTACACGTCGTACACGGGCGGCGGCCTCTCGTTTCGCGTGGTCGCGAGGCCATAGATATTCAGCAGATAACTCATCTCAATCAGTACCCGCCGCCCCTCTCTATGTGGCGAGCGTGCCTTCAAGAGCTCCTCGGGTTTCACCCCGTACTCTTTACCCACCACCCGCGCAATCTCCTTCACAGGAATAACACCACTGAGTGATCTCACCTGCGGCCAGTCTCTTCCCGTCCATTCTTTCCCAGCTATAAACGTCTTCCTTACCCACTCAATTAAACTATCCGTCCCGAGCACTGCTTCCGCTCGTGCTTCTGCGAGCGGATTCTTCACTCCTTTGTGTATCCCGGATAGAACAAAATCACCATACCGCTTCTTCCCTTCTTTCGTATCTCCCACCACGTATTCCAGGGCGGCCTACGTCCGCAACCAAATCCCATTCTTCTCCGTTCCTCTGAGATGATGAACGGATGGATGCGTTGTAACTACTCGGGTAGTCAGAAGCCAGGAGCCAGAATCCGGAATGGAGCGCGAATAAGCTTCCGGTAGATTGCTGATCACTTCAAATAACTGCATTAACTCGGGAACATCGCTGTAGCTCAAGTCCTCAAATGTCGCCGCTGGCGTCCTCATTTTAACTCCTGACTCCTGAATTCTGGCTCCTGAGCAGTTACATAATTTCATCGAACCCGACGCGCGTCGCCGTCAGATAATAACGGAGAGGGTAACGGCGCACTTTATGCTAGGACGGTGACTGAGGGTTCGTACGTTCCCTGAAGACATACAGCCTCCCTCGGGGACTGCGGGTGAGGGGACCCACCGTGTGTAGAGTCCAGGTTTACCCGACGGTTGACGCCAGTCTGATCGCGTCCACATCTTATCCGCCATCTCCTGGAGCCGAGTAGTGGGTCAATTGGACTACGGGTATAGTTTTTCTATGTTGTAGGGGCGTGATGAACTTGTCCTGAGCGAAGTCGAAAGATCACGCCCGGGCCACGTATGTTACGTGGCAAGTTCGATACTTGCCCGCCTCAGGCGGGAATCGAACCCTTACAAATCAATGCTCCCCAAACTGATCCATCTCCTGGAGCCGGCGTTTCTTGCGTGTGCGGATGGTGTTGTGATAACATAGCCACGATAAGAAGCCAAAAGTGAAACGATAAAACAAAAGTGAAACGATAAAAAAATGAAAATACTTGTCACCGGGGGTGCGGGTTTCATAGGTTCGCATCTGGTGGAGCATCTTCTCAAAAGAGGAGACGAGGTGGTCTGCCTCGACGATTTTAATGATGCCTATGACCCGGCTATCAAGAGGAAGAGCATCGCGGGGTGCCTGCCCAGCCCGCTTTTTACATTGGTAGAGGGGGATATACGGGATGGGGGTCTGCTCCGGAAGATCGGTGCACGGCATGAGTGTCATCTCATCGTCCACCTTGCCGCGCGGGCCGGTGTGCGCGAGTCCATCAAAGCGCCAATGCTCTACGAACAGGTTAACTGCGGCGGGACGCTCACGCTCCTGGAGTTCGCCAGGGAGAAAGGCATCAATCGCTTCGTATTCGGTTCATCGTCGTCGGTGTACGGGGTCAACCGCAAGATTCCGTTTTCTGAGGGTGACCGGGTGGATCAGCCTATCTCCCCCTATGCGGCAACGAAGAGGGCGTGTGAGCTCCTCTGCTATGCATACCATCGCATCTATGGTATGAACATCAGCTGTCTTCGTTTCTTCACGGTCTACGGTCCCCGCCAGCGGCCGGAGATGGCCATTCACCGTTTTACGCGCAAGATTGCACAGGGGGAGCCGATAGAGGTGTACGGCGATGGCTCCAGCCGGAGGGACTATACCTATATCGACGATATCATGGACGGTGTGCTCAAGGCTATCGACACGCCTTTCCCATTCGAAATATTCAACCTCGGCGAATCGGAAACCATCCAACTCAGCGCGCTCATCGAAACGATGGAACGCGCCATAGGGAAAAAGGCGATCGTCACGCAGTTTGCTTCTCAGGCGGGGGATGTCCCTGTAACCTACGCAGATATCCGCAAGGCGAAGGAGATGCTCGGATACGCCCCCAAGGTTCCGATCCAAGAGGGGATTGAAAGGTTTGTGTCCTGGTATAAAGGCCAGTCAAAATAATGGTGGTTTTCCGCCCCCCGCGAATATCGTGTCTCTTAAATAGCTTTACTGAAATTGAGCCATTGCGAGGAGCGGAGCGACGAAGCAAACATTATCCCTAACCCCTAACTACTAGCTACTAACTACTATACTTTATGTCTTACATTGATGCGTTACTAATCGGGGTTGTCCAGGGCATTACCGAGTGCCTCCCCATCTCCAGCTCCGCCCATCTGGTTTTTGCTGAAAAGGTTCTCGGTATCCGGAGCCAGGGGGTTGCGCTGGAGGTTCTGCTCCATCTTGGGACAATGTGCGCCGCGATCCTCTTTTTCCGCAAGAGGTGGGGAAGGATTATTCTCCATCCCCTCGATTACGAATCGGCGCGTTTTCTTGGGGCGCTCATTCTTGCCTCTATTCCCGTAGCGGTGACCGGTTATTGTTTCCACGAGCTGATATCCGAGAGATTCCATGAGATATATCTCATTGCTCCCAACCTGATGTTCTGCGGGATATTCCTCATAGTGGCGGGAAGAAGTGGAGCAGGGGAGGGAGGGATCGGATGGTGGAGAGCGATTGTCGTGGGTGTCGCTCAGTCGATTGCGCTCCTGCCCGGCGTCTCGCGCTCGGGGATGACGGTCGGGGCAGGATTGCTGTCGGGCATGAAGAGAGAGGGCGCGGTTGAATTCGCGTTCATGCTCTCGGTTCCGGCGATATTCGGCGCGACTATTATCGAGCTCAAGAATATATCTTCCGCCGGTCCGGGGTTCGGCGGGGCAGCCCTGGCCGTTGCGACGCTCGCCTCATTTCTGAGCGGTTATGGGGCTATCGGTGTGCTCATGGGGATCGTGCGAAAAGGGAAACTTGCATGGTTCGGATATTACTGCCTCGCGGCGGGGATTACGGTACTACTATGGCGATAGTCGACGGGACAGGAGTTAAAAAGGATTTTAAAATCGCGGTCGACCGGGATGCCGTTTTGCGGCGTCTCCAGATGAATCCGTCCGGCTACGGGAGTTCGGGAAAGGTGCAGGAACTGGTCGAAAAGACAATGGAGCTCGGCTATAGGATTATAGAGCCGGCCGCCGCGTGCAAAACACTGGGGATCGCCAGGTGCGGCGATTCCGGTGTCTCTTTCCGGGACACAGCGTTCACCGTTGCGAGCAGTGACATAGCTGATCTGCTTCGCTCATGCCGAAAGACCACTGTCATGGCGGCCACCATAGGAAAAGGGCTGACTCTCGAGACGGGGAATCTTATGACCCAAAAGAGAATGACCGAGGCGATAATACTGGATGCCTTCGGATCCGAGGCGGTAGAGGCGGTTGTCAATTTGATGTGCGGGACATTGCGAGAGGCCGCGGTGCATGAGAAGATGACGCTCACGAGGCGGTTCAGTCCCGGATATGGAGACTGGAAGCTGCCTGCGCAGAGGGGAATTATCAGGGAGCTCGGTGCGCACAGGATCGGGATACGCGTAAATGAAAATTTCATCCTTATCCCCGAGAAATCAATAACTGCAATAATGGGGTGGAAATAAGCTGGGGTGGAAATAAGCTTGACAAAGTTGTTAGATTGATTTATTATATTTCCGCACACATACATAGAACACGTGTGCGGGGGACTGCAATCCTCCTTAATCTTGTCCGCAAAACATAATCCCCGGCTATCTCTGGCAGGGAAATCCGGTAATCAAAATAATTTTCAGCCGAATGACCACGCCCTTTCCTTATGGAAAAATAGAGAAATGCAAAAGCCCAGATTCAGAGTAATAGCAGCCGTCATCTTCTGCCTGACGATGGCGCCCGTCATGAGCTTCGCTGCGGGAGCAGGCAAATCATACGAGATCGGCATGAGATCGGGGCCCTTCGTCCCGTCCCTCTCACAGGGGAGGGAGATCGGCGTTGCTCTCAAGGCGAGGGCGGCACGGGGCGTTATTCAACAGCGCCGAAAAATTCACGTCCTCGTCCAATTTGATGACATCCCTTCCCGCGCCCAGAGGGAGAGCCTTTCCCGAAACGGCGTTGATCTGCTCACTTACATACCAAACTATGCCTGGATTGCGTCAATCCCGTCGGAAAATTCGGAACACATTCTCTCCATGCCGTCTGTCCGCTGGATCGGTGATCTGAGTGCGGAAAACAGGGTGGATCCAAAGATCAGGGAAGCCTCACCCGCCCCTTGGGCATTTGATGAGAAGAGCGGACGTGTGGCGGTGCTCGTCCAGCTGTTCAAGGATGTGAGCCTCGACGAGGGGGAAAAGCTCGTGCGGCAGCTCGGGGGGGAAGTCGTGGATAGGGCGGAGCTCATCAATACGCTTGTAGTGCACATGCAGAAACGCGCAGTAGACTCGCTCGCGAAGGAAGATATCGTTGAGTGGATAGAACAGCCTGATCCTCCCCTGGAACCTATCAACGCGGAGAACAGGGAAATTGTGGGGGCAAACACCCTTCAGTGGTCGTACAATCTTGATGGGAGCGGAGTCGATGTCCTCGTGTACGATGTGGGAAGGGCGTACAGTCATCCCGATCTTGACTCGCATATGGCATATGGCGACAGTGCCCCTTTCGACGAACATTCCACGCATGTATCCTGTACCCTGTGCGGGAACGGTTCCGTGACTCCCAACAACCGTGGTATGGCCCCGGCAGCGAATCTCCTTTCGATGGCGTTCCAGTATGACGGGAGCGGGATTTTCCTGTACACCAATCCCGGGGATATCCAGAACGATTTCGGCTATGCCAAGAACACATGGGCCCCGTCGGCCGACCTGCTCAACGTCTCCCTCGGGACAAATGCTGCGCCAAACGGCTTCCCCTGTTCCTACGAGGGGAACTACGGCGCGACCTGCCGGCTTCTTGACACGATTGTATGCGGGAGCCTCGGGGCGCCTTTCATAATGGCATGGGCCAACGGCAATGAGCGCGCGAGCGGACGATGCGGGACCGGGTACCGCACCACGGCGCCTCCCGCGTGCGCGAAGAATCCCATCCAATCAGGAGCGGTTGATGAATCCGGTAACATGTCGTACTTCTCAAGCTGGGGCCCCACAGAGGATGGCCGTGTCAAGCCGGTGATATGCGCGCCCGGTGTGAATGTTCTCTCCTGCAATTCGTCGAACGGGTACACTACCAAGAACGGCACCTCAATGGCGTCGCCCACTACCGCGGGGATCATTGCGCTCATGCTCCAGCAATACAGGAATAGTTATTCAACCAGCGGCGAGTTTCTGCCCTCCACCGCAAAGGCGCTCCTTATTCATAGCGCGACGGATAAGGGGAATACCGGCCCCGATTATCAGTTTGGATACGGAGTGATAAACGGTATCGCGGCGGTGGATGCGATAATAGGCGGTGACTTCCGCGAGGATTCTCTCAGCGAGCAGGGACAAATGCACGAGTACACCATCAACGTGGCGAGCCCCATACCCGAGCTCAAGGTGAGCATGGCATGGGATGATCCTGCCGGAAGCCTTGCCTCTATAAAGAAGCTCGTGAACGATCTCGACCTTTCCTTGATCGGTCCCGACGGCACTGTGTTCTACCCGTGGATTCTGGATCCGGATAATCCCGCGAACGCCGCTACGACGGGGATTGACAGCCTCAATAATCAGGAGCAGGTGGCGGTGAACAATCCCACGCCGGGAACGTGGAAAATCCACGTGAGCGCCGCGCTGCTGCCGAGTCCGCCACAAAGCTACTCCATTGTATTTCCGGGAGCGCACTCGTTGATGCCCGAATCGATTCCGGGTGCAACCCCCACCAGCACTCCGACACCGGCCCGGTGCGAGGAAGCGATAGGCAATGGAGGGTTTGAAAGCGGCGCCTCGCCATGGAACTGGAGTGGTTCCGCGGCCGGGGACACATCGTATAAGCATAGCGGAACATATTCAGCAAGGGCGGGAGGGGTCTCAGGCGGCTATTTTTATCAGGAGATCCCAATTCCGGCAGGAGCCACAGGGGCAACGTTGGTGTACTGGGTAATGATGCAGACAAGTGAAACTGGGGGGTTCTATGACTTTTTTGATGTCGAGATACAGGATACGGACGGCACGACATTAACGACGCTCCAGTCGCTTTGTAACGGAGATTCAAGCTATCAGAACACCTGGGTAGAGCAGACTTTTTCGTTGGGCGCCGAATACGCAGGAATGACTCTCCGGGTCCAATTTCAAGCAGTGGTTGACGGTTCTATTGCCACGTACTTCTATATCGACGATGTGAGCCTCAATGTATGCGGAGCGGAGCCCACCTCCACACCCACGGAAAATCCGACTGAGACACCTACGTGTACGCCGACTTCAACAGCCACAGAAACACCGACTCAATCCCCAACACAGACACCTACGGAGACTCCGACAATGTCTCCCCCGTCGATAGCTACCGAGACACCAACAAATACCCCCACACGCACGCCTACGAATACACCGACAAAGACTCCCACCTCAACGCCGACTCATACGCCTACGGGGATTCCGACTCCAACCGCTACCGCGTCTCCTTCGGTTGTTTTCATTCCGACGACCACGCCCACACAGGCGCCATCCTGCACTCCCACACCACCTCCGCCACTGATCGGAATATTCAGCAGCGGCACAGTCACGGCCGGTGATTCGTTAACTTTTGATTTGGCAGTGCAACCCATGGATACTCTCGTTGATATCTATGGGGGTATCATGTCTCCGCAAGGGGTGTTTTTATTCTCGTTCTATCCCCCCAATCCACATCAATTGCGGAACGGCATAATACCCCTGGCTAAAAAGGCTTTGTTCCATGAATCAATCAGGAGGACGCTTTATATCAATCCTCACATCCCGCCGGGGACAAATGGAACATACACGTTCATTGTGGGGTTCGTTCCTGCGGGAAAGAAGCCCGCTATTTCTGATGTGGTCCCTGGCTACCTCTGGCAGGGCGCTCTTGCCGTTCGATGAGACCGGAAAAGTACCAACTACGTGCAAGGAATGTCATTATATTGACATTTAGTGCATCAATAAATATTTCCCGCCATTATAAGGCAGTACAAATCAAGCTGTAATTACTAATGTCATATCTCAGAAATATCTCGTGTATGTTTGTCATTGCGAGCGTAAGCGAAGCAATCCTCTCAACTCATTGTGATCCAATAGATTGCTTCGTCGCTCCGCTACTCGCAATGACAAGACTTTATAAATCTACTTACGGGACACGACACTGGGACAGGCTCTAGGCTATCCATTCGTTATAGCAGTATCGTAACTACTCATGTAGTCAGAAGTCAGGAGGCAGAATCAAGAATGGATCGCGAATAAGCCTCCAGTAGCGTGCGGACCTCTTCGAGTAATTGCATGAACTCGGAAACATCGCCGTAGCCCAAGTCCTCAAATGCCGCCGCCGCCGTCCTCATTCCAACTCCTGGCTCCTGACTTCTGAATTCTGGCTCTTGAGCAGTTACGCAGTATCTACAGAACTACCTTGAACTGCGCCTAATCTCTCCTCGTTCCGTCTCATAACTCGATCTGGCATTGTTGTCAAGATGCGGTATAAACCCCGCCAACCTTGATGCTGATATATTTATGTAAGGGGTCACTTATGGGTGGTATCCATTTCGCTTGTCATCCCCGCGAAAGCCTGCCTATGCCGAAGCGGCTTCGCGCAGGCAGGCGGGGATCCATTATGAAACCTGGATTCCTTCTGGAGTTTACCCTCGTGAAAACGGGGGCAGGAATGACATATTCAGCAATGTACCACCCATAAGTGATCCATTACGGTTACGAAAAGAAGCTTCTTTAGATAAATAACATGAGCGCTGTTAAAAAGGAGAAGCAGTTTTAGTCTGGTGATACGGCAACCTTTTTCAAGAATGATCCGAGATATTCTGCTATCGGCTCATGCTCACGCCGTAAAGGTTAGGGGACTCAGAGCAGCGGTACGCTTTGATAAAGGGCCACGCGGTGATGAACAGAAAGACTACATTGCTATTGATGGTGTCGGTACCGATTGCCGGCATTATCATTTACTCGGGCATGGCTGATTCTGCCGATAAGCCGTTAAATCCTCACAAGATATTCCTCCGCTCGCGGCAGTTCGTCCCTCCCCGGGGAATGACCTCACCTGAGAGAACCGCACTTGCCGCAAAGGCATTGAAGGCGCAGCGAGGAGGCAGATCAAGAATTCATACGATTATCCAGTTGGATGACCTCCCGAAAAACGCTGAAAAAAGGGCCCTCTCGCAACAGGGCGTCCAGCTTTTGAGCTACATACCGGACCACGCCTGGATCGCATCTATACCATCGAAGAATGCGGAGAGTGCGCTATCACGTGTAGGATGGGTGGGTGATCTCACTTCGGATGACAAGCTGTCGCCTAAGATCAGGGAGGGGATCCTTGGGGAGTGGGCGTATGATAAAGATACTCAAATCGCCGTCGTCATCGTTCAATTCTTCAAGGACGTTAGTTTGACGGAAGGCGCGACTATCGTACAGGCCCATGGCGGAGTGGTTGTTGATTACGTCGGTTCCATCAACAGCCTGGTGGTGGAGGTGGATCAGAGGGAGCTTGAAGCGATGGCAGCGGAGGATGCCGTTGAGTGGATTGAGCAACCTGTGCCCCCATTGGATCTCATCAATGCGGAAAACAGGGCCATCGTCGGCGCCGACACACTTCGCGACACGCCCTATCTTCTGGATGGAACCGGTGTGGATGTGCTTGTGTACGATGTGGGGCGCGCGTATGCGCATCCAGATCTCCAATCGCATATGACGTATGGCGACGAGTCCGATTTTGACGAGCATTCCACGCATGTGGCGTGCACCATATGCGGGGATGGCACCGTGAATTCAAACAGCCGCGGGATGGCGCCTGGCGCCAACCTTCTCTCCATGGGCTTCTTCTGGGACATGAGCGGTGTTTTCCTCTACACCAACCCCGGCGATATCGAGAGCGACTTGAACTATGCCAAGAACACCTGGGCGCCCTCGGCAGACGTGCTGAATGCGTCCATGGGGACGAATACGGCGTCGAACGGTTTCCCATGCAGTTATGAAGGCAATTATTGTGTGACATCCCAACTCATAGACTCCATTGTTCGCGGGAGTCTTGGCGAACCGTTCATCATGGCGTGGGCAAATGGCAATGAGCGCGGCTATGGCAGATGCGGCACGGAATATGGAACAACCGCCCCCCCCGCATGCGCAAAGAATCCAATCCAGGTGGGCGCCACAGACGAAACAGATGCGATGGCGTCGTTTTCAAGCTGGGGCCCGACGGATGATGGGCGAATAAAGCCGGTGATATGCGCGCCGGGTGTGAACGTGCTCTCATGCGATGCCTCAAACGGATATGTGACGAAGAACGGGACCTCCATGGCCTCACCGACGGCGGCGGGGGTTATCGCGCTACTCATAGAGCAATACCGGGCGACCTACGAAACGGCGGGTGAGTTTCTTCCCTCCACCGCAAAAGCCCTCCTTATTCACACCGCACTGGACAGGGGCAATCCGGGCCCTGATTACCAGTTCGGCTACGGCAGGATTGACGGTGTAGCCGCGGTCGATGCGATTATTTCCGGATCTTTCAGGGAGGATACATTTACAGAGCAGGGTGAAGTCCACGATTACCCGTTGACGGTGAGTGAAGGGGCTGCCGAGTTAAAGGTAAGCATCGCGTGGGACGACCCGGCCGGTAGTCTCATGGCCATAAGGAAACTGGTGAACGATCTCGACCTCACGCTCCTCTCGCCCGACGAGACAGTCCACTATCCCTGGGTCCTCGATCCCGCCAACCCTTCCGCTGCGGCCACGACCGGTGTGGATAACCTTAATAATCAGGAGCAGGTGGTTCTGCAAAACCCTGCGACGGGAAACTGGATTATTCGTGTCAAGGCGTCTGTTCTAGCAGAGTCACCGCAGGCCTACTCCATCGTTTTCCCCGGCGCGCATTTCGTGGGACAGACACCCACGCCGGGCATGACGCCGACCGCCACTCCCACCCCTGATAGTTGCGCCGAGTCTCTGACGAACAGAGGATTTGAAGACGGCGCGGCGCCATGGGTATGGAGCGGCTCGGCTGCGCTGAGGAGCGCGTATACGCACACGGGAGCTTATTCGGTCCGGGTCGGCGGGAGTTCCGATGCGACCCTCTATCAGGAAATCTATATTCCTGCGAATGCCGCCGGCGCAACCCTCACCTACTGGGTCATGCTGAATACGGATATGCCCACGCACCCCTACGACTATTTTGATGTGGAGATAAAGGACAGTTCCGGCGTTACCCTCACCACGCTCCAATCGCTCTGTGACGGGGATACTGAATATCAGGATACCTGGACACAGGAAACATTTACTCTTGGCTCCGAGTATGCCGACAGGACGATACGGATCTGCTTTTTATGCAGCGCATACGGTGTGACGAATACATACTGGTATATAGACGATGTCAGTCTCAACATATGCAGTTCAGGTGTCGCCGCGCCCACCTCGACGCCGACAGTGACGCCGACACCGACCATGACGCAGACGCCCGGCGGTACGTTCACGCCCACGCCGACAGCCACGGCGCGGGGTAATTACTATTCTAACCCCGACTACGATGAGGGGAAGGGCTTGATGCTGTACAGCACCAATTTTATTATAAACAGCGCGCCCGCGCAGATAGATGATGAAGTAGGCGCTTATAATGAAAGCGGGGTGCTCAAGGGCAGGGATAAGGTCCGTTATGTCGGGTATTACGGTTTTATGCCGGTGGCGGGGGAGAATGGAGATATTATGCATTTCCGCGTGGTGGATAAATCTGCCATGCGCGAGTATGTAGTTACAAACACCTACCGGATGCAGGGCGTCGCATGGATGTGGCCGTCCGTAATGGTGAATCTCGCAACCGGGGGAGAATACGATAGCGATGGTGACGGGATGTGCAACTACTGGGAGTGGTATTACAGCGAGTACGGGTTCGATCCCGGCGCGCGGAACGACCCGGACAGGGATACCGATGGCGATGGATATACGGATTATGAGGAATACCTGAATGGCACTAACCCCGGGGACGGGCTTTGGACACCCACGCCCCAGATGTCTCCTTCGTCGACACCTACGCCTACGGCTCCGGCGCAGACATCCACCCCGACACAGACCCCCACTTCTACGCCGACCACGACGCCTACACGCACACCAACGATAACGCCCACCGAGACGCCCACGGCAACCCCGACGCCGACCCGAACATCCACGTGCACCCCGACAAGGACGCCCACCGAAACGCCCACGGCAACCCCGACGCCGACCTGCACATCCACGTGCACTCCAACAAGGACGCCGACGGGAAATCCACCCGCCACCCCGACCGGAACTCCTGTACCCACAGCCACGCCCACCCTTACTCCGACAACCACCTCCACTCCTCCGGATACTCCCACAGAAACGCCGACAGAGGAACCCACATGCGTATCGACATGTATATCAACACCGACGCCGACTGAGACTTCCACTCCAACACCGACAAAAACGTCCACCCCGACTGAACCCCCTTCCTTCACGCCCACGGGAACACCGGCATGCACGGTCACCGCAACAGCTACCCCTGCCGATGCCCCGACACCGCTCCCTCCACAGGCGGAGATTGTGTTTAATATCCATTATTTGGAAATTGGGGATCCGTTGAATATACAGGTTGTTTTTCACACGCGAGTTACAAAAGTTTTTACCGCCTATGCAGTGATTATCATGCCGGGCGGGGAGTTGATTGACGCACAAACGTTGAGTCCCCGTATCTATCCGGTGACGAGGGATTGCCCCGGCCTGCCTGACGGCTTCCGCTATCCGCTTCTGTCACAGGTGGTTCCTCAGAATGCCCCTTCAGGTGTATATGAACTGGTAGTGGCATTATTCGATTCGGGGAAACCGATCACTCACAGAAGCAATTCATTCCTGGAAATACGCGCCTCGCTCGTAATTGAGTGAGGGTGATAGCCCATAGCGGAAAGGCTTCCCGTAACTACTCAGGTAGTCAGAAGACAGAAGCAAGAAGACAGAATTCAGAAGTCAGAATTCAGAATTAAGAATTAAGAATAACGGCATTTCAAGGAAACGTTTATCTCCTGTCTCCTGGATTCTGTCTCCTGAATCCTCTCTTCTGTCTCCTGGATTCTGTCTCCTGAATTCTCTCTCCTGTCTCCTGGATTCTGTCTCCTGAATTCTGGCTCCTCGGCAGTTACGGATTCACGGAGATATTCACCCCCGATGTGCTCCACACCGAAATTGTTTCCATCCAGTGGAAATAATTGAGATGGTGAGTTATCTCTTTTTGCTACACTAACCTGATTAATTCATCAACTTTAACGTTCTGACCGCGAATTACGCTGATTATGCGGATTCTTGTTTGTAATCCGCCCAATCCGCTAAATCCGCGGTTGCATATGCTATTTTGTTAGCATTGCTTTCTTATGCGTCTGATGAAAAATCGGGGTTTAAAGCCGCGCATTAAAAAATGCAGTGCCGACTGATTGGGCTCGGGATAGATGAAAAAGTTCCTCGAAATGCTCAAAGAACGCGTCCTGCTTTGTGATGGGGCGATGGGGACCATGCTCCAGAAGGGAGGGCTCCCGGCAGGGGCCTGCCCGGAAGAGGCGGTCCTGAGCAGACCTGATCTGATTCTCGACATTCATCAACAGTACGTCGCCGCAGGCGCCGAGATAATTGAGACGAATTCCTTCGGGGCGGACCGCTACAAACTCTCCGAGTACGGCCTCGACAAGGAAGTGGAGCGTATTAACCGCGAAGCAGCGCGACTGGCGCGCAAGGCTTCCCGGGGCAAGGCCTACGTGGCGGGATCGGTCGGCCCTTTGGGGAAGCAGATTGCGCCGCTCGGTGAGATACGCTTCGATCAGGCGGTGGATGCCTTTCGCGAGCAGATGAAAGCCCTTGCCCGAGGGGGCGTGGATTTGATCATCCTGGAGACTATCGCGGATATCAGGGAGGCAAGGGCCGCACTCCTCGCCGCGCGCGATATCTCTGCGCTACCGGTAGTGGCGCTTATGACCTTCAGCGAGGGCATGCGGACATTTGCCGGGACGCCGCCGGAGGTCGCGGCGGTGGTTCTCAACTCCATGGGAGCAGTGGCCGTCGGGGCGAATTGCAGTGTGGGACCGGAGGAAATGTTCCCCGTCCTGGAGAAGATGGCTGTCGTCACCGACGCCCATCTATGCGTCATGCCGAACGCGGGGCTCCCCGAGATAGTGAACGGCAGGACCGTGTTTAAAAAAAGCCCGGGGGAGATGGCGGCATATGCGGAACGGTTTGTAAAACTAGGCGTCACCATCATCGGGGGTTGTTGCGGAACCACGCCGGAGCATATCCATGCAATGTCTTCAGCGCTTGTGCGCCGCAGACCGGTCCCCAGGAAGCCTGCGCACCGCCTCCGCCTCTGCAGCCGGACCAGAATGGTGGAGCTCCACGCGGAGGCTGCGCCGATGGTGATTGGGGAACGCATCAACCTGAGCGTCCGTAATGCCCTTGCGTGCGCTTTTCTCTCGGATGATACCACAGCAGTGCGCGATGTGGCGCAGGCCCAGGTCCGTCAGGGCGCGCATCTACTGGATCTCAATGTCGGTATAGAAGGGGAAGCCCTCGGCGTGGGGAAGGTATCCGAGGCACAACTTATGAAAAAGATGGTGCACCTGATTCAGCGCACGGTGGATGTGCCCCTGGTGATCGACTCTGCGGATCCGTCGGTGATAGAGGCTGGCCTGCGCGCGAGTAACGGCCGCCCGCTCATCAATTCGATCTCCGCAGACAAGGAGAAAATGCTGTCCCTCCTCACACTCGCCCGCGTCTATGGCGCCGCCGTTGTGCTTCTCCCTGTCTCGGGGAAGGGAATCCCGCAGACTGCGGCGAAGAGAGTGAAACTTGCGGAAGAGCTGAGGGCGAGCGCGATGAGGATGGGGATAGCGTCGGAGGATATCCTCATCGACCCCCTCGTGATGGCCGCATCCAGTTCGCCGGAGCAGGTGGCAGTGACGCTTGAGACTCTCCGGCTTATGAAAGAGAGGGGCTATCAGGTCGTCATGGGTTTGAGCAATGTATCGTTCGGTCTTCCCGAGCGGAGCATCATGAACGCGACATTCCTCTCGATGGCGATGGGGATCGGTCTCGATGCGGTGATCCTTAACCCGGGTGATGAGAGGGTGATGAATACGCTCAGGGCGGCGCGTGTCCTCACCGCGGCAGACAGGGGCGCAAAAGAGTTCGTCCTTCAAACAAGAGCTGTGCCCTCGACTGGGCCTCCCGCGGCGACCGCGAGGGGGGGGACTCCTGAAGCGATTCAACAGAAGCTCCTTGAGGCGATACTCGCGGGCGACAAGGACGGCGTGATACCTCTCCTCGAAGAGGCCCTTGCGCGGGGCATCTCCGCTCTTGATATTAATATTTCCATGATCACACCCTCGCTGGAAGAAGTCGGGCGTAGGTTTGAGGGGAAGGAGATATTCTTGCCGCAGATGATCCTTTCCTCAGAGGCCGTGCAACACGCATTCACTAGGCTCAAGAGGGAAATGAAGGGGGGGAGGATGCCCTCGTGCGGGAAGATCGTGATGGCGACGGTGAGGGGGGATGTCCACGACATCGGCAAAAATATCTGCTGCACGATACTGGAGAACTACGGTTACGAGGTAATCGATCTCGGCAGAAATGTGCCGGCTGATGAGATCGCAGATAAGGCTGCGGCGGTCAAGGCGGATATCGTGGGGCTCTCCGCGCTCATGACCACCACGATGAGGCAGATGGAGCAGGTAATCGCCGAGCTCGCGAAGCGAGGGTTGAAACCGAAGGTCATGGTGGGGGGGGCTGTGGTGACCGCCGCGTACGCGCGGAAAATCGGGGCCGACGGATACGCAAAGAGCGCCGGGGAGATCGCGCGGCTCGTGAAGAGACTGATGGGAGAGAAGTGCGAACAGGACAGACCAGTAGCGAGTAGCCAGTAGTGAGTAGTCAGAAAAACAGCATACAGGAATGACTATGTGCGGGAAAACTTAATGGGTCACTTATGGGGGGAGGATAAATAATGTTATGTTGTAGGGGCGCGATCCTTCGGCAAGGTCCCTTCGACTTCGCTCAGGGTCTTCGACAGGACAGGTTTTATCGCGCCCGGGTTCGATCCTTCGACTGAGTTTATACTGAGCGCAGCCGAAGTGCTCAGGACAGGTTCGTCGAACCCCTACAATTCAACGATCCTCAAACTGACCCAGCATCTGGTCTGATCTATTCATCAACTCTAGGTCAGACCGATTTTCATGCTCGATAACACATTGAATTGTAGGGGCTTGATTCATCAAGCCCGGTCTTAACGCGAGTTCGATGAATAGAACCCCTACAAGAGGGAGATGAATAATCCAGGCTAGGCTATTTATTCATTGACATGATATGGATCTGCGGGAATAATAACTGCCCTTCGGGAGAGTCTTGGCAAAGAATAGGCGAGGGACCGTGGAAATGTGGACCGGGCGGAGAAACAGAATAGATGTAACATATTGTGGTCCAATTCGCTCTGATTCTATAGGTAGTTCTCGGGTTGGAGGGGAGAGGCGGAAAATCGAGCAGAAAAAAGGAGGCGGATTATGAGAAGATTCATAGAATGTCTGTGTATGATTGCGGGCAACGTCGCTATACCCATGGCGACGTGGGCGCAGGCTCCGGAGACAGGGCAGATCGGCGCGCAGAAACTCCCTGTCATATTCCTCATCGCACCGCTCGCATCGATCGCGGCGCTTGTTTGTGCGCGGTATTTCTACAAATCGATGATGAAGTGCCCTGAGGGGACCGACCGAATGAAGGAGATCGCCTCGTACGTCAGGTCGGGAGCGCGGGCATATATCAGACAGCAGTACAAGGTTGTCGCGATATGCTTTGTCTTCGCCGCTGTGTTTTTTGCCTTCCTGGCCTTTGGCCTCCACGTCCAGTCCAAGTGGGTTCCGTTCGCGTTTCTCACGGGGGGATTTTTCTCCGGCCTCTGCGGTTTTATCGGCTTGAAGACGGCGACCTATGCGAGCGCACGGACGGCGAATGCCGCCCGCGGGTCGCTGAACAGCGCCCTCACAATCGCCTTCCGCAGCGGCGCCGTGATGGGACTTGTCTGCGTCGGGCTCGGCCTGCTGGACATCTGCATATGGTTCGTCGTCCTCAACAGCATTGTAAAGCTGACCCTCGTGGAGACAACGGTCACCATCCTCTGCTTCGGCATGGGCGCGAGCACCCAGGCGCTCTTCGCCCGCGTCGGCGGGGGGATCTTCACCAAGGCGGCTGATGTCGGCGCCGACCTTGTGGGAAAGATCGAGGCCGGCATCCCCGAGGATGATCCGAGGAATCCCGCGGCGATCGCCGACAACGTGGGCGATAATGTCGGGGATGTGGCGGGAATGGGCGCCGACCTTTATGAATCATACTGCGGTTCGATCCTTGCCACGACCGCCATCGGCGTGGCGTCGTTCGCCGCGGAGCCGGCCCTGATTTTCAACTCGATCATTCTCCCCATGGTCATCGCGGGGGTCGGCACGCTGCTTTCCATCGCGGGGATCTTCGTAGTCCGGAGCGGCGAGAAGGCGACGCAGAAAGAGCTGCTTGCCGCGCTCGCACGTGGCGTGAACCTGAGCACGATCGGGATTACCATCATGTCGTTCTTCCTGGTGTGGGGCCTGCTCGGCCGCGCGCACATCGGGCTATGGATATCAATCCTCGCAGGCCTGTTCGCGGGGTGGGTCATCGGCAAGGCCACGGAGTACTATACCTCGCAGGATTACTCCCCGACACAGGCGGTCTCCTCCCAGTCGCTGACCGGCCCGGCCACGGTCATCATCGAGGGGATCTCGGTCGGCATGCTCTCCACGTGGCCTGCGGTGATCACCGTCAGTGTGGCGACATTGGTTGCCTTCGCATGCGCCGGCGGTTTTGCCTCACCCGAGATGGGGATGTACGGGGTGGGGCTCGCCGCGGTGGGCATGCTTTCCACCCTCGGCATTACCCTCGCGACCGACGCCTATGGCCCGATCGCGGATAATGCCGGAGGGAACGCGGAGATGAGCGGCCTCGATCCTTTGGTGCGCGAGAGAACGGACGCGCTCGACTCTCTCGGCAACACGACCGCCGCCACCGGGAAAGGGTACGCGATAGGTTCGGCGGCGCTAACCGCGCTCACCCTGCTGGCCGCCTACATCGAGGAGGTGCGTATCGGGCTCATCAGGATGGCCGACCGCACGGCCGACAAACTTGTTCAAATAGGGGGAAACACCTTTGACAAAATCACCGTGCAGAAGGCAAACCTCGCCTTCTTCATGGAAAAGTTCAATATCACGCTGGTAAACCCGAAGGTGCTTGTGGGGTTGTTCCTCGGAAGCATGATGGCATTCATATTCTGCGCATTATCCATGAAGGCGGTGGGCCGCGCCGCGCGCCGGATGGTGGAGGAGGTCCGGAGACAGTTCAAGGAGATCGCCGGCATCATGGAGGGGAAGGCCACCCCCGACTACGCGAAGTGCGTCGAGATATCGACAAAGGGTGCGCAGCATGAGATGATGCTTCCCGCGCTCAGCGCCATCATCATCCCCATCGTCGTCGGTCTCGTCCTGGGCGTTTCGGGCGTCATGGGGTTCCTCGCCGGAGCCACCTCGACGGGTTTTGTTCTCGCGATCATGCTCGCCAATTCGGGCGGCGCATGGGATAACGCGAAGAAGTACATCGAGCAGGGGCACCACGGCGGCAAGGGTTCCGCCGCGCACAAGGCCGCCGTGACGGGCGATACGGTGGGGGACCCGTTCAAGGACACTGCGGGGCCTTCGCTCAACATTCTCATCAAGCTCATGTGTATGGTAAGCGTCGTGGTCGCGGGCCTGGTGATCAAATTTTCTCCCCAGATAAGCCGTTTTCTGCACATGGGGTCGATCTAGTCTGGATTATTTGCCGGAACTATAAAAGAGCAAGTATAATGGATTGATTTATGAAACCGCGGACTTCGCGCCTGCCTGCCGGCAGGCAGGGATTGGACGGATGAGAAAAGAATACACGCTGGGGACTTTGAAAACGCTGAGATATTATTTCAGTGTCTTCGCTGTTCTCGGTGGTTCAATGAACGTGACCCTGGATTACATAATAATTAAATTCGCGTAATCAGCGTAATGCGCGGTGGAGATATAAAAGTTGAGCTAGAACTTTTACGAAAAAGGAGATGGTCTATGGTCAAGGTACGGATTTACTCGGAGTTCAGTTTTAAGGCGGAGATTCAGCTAAAGGATGTGGATGTCACCACAAGGGACTACGATGTACAGCGGCACAGAAAAGAGATCCATGATTATCTCCAGAAGAGGCTCTCCAGCGCCTTCTCTGATGCCGAGGACATTACCCTCCACTACGTTGAGTTCAGCGTCGCTGCCGAGTGAGGGCCGTTCCGGATATCTCCTGGCCGTTTCCGGCCTCCCCCGGGAAGAAGCCCGGGTGCGTCACATGCCCGCCTTTCGAGAGAGACCGTGATGTATTCTATACCTGCGATGGCGGATGCATGCCCGTCTGCTGCGTTCACTGTTCAGATAAATCCAAATTTCAATACTCAAGTCAGCGCTAACTGGTACGCAGCAAGCATGTTGCTTATAGCGTACGGCTTAATCCTTATGGCTATCCTGGGATTTATTTTGAATTTTTGTTTTGAAGTTTGAATTTTCGGAACGCGACAAATGGGTATTTATCCGCCGTTCCGAGACACAGGATACAGGAGATTCACCAAAATATTGCACACTTAATTCATAACTATCTAATTACCAGACAGATACAAAATATGGCATCTGTACTGCTCCAAGTTTGGAAAAAGAAGAGATCATATAGTTCACCGCGGAGACGCGGAGGACGCGGAGATGATAGATCATGCAGAGAGGCGGGTATTATGAATTATTCTTTGCGATCGCTCTTTGCGTGCTCCGCGTCTCCGCGGTGAACTATTAATCTTTTAAAAAAAACGGGGAAACTCCTGGACAGGATACATTTGACACAACCCCTTATTGTTCGTATGATAATCGGATAAGGAGTTCATTCATGGCCGCGCTATCATCCGCAGCGAAGAGAGACAAAATACTCGTCATCGAGGACGATAGCCAAGTCGCCGATATGATCTCCATGATGCTCCAGAAGAAGGGGTTCGATTCGCTCGTCGCCTCTGACGGCGTGGAGGCGGTCTCAAAACTCATGAGTGGGGATATTCGTCTGATCCTTCTGGACATCATGATGCCGTTCTTCTCGGGATACTGGTTCTGCGACGTCTTTAAACGGAACCCCATTACCGCAAACATACCCGTAGTGATTGTCTCCGCACTCGACACACAGGGCGATATCGAGAAGGCTTTGAAGCTCGGAGCGGATGGCTACGTGACGAAGCCGTTTACCGAAGAGGGACTCATGCGCGAGATAAAATCGGTTCTGGAAAAACGGGGAGAGAGGGCTAAAAAAAAGCGGAGTCGGAAGAAATAATCGCGCGGACTCCCGGCTGAGGGAGATCCAGCGCATTTCATGTCACACCCGGATATGCAGTTCGACAAACTTACCCTACGATCCCAAGAGGCCATTCAGGAGGCGCAGCACATCGCCGGCGAAGAGAATCAGCAAGAGATCTCTCCGCTACACCTGATGCGCGCCGTCCTGAGTCAACAAGAGGGCGTGGCGCCGCCCCTCATCGAACAAGCGGGCGTGAGCCCTGCTGACCTGGAACGCGAGCTGCGCGAGCAGATCAAAAAAATCCCCCGTATCCATGGAGCCATGCCCTCACCCCCGGTCATGGGGAGGGAACTTCATTCCGTCCTTACCGAAGCGTTTCGCGAGGCGGAGAAGCTCAAGGATGAGTATGTGAGCGTGGAGCACCTCCTTCTGGCGATGACATCGCCCGTCGCAGGCGATGTGGCCGGTCTTCTCGCACGACATGGACTCGACCGGGAGAGGATTCTGAAAGCGCTCGTCAAAGTGCGCGGCAGACAGAGGGTCACCGACCAGGCCCCCGAGAGCAAATACCGCGTGCTGGAGCGGTTCACCCGAGACCTCACCGATCTCGCCAGACGCGGCAAACTCGATCCGGTAATCGGCAGGGACAACGAAATCAGACGAGTGATGCAGGTGCTCTCCCGGAGGACAAAGAATAACCCGGTGCTCATCGGCGAGCCCGGGGTCGGGAAGACCGCGATTGTCGAGGGGATCGCGCAGCGGATCGCATCGGGGGATGTTCCCGAGGGGCTTAAGGAGAAGAGGTTGCGGGCGCTCGACATCGGCGCGCTTGTTGCGGGGACCAAGTACCGCGGCGAATTCGAGGAGAGGATGAAGGCGCTGCTCAAGGAGATAGGCGCAGCCGCGGGGGAGATCATTCTCTTTATCGATGAGTTGCACACGCTCGTGGGGGCGGGAGCCGCGGAGGGGGCGGTGGACGCATCGAATATGCTGAAGCCGATGCTCGCAAGGGGCGAACTCCGCTGCATCGGTGCCACCACGCTTGATGAGTATCGGAAGCATATCGAGAAGGATGCCGCTCTCGAGAGGCGCTTCCAACCGGTCTTTACCGGAGAGCCTTCCGTGGAGGACACGATTGCCATCTTGAGGGGTTTGAAGGAACGCTACGAGGTCCACCACGGTGTCAGGATCCAGGACAATGCGCTTGTCGCAGCCGCGACACTCTCGCATCGCTACATCACCGACCGATTCCTGCCGGATAAGGCGATCGATCTGATGGACGAGGCGGCCTCGAAGCTTCGGATGGAGATCGACAGCCTCCCCACCGAGCTCGATGAGGCGGAGAGGAAAATCATCCAGCTCGAGATAGAGCGCCAGGCGCTCGGCAAGGAGAAAGATAAGGCATCGCGAGAACGTCTGAAGAAGCTTGAAAAAGACCTGGCGGAGAGCAAGGAGATGCGCGACGCGATGCGCGCTCACTGGCAGGCGGAGAAGGACGCCATCGCCCGGATCAGAGGGATCAAGAGCCGGATCGAAGACGCGAAAACGAAGGAGCAGATCGCGGAGCGTCAGGGTGACCTGGCAAAAGCCGCCGAGTACCGCTATGGGGTGCTCACAGAGCTTAAGAAAGATATGGAGGCGGCGAATAAGAAGCTCCTCGAATTGCAGAAGGACCAGAGGATGCTCAAGGAGGAGGTCGACGAGGAGGATATCGCCGAGGTGGTGTCGAAGTGGACCGGCATCCCGGTCTCGCGCCTCGTCGAGGGGGAGAAAGAGAAACTTGTCCGGATGGAGGAGCGGCTCCGGCGCCGCGTCGTCGGGCAGGACGACGCGATCGCGGCCGTGGCGAACGCGGTGCGCCGCGCGCGCGCGGGGCTGCAGGATCCAAACCGCCCCATCGGCTCTTTCATCTTTGTAGGCCCCACCGGCGTGGGAAAGACGGAACTCGCGCGGGCGCTCGCCGAGTTCCTCTTCGACAACGAATCGGCGATGGTGCGCATCGACATGTCGGAGTACATGGAGAAGCACTCCGTGGCGCGTCTGATCGGGGCTCCCCCCGGCTACGTCGGCTTTGAGGAGGGGGGGCAGCTCACCGAGCGCGTGCGACGCAGGCCCTATACGGTGATTCTGCTCGATGAGATCGAGAAGGCCCACCCGGATGTATTCAACATCCTGCTCCAGATCATGGACGACGGGCGGCTGACCGACGGTCAGGGGCGCACGGTCGATTTCAAGAACACGGTCCTCATCATGACATCCAACATCGGAACGCGATGGCTTCAGGAGGAGGGGGAGGCGTCGAGGGAGAAGGTCCGTGAGCGGATCATGCAGGCGCTGAGGGAGCAGTTCCGGCCGGAGTTTTTGAATCGCGTCGATGAAATCGTTGTTTTTACGAGTCTCAGCAAGGACGATATCGCAAAGATAGTCGATATTCAGATCGCGCTCCTCGTGAAACGTCTGGAGGATAACAGGATCTCCCTGCGCGTCACCGATGCCGCCAGGAGGCAGCTCGCCGTTCTTGGCTACGACCCCATCTATGGCGCGCGGCCGCTCAAGCGCGTCATCCAGCGGTCGCTCCAGGACCCGCTTGCCCTCAAAATGCTCGAAGGGGAATTCAGGGAGGGCGACACGATAGAGGTGGATGTCGGACGTGGCGGGGAGTTTGCATTCAAGAAAAAATCCTCCTGAGCATGATTTTAGTCAGGCTTCGCAATTGTGGGAGGGCGGGGAGAGCAATTTAGCTATCGAGATAAGAGCATACTGTGGGAGGGGCGTCCTCGCCCCGATTGTCATTGTCGGAGGACTATCTCGGCTCGAGCGCGGCTGGAAGCCGCTCCCACATTGCCAGAAAGGATAAGGATGACTGTTCCACTTGTTGATTTGCGAGCTCAGTACAGAGAGATCGGCGCCGAGGTCGAGCCGGTCGTCCGCGAGATTATGGCGGATGGGCGGTTTGTTCTTGGGCCGGAGGTTGAGCGGTTGGAACGCGAATTCGCCTCTTTCTGCGGAGTATCTGCGGCAGTCGGCGTCGCATCCGGGACAGACGCCCTCCAGCTTGCGCTGGAGGCGCTCGGCATCGGTCCGGGCGATGAGGTTGTTGTCCCGGTAAATACTTTTATCGCCACCGCCCTCGCGGTGAGCATGGTGGGGGCAAGGCCGGTGTTCGTCGATACTGATCCGGATACATACAACCTTTCCGCAGGCCACGTGGAGAAAGCGCTCACGCCCAGAACCAGGGCCGTAATTCCGGTCCACCTCTACGGTCAGGCGGTCGATATGGATCCGCTGAAGCGGCTCGCGCGGGAACGCGGTTTCGCCATTGTCGAGGATGCCTGCCAGGCCCACGGCGCCGAGTATAACGGTGTCCGAGTGGGAGGTTTCGGCGATATCGGTTGTTTCAGTTTCTATCCCGGGAAGAACCTCGGAGCATTTGGCGATGGGGGAATGGTGGTGACGGGAAACGAGAAGCTCGCAGAAAAGGTGGCGGTCCTCAGGAATGTCGGGCGCAGGGGCAAGTACGAGCACCTTGTGAAAGGGCACAACAGCCGGCTCGACAACATACAGGCTGCGATTCTGCTCGTGAAGCTCAAACATCTTCGCCAGTGGAATGATGCGCGGCGACAATGGGCGAAACTCTACGGGAAGATGTTTACGGGTCTGCCGTTGGTATGCCCTCGTGAACTCGAATCGGTGAGACATGTGTACCACCTCTATGTGATCCGGGTAAAGGAGCGCGACGCACTCGCCGATCACCTCCACCGCAAAGGAATAGCAACAGGGGTCCATTACCCGATTCCCATTCATCTTCAGCAGGCGTATAAAGAGCTTGGACATAAAAAGGGGGATTTCCCTGTCGCAGAACAGGTTGCGGGTGAGATACTCTCTCTTCCCATGTATCCTGAGCTTGGAGAAGACGGGGTGGCTGCAGTTGTTGATGCGGTGCGGTCATTCTATTCCTGAGGAGGTGGAATGGATTCTCCTGGAGAAGCCATTCCATAAAAGGGGTAGTTTTAGCCTGGATTATTCACGAGGCGCCCGTAGTAAAAGGGACATAACCACTGAGGCAATGAATGCGTCCTGAATGGCGATTAAGATATCAATGAGATAGTTGTGTGAACCGTTCAGTGACCTCAGCGTCTTCAGTGGTTAAAAGCGTGTAGTCTTTTGTGCTATTGGGCAGTTATGTCAGTTTTGAGTTGGTGAATAGATCAGGTTAGGGAGGAATATTCCAATTTAACCGTGAATTACGCGAATTGAACGAATGTAATTTGTGAAATTCGACCGATTCGTGGTTTGATCCACCGGAATGGAGGCGATATAGTTCTTAGTAAGGCGTCAGCTTTGTTGGGCTGCAATTCTCAAGCGCGTCACTCCTGCCCGCGATTTTACGAGGGTAAACTCCGGCAGGAGTACATTCTTTACGCTGGATCCCCGCTCCCCGCTTTCGCGAGGACACGTTTCGCGGGGAGTAAGGGGTCACTTATGGGGGGTACATTGCTTAATATGTCATTCCTGCGAAAGCAGGAATCCAGATTTCATAGTGGATCCCCGCTCGAGTTTACACTGAGCGCAGTCGAAGTGCGGGGATGACAAGTGAAAGGGATACCCCCCAAGACTGACCCATTACCGCGGGGATGACAATTGAATTGCATACCCCAAAAAGACCTACAGAGTACGATTTTTAGAAATTATCCTTCTCTATCGGCGGCACTTTTGATATAAATTCCGCCTACCAACATGAGGAAATATACATGAACCAGAACATAGATCCAACCGCTTCTGCCGCTCCTGAGAAAGAGTACCTTGTCATCCGATTCGACTGGTACAAGGCCATCTACCTGGCCATCATCGTATTCACTATATTTACCCGTGTCTACGGACTTCAGCTCAAACCGTATCACCATGACGAGAGCCTCTATGCGACCTACTCCTGGTACCTCTACGACGGCAAAGGGTACAAGTACGACCCGATGATGCACGGGCCGTTCATGTTCTACCTCGACGCCATGCTCTTCTCGCTGTTCGGCGCCGGCGATTTCGTCGCGCGTTCGTCATCGGCGGTCTTCGGGATCGCCCTGGTCTGTTGCACTCTTCTCCTGCGGAGGCGGCTCGGCAAGATCGGCAGTCTCACCGCGGCTGCGCTCTTTGCCATCTCGCCTACTTTTATGTATTTCTCCCGTTTCTTCAGAGAGGATATCTTCGTCGCCTTCTGGGCATTCCTTGCCTTCGCGCTCTTTGTGAACTACCTTGATACTCGGAAGAGGGGGTTCCTCTACGGTGCTGCCGCCGCGTTCGCCTTTGTATTCTGCGTGAAGGAGAATTCGTATATCTTTCTCGCTATTTTCGTGAGTTTTCCCGTTTTTATGCGGATATTTGAAAGATTTTTTGTCAAACGCGAGCCCACCGAGGGTGAGGCTGAAGGTGAGGCCGAAGGTAATGCCGAAAGTGAGGGCGAAGGCAAGGCCGAGGGGGAGGCCGTCGTGCAACTACCCGCGGCAAAAATCCCGCTGCTGGACATCCTCATTTCGCTCGCTATCTTTTTTGGAGTCTTCTACCTCTTTTTCACCTCTTTCTTTCAGAATCCGGGGGGCTTCGTAGACGGGCTCTATCGCAAATCGCTCGGCTACTGGGTTCACCAGGACAAGATCCAGCGCATCAAGGATGTGTTCACCTATTTCTGCCCGCTCGCCATCGTGTACGAACTGCCCCTCCTCGTCATCCTGTTCGCGGGCCTCGTGGCGCTGCTGAAGACGTCGCGTCTCTCCCGGAACATTCTTCTCGTCAGCTCGGTTATCGGAATCCCGCTCATGCTCTTCTGGCACCAGACCCTCCCCGCTGACCCCTGGGATACGAAGTTTCACATGACGAACACGCTCCATATCGTTTTCGCCGTTTACATATTCGTGATAATGTTCACCGCGGTGTGCCACTACCTTGAGGAGGGGCGGCGCTTCCCTGCCTTTCTCGCATACTGGAGCATGTCAAGCGCCCTCATCTACTCCTATGCGGGCGAAAAGGTTCCCTGGCTCCTCATGCACATCCTCATGCCGCTCGTGCTGTGGGTTAGCCTCTTCATGGATGAGTTCCTCCGTTCGGAGAGGTTCAGAAGGCATGCGAATGCATATGTTGTCCTCTGCATGATAGGCATCCTCCTCTATCTCCAGGCCTCGCTCCGCCTCTGCTTTATCAATGAGGCGAATCCGGTGGAGCGGATGGTGTATACGCAGACGTCCGTTGATATCAAGGAGTGCCTCAAGGAGATCGCCGAATACGCCGCGCAAACGGGCAAGGGCGAAAATTTCGCGATAGGCGTGCAGGGCGAATCGTCGTGGCCGTTCACCTGGTACCTGCGCGACTACAAGAACTGGTTCCATCCCGGATCGATTACGAACACACAAAAGGCGGTCGTGGCGGTTGACTGGGAGAAGAGGAAGGACTACGGCAATATCCTCGAGCCGAACTACATTGAGAAGAGGCGGAAGCTGCGGGTCTGGTGGATCCCGGATCCCGCGAGCACTCTTAAGAACCCCGTGGCCGCGTGGCTCAAGTACTACTTCTTCCGCGAGACGTGGAACCCCACGAAGCGCAAAGGCTGGTGGAGTGAGAATCCTGACCCGGCGGGATCGCAGGATATCGCCTTCTACGTCCGTAAGGATCTCGTGGGGGAGAAGATGGGCGCCGTGCAGGAGATAAAAGAGGGCGAGGGCACACCAAAGCTGAAGCCGATCGTGCCGGAGAAGTACGAGATCATCGGCCAGGTGAAGCCTGCCCTGATCTTCGGCGAGCGCGGTTCGGCGCCCGGTCGCTTCGATGAGCCGCGGGGGATATGCGCGGATGGCGAGGGGTCGATCTATGTCGCCGACACGAAGAATCATCGCTGGCAGAAGTTCGATAAGGAGGGGAAGCCTTTATTGAGCGTCGGCGCGCAGGGGAAGGGTGAGGCGCAGTTCGAGCAACCGACAGGGATCGCGGTGGATCAGGAGGGGAACGTCTACGTTTCTGACACGTGGAACCATAGGATTCAGAAATTCGACGCTACCGGGAAATTTGTATTCCAGTGGGGTGGGCCGGAGGTTTTCTGGGCGCCGAAGGGCCTGGCGTTCGATAGCGCCGGGAACCTCTACGTAGCGGACACCGGCAGGCACCGCATCCAGAAGTTCAGCCGCGAGGGGAAGTCTCTCCTCTTATGGGGCAGCGAGGAGCAAAGGGTAGGGGAGAAGCCGGGCGAGTTCGGTGAGCCGGTGGGGGTCGCCATTGATCCGAACGGGATCATTGCGCCGGCGGACAAGGAGAAGAAGCAGAAAGAGGTGAGGGGAGAGGTGGTGTACGTGACCGACACCGCCAACAAGCGCGTGCAGAAATTTGATCTGAATGGGAAATTCCTAGGCATGTTCGGCGTCCTCGGATGGGAGGAGTTTTATACGGAGCCTTTCGTCGCGGTCGACGCGAAGAGCAGGGTCTGGGTCACCGACAGCCGGAATAACAGGATCCAAATTTTCGATTCCTCAGGCACTCTCCTCGGACTCTGGTCCGGGAAGGGGTTCAAGCCGGGTGATTTCAACATCCCGATCGGCATCGCAATCCGTGGTGGGCGCGTGTACATCGCCGACACGCAAAACCACCGAGTCCAGGCATTCGACGAGAAGAGCGTCTACAAGAAATAGCATAACTACTCCGGTAGTCAGAATCCAGGAGCCAGAATCCAGAATGGATTAAGCTTCCAGTAGTTTGCTGACCTCTTCGAGTAACTGCATTAACTCGGAAACATCGCCCTATCCCAAGTCCTCAAATGTCGCCGCTAACGTCCTTATTCCAACTCCTGGCTTCTGACTTCTGAATTCTGGCTTCTGAGCAGTTACCAGTTTTTTATTCAGTGGCTTCAGTGTCCTCAGTGGTTTCCCTTATCTCCTGCTCAATCTGAGGAGATGTTGTGGCGTGCGCTCTTCTATCGGGCTGAACGAGAGACAGGCAGGGCTGCGCAGGCATGGCATCGGGTATCCGCTCTCATGCATGCCTGCGAAACAGATGCCCGAGTAGGGCACATGCCCCTTTGAGCATCGCTCTTAGTTGCCGCCAGCTCCTCATTCTTCCCAGATACGAAAGTACAATCCTCGGCCTGAGGTAGAATTTTTTCAGATAGTAGCGGGCGTACAGGTCGAGCTTCTCGGCGGTAAATCCCTCGGGGATAAAGGTGGGCTGGAAGACACTCATTTTGCTGAAATCGGAGATCACTCTGCCGTAGCGCGAGGCCTCCTCCGCGATCGGGGCTCCGGGAAACACGGTAAAAAATGTGACGCTGATGTCATCCAGGGGGATGCGTGTCACAAACCGCAATGTCCTCTTGATCGTTTCCTCTGTTTCCATCGGGTGCCCCAGCATCAAGAATCCTTTTGTCCTCATTCCGGCGCTGCGCACGCGGCGTACCGCATCCTCTATCTGTTCCAGCGTAATGCCTTTCTTCTCAAAGTCGAGAATCTCCTGGCATCCGGATTCGATGCCGATGAGTATCTGCCAGCACCCCGCTCTGCGCATGTCCTGGAGTACCGAAGGGTCGGGCATCATGTCCGCCCGTGCCAGGCAGCTCCAGCTCAGCGTAATACCTTCGCGGGTCATAAGTTCGGTAAGCTGTTGAAGGCGGCGGCCGAAGATCATGAAGTTGTCATCCTCAAAGAGGATTTCTCTAATGCCGAACCGATGGCGGAGTGTTCGGATCATCTCCACGACGTATTCGGCGCTGTGCGCCCTGCACACATTCCTGAATACGCTTGTGTCGCAAAAAATGCAGCGCCCGGTGCATCCGCGCGAGGTGATGAGTGAAGTGGAGGGGGTAGCCTGGATGCTCTGCGGTGGAAGATAGTAATAGCGGGGGAGGTGCGGCAGGAGATCCCATGCCGGCATGGGGAGGGTATCGAGTTCTTTGATGAACGGTCTCCGCGGGGCCTGGTGCACACGCGCCCCGTCCCGCGACACGACCCCCGGTATCCCCCGCGTCTCCTGATTGTCAGACAGTGCTGCTGCAAGCTCCGCAAGCGTGCGCTCCCCTTCTCCGATGACGCCATAGTCGAAAGACGGGAAACGGAGCATGGTCTCATTGGGCTGTGAGGTGAGGTGCACCCCCCCTGCAATTGTGATGATATCGGGACGGAGTTTCTTGACCGCTGCGGCCACCGCGGCAGCACGTTGTATGGAGAGAGTGACGGCGGTGCACGCAACTATTTCCGGTGAGAGGGAGATGGTTCTCTCGACGGCTTCACTCTCATTGAGCCGTAGCGCCTCGGCATCCAGTATGTGAGTGTCCCATCCCGACTCCCTCATCACGCTCGCCAGATACGTGAGACCGTGGGGCGGCTCCATTGCCCCCGCCGCCGCCAGCGCGCCGTAGCGTTCTTGCGTGGAGAGCGGCGGGTTCAGGAAAAGGATTTTATTCATTCCGGCGGAAGAGCGCGCCTCGATGGAGGCGCATCCTTACTGCGTGTGAAGAGTCTGATTCGAAATGAGATCATCTCTTTGAAGATTGTGAGGATGATCCCCGGACTGGAGAGGGTCGACGTGCCCCTGGATCTGGGAAAGTAGTCTATTCCAAATTGAGATACATGGTGGTCCGCGCGGATCGCCCGTATGATCAGTTCCGCATCGATGAAAGAGCCGTTGGACCGCAATTGCATGGATTCCAGTATCTTCCTCTTGAAGAGCTTGAAGGAAAAGTTGATATCCCGGACGCGCACCCCGAACATGATGCGTATGAGCATATTGTAGCCCGCGGAATAGACTGCCCGCAGGAGACCCTCGCTCGTTCGGTCATGGCGATAGACGGTCACGATATCGCAATCGGTCAGATCCATGACCCTCAGTGCCTTTTTGATTTCTTCAAAGTCAAACGGGAGATCCATGTCGCTGTAGACAACAAGATTCTTCTGCGCAGCGGCAAAGCCGGTTCGCAGGGTCGCGCCCAGCTTCGAGTTCACCTTGTGGTGCAGGACCTTAATCTTTCGGTTATCCCGGGACATGCGATCGGCGATATCACCGCAGCCGTCCGTGCTCGCGTCGTCCACAATAATGATCTCGTAATCGTCCGTGATGGTATCGAGCGTGCGGATCGCGAGGGCCACGGTTCTCGTTACATAGTCCTTCTCATTGAACATCGGGAGTACCATGGAGATACTATACTGATTCATTTGTCCCCGTCTGCTCCCGCGCCGGTCATATGCTTCCGGTGGTGAGCGAGTACACAAAAAGGTTCCAGAGGTCTCTCAACGAAAGCATCCGCAGCAAGCGCAGCCATTTCCCGGGCCGAAGGTATGCCCTTCGATATGCCCGGGTGATCAGGCGGCGAAGCTCGGCGTCGCTGATTCCCTTGACCATGTGCGACGTGCCGCCATAAAACAACCCCTGATCGCGCAGGGCGGTTCCTCTGATTGCGCCTTCGCGAAGCAGTATATCATAGAGCGCGGTTCCGGGGAAGGCGGTCACTCGTGAAAACTGCGTCAGCTCCGTGTCAAGCCCCGTGGCAAAGCGTATGGTGTCCTCTATATGCGTTTTCTCTTCCCAGGGGAAGCCGATCATGAAAAATGAGTAGGTGGAGATCCCTTCCTCTTTGCACCAGCGTACGACATCTGAAACCTTATCCAGATCGAAGCCCTTTGAAATCTTTTTCAGTGTTTCCCTGCTTCCCGTCTCAGGCGCGACACCCACGAGCCACACACCCGCGGCCTTCAGCTTCCGGAGAGCGGCGCGCGTAAGGCGATCCACCCTGATCCCGTTGGGAAGCTGGAGATGGACCTTGATTTTTCGTTCGATAATCTCGTCGCAAATGGCTTCCGCGCGCTCCACATCCATGCTGAAATTATCATCGTAGATGCATATCTCTCTTACCCCAAAAGCGTGCACCTGCCATTCGATTTCATCCACGACGTTCTTCACGGAGCGGGCCCTCCAGGCGCTCCCCATCGTCTTGAAACAAAAAATGCAGTTGAACGGGCATCCGCGCGAAGTCATGATGTTGGATATGGGGAGGGCCTTCTTGACGGGCGAGTAGTAGCGGGATAGATCCACCCTGTCCAGCGCCGGGAAGGGGAGAAGGTCAAGATTCCTGATCGGCTCTCGCGCCCCCGTAAAGAATATCCTGCCGGTATCGTCTTTCAGGTAAAGCCCTTTAATGGCATCCCACGATTCCTCTGTGGCGAGCTGGTGCATGATCTCTTCGCCCTCGCCGATTGCCACCGCGCGAATCCCCTCCTGACGGATGATCTGTTCCGGAGCGGACATGGGGAGGGGACCGCCCACCACGATTCGTTTCTCCGGCCACGCACGGGAAATTCGGGCGATGGTGTTCAGCGAGTTTTCGACATTTGATACGTTGATGCTGAGACCGATAAGATCCGCGCGGAGAATATCCTCGTCACGAAGCATGTCTGTGTAACAGTCTCTGACGGTGACATCGAGCCCTTTGGACGTCAGGTATGAGGCAATACCGAGAATCCCCAGGGGGGGCAGGGTATTTATAAACAACCGCCTCTGGGTCGGCGCCTGGAAGATCAATAGAACTGTACGGGCCATGTAAGTGACACACCTGGGTTGTGGAACCGAGCATACGCTGCGGAGCACGCAGCGTCACGGAAATTCTATAACAATAGAACCAGACCGGCTATCAGATTTCTTTATCAAAGTCTTAACCGCGGATTACGCGGATTCAAACAACTGCAGAAGAAATAATGGAAAAAGTCAAACTTTCTCCTGGACCTCTAATTTGCCGTGTTCATCCGTGGTTACTTACGCTTCACCTTATATAATCCGCCCAATCCGCATAATCCGCGGTTTCCTGCTTTAATCCGCTAAGATTGCTCCTTTGCGCTTCTGAGGAATAAATCCAGGTCCGTGGCCTTATCAGTCGGCGGTTTCTCCGGATTGAATGAGGGGTCCCGTGTTTTTCTTCCTCCGGGTAAAACTTAAAAGCCCGGGGAAGGAATATAAAAGATTTATAATGTATCGAGGATTTTTAAAGAGCGCCACGACGATCTTCAGCAGGTAGGCGGGGCGGAAATAAAAACTCCTGTACGCCTTTCTTATCCAGTAATCGGTATCGAAGCCTTGTATCCTCAGCTTCCCTCCCTCTCCGGACAGCCATTTGCTGAACGCATAGTCATTGGAGAGGGTTTGTTCCTTGATCCACCAGTCTTTGGAGACAAGGCTGTTCGTGAGGGCCTGGTTGTAGAGGTCCGTCCCCGGATAGGCGGTGGTGAAGAAAAAGAGCGCAATATCGGGGTTGATGGCCTTCGCGAGCTCAATGGTCTGTCTCGCGGTCTCGGTGGTTTCGCCGATATTGCCGAGCATGAATGAGGCATAGGTGGGGATTCCGGTGCGAGCGCTCAGGGAAAAGGCATGCCGTATCTGCTGCACCGTAGTGCCCTTTCTCATTTTATCAAGGATGCCCTGCGAGCCGGATTCCACCCCAAAGAGGAGCATGGTACACCCTGATGCCTTGAGCGTGTGGAGAATCTCGCTGTCGATTCTGTCCACACGGGTATTGCATCTATAGCGGATATCCAGCTTTTCCTTGATAAACCGCTGCAAGAGTTCGAGGCACCAGGCGCGGTCAAGCGTGAAGGTGCTGTCCTTGAAGGAATAATTTCTGATATGCAAATCCTTCCTGCATGATTTGATCTCCCGTACGATCCTCTCGGGAGAGTGCCGCCTGAGCTTTTTCCCCTGTGTCACGTACGCGTCGCAGAATATGCACGAATAGGGGCATCCCCGGCTCAATATCATCGAACCGATCGGTCTGCCCTGAAGATACGGTATCCGATAGCGCGCGAGGGGCACCATGCGGAAATCCGGGAATGGGAACTCATCGATATCAGAAGCAAGCGGTCGTGGTGGATTTACTGCGAGGGAACCGTTATCTTTATATATTACCCCTTTCACGCCGGAGAGTGTGTCACCCCTGCGGAGAACATCCACGGCTTCTGCAAGGGTGTTTTCCCCCTCGCCGTAGACAAGAAAGTCAACCGCATCAGAGAGGCGCAGTGACTCGGCCTGCGTTGCGTTGATATGGGAGCCCCCCAGACATACCTTGATTCGCGGGTCGCGCTTTTTAATCATCTTCGCGAGTGCCAGTGCCGCCGGGTATTGAGGTGTCATGGCGCTTATGCCGACGAGATCGGGCTGCGAAGCAAGGGCGGCTTCAACGGTGGCCTCGATGGTCAATCCGAGGATCTCCGCATCGATGATCTCGACCTGTACCCCCGCAGCCTTGAGCCTGGCTGCGAGATAGAGAATCCCAAGCGGTTGGAGACCGTACCGGGGCCTGATGCCGGGGGTCAGCGAAGGGTATATGAGCACTGTCTTCATGGCGTATCCTTTGCCGCGGGTGTACAGAAAAAGATTCTCCGGAGGCAGACGATGCGCCTTATCCGGCCGGGGAGTAAGCCCTCGATTCGCTCGCCAAGGGAGGTCAGCCAGGCCGGCCCATACGGGATCAGCACGGTCGAGGCCTCCTGCTCAATCGCAAATCCGCTGGACTTCAGGGCCTGGAGAATCTCCCTGCGAGGCAGGAAACGGTGCGGCCCTTCGCCGTGATGCAGGCGCAACAAGTCCGCGAGGCTGTGGATGGGGTCCCAGAGCAGATTGGGGGTGGTGAGCAGGAACCCCCCCCCTTTCTTAAGCACCCGATGAATCTCCGCCAGGAGATCCTCGTATTGGAAGGTGTGTTCAATGGTTTCAAAAGAGAGGGCGAAGTCGAGACTCTCATCAGGGAATGGCAGTCGCATTTCATTCCACTCGTAGCCTGTGAATGGAATGCCGGCATTTTCAAGGCGCTCCCGCGCCGCCCGGAGCTGTGACGATGAGGGCGCCATGCCCGCTATCTGGATCTTCTTGCGGGAGCCGAAGAAGAGTGCTCCTATTCCCGTCCGGCAGGATATGTCGAGTACCCTGGCGCGGTCCGCAATGCGCTCACCGACCATTTTATAGGCATCGGTGAACCTTCGCATGTAGGAGTAGGTTTTTTCATTGAATGCGTCATAGGTGTCAGTCTGATCCCAGTGGGCTGCTACGTCGGAAAGAGTCCAGTATCTCTTGGAGCGGCGAGTGCCGGATTTTATGCTAAAGCGCCGGGCGAGACCGGCGCATCTGCCAAGGGCATCCAGCGGGACGATGTCCATGAGCCGCCTGGAAAAGCCCGATCTGCCGAACCGCAGTACGGCTGAAGACAGGAGCGCGGTGACACGTTCACGGGCGGAAAGGTGCGGCGTTTTCATGGTATAGGAGGGCGCGCGACGGCTGGTCTTGCGGCGTATGAGGAAAGAACGCTTCTTATAGTTGATGAGGTGCGCATGGGAGCGATACAGGTCCGACGCCGTGAGATCGGTGAGCTCCACCGCCCCCGAGGCCGCCGCGGAATCCAGAAGCTCCTGTCCCCTCTCATTTCTCACGATGATGGAAGAGAATGCCTCCCCTCCCTTCTCGGAAGGCCAATAGTCTCCTACCGAGATGTCCGCCAATTCGGCAAATAGGTCGGGGCAGAGCGCGCAGCGCGGAGGCGAGTATGCCCAGTGCAGGAAATTAAAAGCGAGTTTGGGCACGCGCTCGGTTCTCCCATCCATTGTCTCCGCCACGAAACTGCCGGGCCATGGACCGTAACGGTAGTGAATTTTTTTGATCTCCTGGGGGGACAGGCGCAGCTTCTTCAAAAGAAAGAGGGTGGCGTCGGGTAGGAGATTGAAGCCGCAGAAGAGTCCGATAGAGTATGCAATGGGACTCGTCAGCGGAGATTGGGAAATCTGCAATTTCCTCACGCCATGAAGGTGGCAGGGCAGCCCCACAAAGGCTGTGGGCCCCCGCAGCCCGCTTGTTTTTCCCAGGAGACTGTTTGCAGGAACAAGGGTATATTTTGAACCGGATGCCTCTAGAACTTCTTGCAGGCGGGAGGCAACTTCAGGTTTGGGAAGCCAGGGAGCGGACGGATCCATGCACACCAGATGGGCGGCGCGTATCAGTTTCTTCTCCATCGCATTGGCGAGGAGGGCTGTAACGACGCCCCCGGATGAGGAACCCGGCGCACGCCCTTTTACCGCGCGCCCCAAAAACATCTTCGTATAGCACCCGAAGTAAACATCGGGGATTTGCCCCGGATAGAGAAATCGGTTGAGGGCGAGGAAATCGACTTCGAGGCCGGGGCAGATGGCATAACATGCGCCGCATCCTTTGCATGCGGGGCTCACCTGAGGCCGGGATGGCCCTGTGGAAAGCGCGCCAGAGGGACAGACGGCGATGCACGTCCCGCAATTGTGGCAGAGCTCCGGGGGTATATCCAGGAACCTGGGCATGATTATTTTTTTCTGTTGATGAGATCCGCGAGGAGGCCGAGGAGCGCTATCTGCACGGAAAATAACATAAGGACGATCATGGTGACATCCATTACCCTATGGTACACAACGAGACTGTAAAATCCCACCGCGAGGCCGGCGAGAAAAAGAAGCGCGCTCGCGGGAAGGAATACCTCAAGGGGTTTGAAGTACGTGACCAGCCGGACGATGAGGATGATAAATTTAAAGAACTCCCGCAACGGTTTCAGCTTGCTGTGGCCCCTTCGCATGCGATAGTCGATCGGGAGATAGGCGATTTTGTGATGGTTTGAGAGACATGCGATGGTGAGGGTGGTGGTGAAAGAGTAGCCATCGGGGAGCAGGTGCATGTATTTCTCCGCCAGTTCCTTCCTGAAGATCCGCAATCCCGAGTTAAGGTCGGGAACGCTGCTCCTCGTCAGAATCCAGACAATCCCGCGCAGTATCAACTTTGCCAGATAATTGAATCGCGGGAGCGGTTTCCTGGCGGCGACGACCATCTGATGAGTGTTCATGAGAGCGAGCATTTCCGGTATCCTGCAGGCCGGATAGGTGCCATCGGCATCGATGATGGCGATATTCTCGCCCCGGGCTTCCATGATGCCGGCCTTGATCGAATATCCGTAGCCGCAATTTTCGCTTTGGCGGATCAACTTTATTCCATTGATCCCCTTGAGAGACTCTTGGGAACCGTCGGTGCTGCCGTCGTCGACCACAATGATCTCGTGGTCAATCTCCGTGAGGGAGGAGTCTATCTCCGCCAGCACCTGTCCCACAGTTTCTCTCTCGTTATATACCGGCACGATCACGCTGAGCATCTTCGACACGCCTCCACTGACTATAATTGCAGTTTGATCAAACTGGTACATTATAGCATTATCCCCCGATCCATGCTACAATGCGTGTAATACCGAATGGATGTAACATCTTTGTAATGGGTCACTCATGGGGGATTATAGAATTTGTCACTCCTGCCCGATCGCCATGGGGTAAAATCCAGAAGGAGTCAGGGTTTTATGCTGGGTCCCACCTGGAATTTATTCCGCAGTTGATCCTGAATTGGGATGAGGATCGCGACAAATACCCCACGAGATTGACCCATTATCAGTACACTTAAAATACCCCGCCTGGTCCACCCCCAGATTGAAGAATTTGACCTGTTACAATCCTGATTTTTTAAAGCAAATCCGCCAATTGCAGGGGAATCTCGTGTTGTTCGAGGCGCAAGGGGGCTGGAATTATGCGACTGAAACCAATCCGGGGAGAACGAGCGAGAAATGGTCTGATGATGTACACCTTGTAGGCGTTGTGGCGGATGAAGCAGCAAAGAATTTCTTTTCTGTAAATACGGAAGGATTCCATCCCAGCCTTTTCAGGGGCAATACATTCATCGACGGCACATACAAGGGACGCTTCTTGTCGGAATATCCACAGGAGGAAATCAAAGCACTTCTTAGAAGATGGGGCATTAGATACCTCGTGCTGTGGATCGAGGAAGCACGGCACTATTTCGCTGCGCAGCCAGGCTCTTATACTCGCATTTGGAGGATCGATTCGAGTAAGACGCAGGGTTTTGAACCGGTCCAAGGGGAGATATATGAGTTCCTTCAAGCCGATCCGAGGAGTGTGGTCGTTTTTAATGGCTCGGGCGATCTGGAAACGCGTGACTATTTCTCAAAGCTCGTTCGTCTTCGCAGGGTTGTGAGGGGAGAGAAGGTTGTAGTGAGAACGAATTATTCCCCGGCTTGGAGAGCATATCAGGGGAATAACGAAATAGGTTTATTTAGTGTGGATGGGCAATTGGCATTTGTATGCCCGAAAGACGGAAATACGATTATATCTTTGTATTTCCCTAAATACAGGTTTTTGATCATAATAGCCCTTGTCTCATTGGCGCTTTGCTTCTTTTTGTCGAGGAAGAGGCGGGTGGGGACATGATCATTCAATAGGATAAAATGATGAAGAAATGTTATTTTATGGCAATCGTGTATGGTCAGTTATTAGCCTATTGCATACTCGTTGTAGCGAAGATAGGTACAGTTCCAAATACATTCCAGTGGGATTTTACGACCAATTATTGTGCGGCGAAAGCGTATGCAGCAGGGTTGGATCCTTATAGTGGCAAGACGGTGAATGAAATAGCTAAAACTTCTCTGAATCTCTATACCTATCCATATTTTATGCTATGGCTCTTTATGCCTTTTACCTTGTTTGACTACAATGTTGCCTGCCAATTATTCCTGTTCATTAAGTGCATACTGTTGGTCGGGCTCATATATTTTTGGAGGGTGGAATTTCTCGAGAGGGACACAGATCTGTTCTTCTATTTTTTATGTTTGCTCGGCTTTCGGAGTGCCATCTATTTAGATTTTAGAGCAGGGAGCATCCATTTGTTCGAACTATTCCTGGAATGGATTGCGTTTTCGTGCTTTATAAAAAGAAGAATGGCATTATTCTGTGCATTAATTGTTATTGCAGCAATCATTAAGATTACACCAGTGCTGTTTTTATTTCTTTTATGGTTCACAGAAGATAAGCGAAGGCATCTATACTTTTTGGGGTCAATCGGTGCTATTTTGTGTGCAACGGCCGTTTCCTATTTCAGTTCCCCCCTCTTATTCGAGGAATTCGTTCATAATGCGTTATGTTACCTTGGTGAGGAAAACGGATTGATTCAACCTTCAACCCTTGCTTTTGTCAAAGACATTATCCATGCGTTGGCGGACAAAATGGGCGTGGTTGAAATACAGGGAATCCATTGGGTGGCTTTCATCGCGCTCGCTGCGGCCATAGTCGCTTTAAGCATTCGTGCATGTAACGCGGTGCGCTCATGTCGATTCCCGGATAAAGACAAGATAATAATATTCCTGGCCTGTGTGGTGTACGCCTTGATTCTTCCTCGTTTCAAAGATTATTATTATGTTCTGTTGCTTCTGCCTACATATTTCATAGTGAAACGAGCGAGGAATATAAAGGCATATATCCCCCTTATTGTTCTTCTGCTCCTTCCCTCGATTCTCTCCGGTGAAACTCCCCTGCCGGGATTAAAGAGATTCAGTTTCCTTCTCAATATATTTTGGGAGTATCATCCATTGGTCGTCGCCTATTTCGTCTGGGGCCTTTATATATGTGAAATTCGCACGTCCCTGCGGGGAAAGGTTGCTTTGGCATCACAGTGCGAGATATAAAAAGTGCTCTTAGTGTGACTATGAATGCAAAAGGGAACTATTCTATCTTCAATGACTTTCCCCGGATGCTCCTCTTCCCGTTAATATTCTATTTGGTGTGCTTTGTCATACTTACATTTCCCCTCATTTTAAAATTCAGCACGCACTATTTTCAAGACGAGGGAGATGGGTGTCAAAATTTATGGAATATGTGGTGGGTCAATAAGGCGGTGACAGAGCTCCATCAGCCTGTCTGGTATACAAATTACCTGCACTACCCGCATGGCTCGACGCTGTTGGGACATACACTGAACCCATTCAATGGCTATATAGGAATCCTTCTCCAGAAGTTTCTCACGCTCGGTGAAGCATTCAACGTAATGGTCATATTCTCATTTGTTATGGGGGGATGGTCGGCGTTCTATCTGGCCTATATTTTTTCTCGATCGTACTGGGGTAGCATCCTGGCGGGTTATATTTTTACTTTTTCAAGTTACCATTTTGGACAGGCGCAGGGGCATATGCAACTTGTCTCATTGGAGTGGCTGCCCCTCTTTATTGCTGTTTTTTATCTCTTGCTGGAAGAGCCATCAACGTTCAGGGCAATTGCATCGGCCATCACTCTTTTCCTCGTGATTTTGTGCGACTACTACTATGCTTTCTACTCGGTTATGACCGGCGGGATCCTGCTTCTCCATAGAGGGTGGCGGAGAAAGGATTTTTTATTCATCTTCAGGCGAGACTATGTGTGGCCTATTATGCTTTTCCTATATCTCAGCCTTGTCACTACAGGTGTTCTCGTGGGCTTATTTTTGTTCGCAAATGCAAGAGATCCGTTTAGTGCAGGAGCTGCGGATGGCGGGCTTGACGTGATGTCTCTATTTGTATACGGCGCTCATTGGCGTTTTGGCGAATTGACGAGATTTTTCTGGTCGCGGACTCCTTTGGCTACCTCTGAAACCAGTGTGCATCTCGGTTTTTCGGTGATGTTTATCCTGGTGTATGCGTGGGTAAATAGAAATCGAATTGATGCGAAGCATATACGGTTGTGGTACGGGATCTTCATTTTCTTTTTTCTCCTTGCCCTTGGGTCGACCCTTCGCATCGCAGGAGTAGTAATTCCCGGAATTATTCTTCCCTATGGAGCCTTGACCTACCTTATCCCGCCATTGCGGGTTGCCGGCTGCACCGTGAGGATGGCCGTTATGCTGTTCCTTTCGGCAGGGGTCATAGTCTCTATGGCATGCACAAGGTTTTTTAGCGAGTTTTTAAAGAGTAATGTTCTGAGAGTCCTCTTTGTAGTCCTGCTTGTGGGTGAATATCTGCCAGCGCCGATGAACGCAACCCTGCTGGATCCTCCGCCCTATGTCGATGTGATCAAGCGATTGCCTCCCGGAGCAATAGTGGATACCCTTAATGACAAGTGCAAGGCCCATTGTCTTCAAACGCTGTACAATAGACCGAGGCTCGTCGGGTATTTATCAAGGTATCAGGAAAGCGTGGAGCGAAAATACGGGGAAGTTGATGAGGTGTTACTGCCGGATATCCCGCGTAATGCATCTACATTGTATAAAAAATACAAGTTGCGCTATATTTTAGCTCCGGCTGATTATCAGCCTAGGCCGCACCTGAAACTGCGATATTCTGACGCGGAGTGCACGATATATGAATTACTTCCGTGACAAAACGCTCGCGATATTGCTGCTTCTATTTCTCGCAACGCGGCTGATCATACTCTTTTTCGATTTTTCCTCGCTGACCCAACTCGAGGAGCTGTATAACGGGACATTGGCCAGAGAGATGCTTCGAGGGCTCTTTCTCCCGCTGCTGCAATTGCGCTATATCGAATACCAGAGCGGTTCGTTGATCGTCAGTTTTTGCGCAATTCCGTATTTTGTCATCTTCGGACAGAGCTATGTCTCACTGAAACTGGTTGCGCTGACGTTTTCCGCAGGGACGTTTACTATCTTTTACCTGCTCTTGAGGAATTATTTTTCTCAACGCACAGCTTTGTGGGCGGGTCTACTCTACATTTTTTCTCCGCCCATCGTTGGCCAGTTGAATCTCAAGGTTGAGGGGGCCAACTCCCAATCAATTCTCATAACGATGGCTATCTGGTACCTTTTCTTCAAGCTATTCTGCGCCAAAACATATGAGCCCCAGGGTAATCCACGATCGCGAGGGAACTCCGTCGAAGGGGTAGATCAAGTGACCGGTCGCCAGGAACTGCTTACAGCCGGCCTTCTGGGGGCGCTCATCAGCTTTGGAATATGGTTTTGTCCGGTAGTATGTGTCGTGACTCTGTGCATTCTGATATTATGGCGCATGCATAACCCCTATTTCATTTTTACGAGAAGATTTGTGATTGTGCTCATAGGATTCTTTCTGGGCGCGATTCCCGCCCTTTATGACTACTGGTATACGAACTTTTCGGGACTGCGATACCTCCTCCTCAATGGATACGTAGCGGTAGGGAAGGTGTCGCTGATACCGATCAAATTCGCTGAGCTATGGGGTGTCGCTCTGATGCGTCCTTTCCCATCCAAGGAACTATGGGGGATTCCGGGGAATGTTTTGAACGGAATATTCTATATCTTCGCAGTCATAGCGGTGCAAAGCTATCTGTATTTATATAAAAGCGAGATTGCGGTTCTTGCACGCAATATATGTAGCCTCCGTCCGGCAACAAAACGATCCATCGAATCCTGCAGGGGAGCTTTTTTTCTTCTCTATCTGGTCGCATTCAGTTTATTTTACGCAGCGACCCGTTTGAAAGTTTCGTCCGACGCAAAGCCAATGGATGGCTATCGCTATCTTGTCTCTTTCTACCCTTTCCTATTTATTCTCATAGCGCTAGGCATGGAGGAACTATCAAAGCGGAAACATCATTGGCTGAAGCGTCTTTTTGTTTCGGTGATGCTCATCAACGCGATATACCTGCTCAGCTATACCGTGATGGGTGATTTTGCCACGGGCCTGCGCATGAAGGGCTATTCCTATGAAATGCTCGGCTTGCGCCTGTATGATAACTCCCATGATGATCTCGATCACGCTCTGAGTCTATGCGAGAAGAAAATCCAGGATGAATCTGATTCTGAAGCGTGTATCATGGGAGTTGCGTGCAGTGTCATTCTGGAGTGCCAGCAATATATGGGGGTGGCACAAGACCAATGCATTGCGATCTGGCTTATGGGGGTCTCTACGAAGTGGTATCCGTATTTTTATCGTGCGCAGGGGCAGAGCATTGCATCGCAATATTTCAGACCGGAAGATGTCCCTCTTTGGAGAACCAAGTTACAGTGGGTTCCCGCAGAGTATCTGAGCTATTGTTATCAGGGGCTCGGGTGCGCGGTAAATGCGATATGCAATTGCGATCCGAGAAAACAGGTTGAGTACATACAACGCATTGCGCCGGAATTCAAGCCGGCCTTTCAGTATGGTCTAACACTACCATATTATAGCTTATAGTCGAAGGGGTCATGTGAAGGCAAAATATATATTTGGAATCCTGTCTCTCCTGCTGATTTTATACGCGGTGTCAAACGCGATATGGATTCGTTACGGAGCATCCCTGTATGGCCGGGACGTGGTGGGGCATCTGCAACTGGTGGTGAAGTTTTATTATGCAATAAGCGATATTCTGCGCAGCGCCGTTTCTCCCTTGGCTAAAATCGACAAGATTCTTTCTCTTCTTCACGAAGACAGCCTCCCTTTTCATTGCACCTACATGTGGCCCAAGCTCGTGCATCTGGTGGCGACAATCCCATGCTTTTTATTCGGGCTCCGGCTCACGACAATAATCCAGTGCAATATTTTGTTTTTCGGCATCCTCATCATATCGACATATTTCATCGGGAAAAGGTGTTATTCGTCCGCCGCGGGCCTGTTCGCGGCTGCTCTGGTGAGCTTGTATCCCGCCATCTGGGGGCAATCCAGGAAATTCGGACTCGATTTTCCCGTCACTGCGATGACGTCACTGGCTGTTTCCGTCCTCATCTGCACGGACTCGTTTCGTAATAGAAAATATTCACTATTGTTCGGTGTAGTGACCGGCCTGGGAATATTGACCAAGGGTCAGATCATTCTCTATATCGGCGGCCCGATGCTGGTCGACTTCTTTATGGGAGTGGTGGAAAGGCGCCCGCAACGGCGGGGGTGTCTGATTAACTTTATTATCGCCATCCTTGCATCGATGATTGTGTCCTCCCCCTGGTGGTGGGGTATCGCCGGGGCCCTCTGGAGGGCTTATTTTGTTACAGTAACGGATTATCCGTTTTCATGGGCGTACGCCTATCAGCGACAAATCCCTCTTACCTTTAAGTGGTTTTTATTTCATCCAGTGCATGGAATTATCAGCGTAAGTCTTCTGTATGCATTTATATTCGCGTTGTCGCTGCCCGGCTATCTACGTTCGAGATCTATGCACAAGAGAATTATCTCAAGCTGGGTTATTGTGACATATGCCCTCTGGACGATATCCAATATCAAAAGGGATACCGATTTCTATCCCTGCCTGCCCGCCATAGCCCTGATCAGCGCAATTGGTATCATGTCATGGAAGAGACTATTTTTAAAAAGGGCTGTGATCGCGGGAGCTATTCTGTTGGGGCTTGTGCAGTATTTTTCCGCTTCCTTTTCCCGGGAAGGCTATCTGCTCTGGACTCCGAATAATCCCTATGGCAAACCATCTGAGCCGGACGGTTACAATACTCCGTATCGGCCGCCGTACCCCAATAACTATCAGGAGGTGATGCAGAAGATCGCGCAGGGGGTCAGGAGCCGCGACACTGATGCAAAATATGCGCGTATCGGGGTTATTGAAACAACGGGCTCCGATCGCTGGCAGGAATACAATACCGCGATTCTCGACTACTATTTCAGATGCGACAGCCCTGACAAATTCATCTACCGAAGCCGTCACACGCCGGAAGCGTTTCTGGAGCATGCGATGTCGTTTGAGTATCTCATCGTGATGGACAGACGAAATGGTGAAAATCCGGATTGGAGCGAGATGGCCAATTTCTTCTCGGCTCGCGAGTGGGAAGGCACGCTGCGCAGAAACTTCGGCAGTGTCGATCTGTTCTATAAGGTACTTAAATCCTACGAGGGCTACACTATTATCGAGCGTGCGACGTTACTGCCGGACAATTGCGGCGTATTCCTTTGCCGGAGAAACCCGCTGCGCGTTTCCATGGGGGAGACGATCTATGCGAGCGCGTACACCTACAGCGACCTCATCACCGCTCCTCTCGCGATCGGTGCGAGAGGAGTGCCTCGACATGGCTTTTATGAGGCGGATTACGACCTCTTTTTCCCTTACTGGCTCCATTTCCCGCTTGTGGGCAGCGATCTTCGGTATCCGGGTGACGCTTATTTCTGCGATTATGATCTTGAATTTGTTCAGGAAGGGAGTTTCCATCTATACGGGGAATTTGCGGTTGCACGAGCGTGCCCTATCTCTGTCTATTGTGATGGGGATATGCGTGTGCAGAATCTGAATCTGTATACTGAAAATGAGGGTGCGCACCCCGGCTACGCATGGCGGAGCCTGGGGACGGTTACTCTTGCTCCCGGCATTCACAGGATAAGGATTGAGGGCAGAGACGATTTCCCTCTGTTTCGTGCGCTGAAGTTTAGTAGTCTATAGCATGGGTCATTCAGCAGGAGCATAAAAGAGCAATTCAAATAGATTAGAGTATGAAACCGCGGATTTTGCGGATTAGGCGGATTACACACAATAATCCGCGTAATCAGCGTAATCCGCGGTTAAGACGTTAATAGTTGATGAATAGATCAGCATAGAGTGAATGTGACAGGGGCTTGAGAAGGAATATCCAAATAAAGGAGTGGTTATGATCATTACCAGAACGCCGATGCGGATTCCCCTCGGCGGCGGGGGCACCGACCTGCCTTCATACTACTCGCGATTCGGCTGCAAGATGGTGAGCGCCGCAATCGATAAATATATGTATATCGTGGTCAACCGGCGCGTCTGCGATGACATGATCAAGATCAACTATTCAAGAACCGAGTTTGTGGGCGACCTTTCGGAGATTCACCATATGCTTGTGCGCGAAGCCCTCGGGCAATTGGGGATTCGGGGATCTATAGAGATCAGCTCGATCGCCGACGCCCCCGCGGGAACGGGCATGGGTTCATCGAGCTGCTTTATCGTGGGATTGCTCAACGCGCTCCACGTCCTCAAGGGGGAGCATATACCCCGGCATACACTGGCGGAAGAGGCGTGTCATATCGAGATCGATATTCTAAGGAAACCCATAGGGAAGCAGGACCAGTATATGGCGGCGTTCGGGGGGATTACCGTTCTCGAGATCGACAAGAGCGGGAAGGTTACCCCGCGCCCCGCGAAGATATCCCATGAGGCGATCAGGGAGCTCGAGAACAATCTGCTCATGTTTTATACAGGGATCAACCGCGAAGCTCTCGATATACTCTCGGATCAAAAGAGCGCAACGGAAAAGGATGAGAAGATCGTGGTGGAAAAGCTCCACGTCATCCGGGATGTCGGCCTGGAGGTTCTGGATGCCCTCGAGAAAGAGGATCTCAAAAGATTCGGCACGCTCCTGGATGTTCACTGGCAGGCGAAGAGGGGGCTCTCGGGGAAGGTGAGCAGCGAGAGGATAGATGCGTGGTATGAGCTTGCGAAAAAGAATGGCGCGCTCGGCGGAAAAATCATGGGCGCGGGCGGCGGGGGCTTCTTCGTCTTCTACTGTGAGAATAAGCGGTCTGAATTGAGAAAAATCCTTCGCAGTGCGGGGCTGCGCGAGATCCCCTACAAGTTTGATATGGACGGATCGAGGATCCTGGCAAATTTTTAAGCTGATCCGATCATCAATTTAGATGTTTTAACCGCGGATTACGCGGATTCTATATGCATTTGGGTAAAGCTTTACTAGAGTCGTGACTCAGAAATTTCGTTACTAATATAATGTCATTGCGAGCGAAGCGAAGCAATCTCGGTTTACTGGATAACGGATTGCTTCGTCGCTTCGCTCCTCGCAATGACACGATTTTGTAGGCTATTTACAGGACCCCACACTAACTCGCCTTGCGTAATCCGCGCAATCCGCATAATCCGCGGTTGCATGCCCTTATCTGTTATAAAAATTCTTTTTTATCCCTGCTGAATAAGGCAGATTAAATATCGCCCGGGATGCTCCAGCGGTAGAACGCATGGCCGAAGGCTATGATATATCCCATGGTGAATCGATCCGATCCCGTTATTTCGGCTAAGACAGTCACCGGATCCCCCTCCCGTATCTGAGACGCCGCGTGCTTGTCACAGATAATCAGGACCTCTCCTTCTCCCAATCCTCCCGGCTGTGCGTAAGAGCCGATGACCAGCCGTATGAGGAGGGGAGATCTCGCGTCCGCAGGAGCGGGTTTCCATGCATCGCGATAGGCGGCGGGTTCATTGACGAGCTGATCCAGGGGAAGTTCCCGAAGGAAAGATGCCTCGCCGGTCCAGCAGACAACCGTGCCGCGATAGTGATCCACCTCTCCGCCGTGCTCCATCTGATACTGCCATGCCTGGTGGTAACTGATATCCCGGTTCAGTTTCTTCGATAGATCGGGGTAGCGCACGGAGAAGTCAGAAAGCGCCTGCTCCTCCTGGGGAGGCGCATTGCAGATCGCCGCGATCTTCCGGCTCTGCGTGCGCGCGGCAAAGGAGATCGAGAGGGAGAAGAATAGTAAACTGAGGGGAAGAAAGGCCAGAATATAGCCGCAGCGCGGCAGCGGATACTCGTCGTGTGCGGAGGATGGATTCCTTCGCAGGAGGGCGAGGATATTCCCGATTCCCCACCCGGCGAAGATAAGCACAATCCATTCCAGGGGGTATCGCAATCGATAGTGCGCGAATCCCACCATGCTGAAAAGCGAGTAGCCGGCAGCAAGAATGATGAGGAGCGAACTTCTCCGCCACACATCCGCAAGCAGTATGAAGATTTTGCCCCGTGCCGCGATCAGCCCCGCGACAAAACCGATGACACATATGTTGAATATCCCTTCGAAGGTAAGGAGAGGGATCCTGAGGCCGTAGAAAGAGATTCTCTTTTTGAAATCCATGGACACCATGACATTATCGCGGATATACGCCTCCGGTTTCCAGAATCGCCTGTAAAAGTAGAGTATGCCGTACTGATTCTTGCCGGTGTCAGGATAAAGCGTCCCCTCGCCATCCATGACGCCGGCAGCCAGCCAGTGTTTTTTGAACCTCTTGACCGATGTCCTGGCGCGAGCGAGCGGATCGGACCTGAGAAAGCTGCCGGACTCGCGTCTGAGGAGTTCGAGCCATTCGCTCTCGCTGATCCTGGAATTCTTGTAGCGCAGCATATTTATCTGCTCGAGTCCCTTGTTGTCGACCTCATCGATAAAGGTGGGATTGTGCGCCGTCCATACGTTCATGGCCCCCATGGTGGTTTCCATCGAATTTCTGAAACCGAGCTGCCGTATATGGACGTTATAGTATATCCAGGGAGAAATCGTGATTGCGGCAACTATGATAAATAGCGAGGCAGTGATCGCACGCCGGGCGGGAGATGCCTTAAGATAAAAGAAGAGCCATAGAATGCAGAGAGGGAAGAGAATGATGCTATTCGGGCGAACGAGGTATGCCAGCGCTAGAAAGAACGCCCCGAGCGAGACAGATAAGTGAGCAGGCCTTCGGCCCGGCGCTGCCAGATAATAGATGGACAGCATAAAGAAAAACACGAAAAGGTTTTCAGCTCGGTAGTCTGCCGACCAGAGAATGGAGGGCCAATAGAATGCGGACAGAACTGTCGCAGTCCATGCGGCGCGTTTCCCAAAGACGCGCGCGGTGATGAAGAAGAGGAGAATGACGGTAAAGGAGGAAATGGCTATTTCCGCAAGCCGGACTGCAAGGGGGGTAAACCCGGCCACGGAGTAAACGGCGGCGAGGAAGAGCGGGTATCCCGGAGGGCGGAACAGGCGATACTCGTGGCCGGTGGGCCATAGGATCGCATAGCCCCGTCCGCGGAGGACGTTCTCGGCGAGCCGATGGTAGTAGTAGCCATCGGGGTGCTGCGGCGGCAGGCGCAGCTCGTCCATATGGTAGAGCACACGGACCCCGCATGCGATAATAAAAACGGCCAGGAGAATCAGTTTTTCACGTCGTGTGGTCATTAGTCTGATTTATTCATCAACTATTAATGTTTTAACCGCGGATTATGCTGATTATGCGGATTCTTATTTCTAATCCGCCTAATCCGCGGTTTCATACTTTAATCCATTAAAATTATGCCTCTAATGAATAATCCAGACTAGGTGCGTACTTTGACCATCCCGCCCATCCGCTTCATCGACACACTGGCTGCTTCCAGTATGGAGACCACCAGGTGACCGGTGCGCCCTGAGCTGACCGGTTCCTTCCCCGTCGACACGCATTCCAGGAAGTCGAGGCCTTCGGCGTAGAGAGGCTCTGTGTCCGGGAGAGGGGGGATGGTGACGGTATCGGGTCCATAGGAGTGCTGCAGGGGAGTGGCGCCTCCCGGAGCGAGTCTGGTGTCTTTGCCCGGGCCGAAAATCTGCACCCTGTCTTTCGGGGATCCGCCATCGTAGAATGCCGATTTTTCCGAGCCGAATATGCGCATCACGCGAGTCTTGCAGGAGCTGAGCCAGCTCACATGAATGCGGGCGAGCTTCCCGCCCGGGAAATAGAGGTAGAGGGAAGCGGCGTCCTCCAGCTGCGTGTGGCGGTAGCGCATGCCCTGCGCGGCAACGCACTGAGGGAGTTCCCCGAAAAGGTGGAGGCAGATGGAAATATCATGAGGGGCAAGATCCCACAGCACATTGACTGTGGCATCAGGGGGCGGGAGGTTGATCCTTGCGGAATCGACGTAATATAAGTTCCCCATCTCGCCGGCGCCGATGCACTGCTTTAAAAAGGCAACCGCGGGGTCGTAGAGAAAAATATGGTCGACGAGCAGCGTGAGGCGCTTCTCCAGGGCCGATTGCTGCAAAGCTGCCGATTCACGGCGGCTGACCGTCATGGGTTTTTCGAGGAGGAGGTGCTTGCCCGCGTTGAGAACATCCCTCGCGATCGCATAGTGCGATTCGGTCGGCGTCGCCACACATACCGCGTCAATCTCGGGGTCGAGAAGTATTTGCGTATAATCGCGGGTAACCGCGATTTCGGGGTACGTTTCGGTGATAAGATTCAGACGTTCTTCTTTTAGGTCTGCAACGGTCTTTACCCGGGCGCCCGGCAGCCGATGGAACGTCCTGATAAGCCGCGGTCCCCACCAGCCGCAGCCTATGATGGCACATGTGACAACCTTACTCGTCTCGGGAGAATCCATGGTTCACCTCTTTATTCTAAGTGTGAGATAAAAAATGGGTTTAAGATTGCGGAAAATCCCCCAAGGGTCAGCCTTGGTGTAATAATTATAATCCTTCATCCTGATGCTCGGATACGTCTTCGATACCGGCACTTCGGTGACGCGATAGCCCAACCTGATGACCTGGACCTGGAGATAATACTCGAGTTCGACGCCGTCAAGCCAGTCCTGCCAGAGGTTAATCCTCTTGTCTTTGAAGAGGGAGGCCCTGTACGCGCGGAACCCGTTTGTGCCCTCGGTCGCGGGGAAGCCGAGCAGGAGGCGCATTAAAAATGGATAAAGCCTGGTCGCGAAAATACGGTGGAGCGGCATCTTCCCCGGGTTCCCGCCCTTCAGATAGCGAGACCCCTGGACATAATCGTAACCCTCTTCCAGGATAGGCGTGAGAAGGCGGTTCGTCTCCTCCGGGTTGTCTTTGCCATTCCCCGCAGCCACGACGATGATATCGTAACCATGTGCCAGGGCGTAGTCGATGCCTGTCCTGATTGCCGCCCCGACGCCTCGCCGTGTGGTATGGTGAAGCATGGTAACGCCCCCCCGAGGCAGTTCTTCAGAGCTCCCGTCGTTGGAACCGTCATCGACAACAACGACCTCGTTGATCTGCTCGATGCGGCAGAATCCGCTTGCCGCATTTCCGATTTTCCCTTTTTCGTTATAAAAGGGCAGGATGCACATTACTCTGTTGGCTTTTGTCTCTCGCATAGGACAATTCCGTCTCGACTCCATTCTTGAAAGCACCGACATATACTTCGCATGCGTAGCGGTTCCCCAAGGGGAGCACAGTACGGAGTTACATCGGCGTTCCTTCTTTTAGGCGATTCTATAATATGATATCATTATCTTTTGTAATGGTAAACGTATATGCGGCGATGGGCAGTGGGTCAATTACAGGTTGTATATTGAAAGTATGTCATTCCTGCGAAAGCAGGAATCCAGATTCTATAGTGGATCCCTGCTCGAGTTTACACTGAGCGCAGTCGAAGTGCGGGGATGACAATTGAACTCAATCTCCCCCGAAATTGACACATTAGCGGAGCAATGTGTCGCCGGCTCCGTAGGAGCGACGTGAGGCATGGAGGAATAATGAGAAAATACTATGTTCACGAATCTTCGTATGTGGAAAAGAATGTGAGAATAGGGGAGGGGACGACCGTCTGGTACTTCTGCCACGTGAGGGAAGGAGCGAGGATCGGGAAGAACTGCAATATCGGTCAGAATGTGTACATAGGCAAGGGAGTGGTGATCGGCAACGGCGTGAAGATCCAGAATAATGTCTCGGTCTATGAAAAGATCACGCTCGAGGATTATGTGTTCTGCGGTCCGTCCGTGGTTTTCACCAACGATCCGGATCCCCGCTCCGCGTATGCGAAAAATCCGGAGACCGATCATCTTCCCACACTGGTAAGAGAGGGGGCGACGATCGGCGCCAACGCGACGATACTCTGCGGTTTGACGATCGGGCGCCATGCGTTCATTGGTGCGGGCGCCGTGGTGACATCCGATGTCCCTGAGTATGCTCTGGTGTATGGGAATCCCGCCCGGCTCATGGGATGGGCGTGCGAGTGCGGTGCAAAGCTAAAACTAAAAAATGGAAGATCCAAATGTAGCAGATGCGGTCTGGCCTATCTGAAAAAGATTGGTGGAAAAATGAGAAGAGCATAACCAGGTCCTGATTATGGAAGAGAGCGCAATTCCGAATCGGAAGTTCTGGGCGGCAGCGATAGCTTTAGGGGGCGCCTTTCTCCTGGTGCGTTTCTGGGTCGCTTTCTCATTCTGGCCAAGCCACCTTGACCCATGTGAACGCTACGGTGGCATGATGGGCAAAGAATTCCTTAAAGGGCCGATCCTTAGCATGTTCGAATACCAAACAGATGTGGTGGAAGGCGCTTCTATTATAGTCGGTATGCTCACGAGTGTAGCATTTATTCTTGTAGGATATTCCTACGCGGCGCTTAAGTTAGTTGCATTTGTTTGTAGCTTCACCGCATTACTTCTTTGGGCTATCTTGGTATCAAGAATTTTCGGAAGAAGGGCAGGCTTGTGGTATATTGCGGTGGCAGTGTTGCTGCCTCCGGGCCTCCTCTATTGGTCGCTCTGGTTATGTGCAAAGTGGGTTTTTGCAGACATCATACATGCGGTGGTGCTTCTCCTTCTCATCGGGTTGATTAATGTAAAATGTGCTACGAATATCCCGTTTAATGAGTGGAAATCGTTTGTCCTTGTTCTAACTATCCTTGGCATAATACTGGGTTTCGGGATATATCTCTCTGTCTATTTCTACATAATCGCTGCATATGCTTTCTTTGTCCTTACGTTTTACCGTATTCCCAATTCCGCACGCAGGATTGTTGCGCTTCTTACAGGGTTTTTGATGGGATTGGCGCCCTGGATTGCCTATAATCTGATTTATGGCTTTAATTCACTCAAAGTATTTGGCTGGGGATCTCCAGTGGGGAAATCTTATTTCTCCACTGCCCACTCCGTACCAGAATGGGTAATGAGCAGCTCCGTCCGTTTTATAGGGAGGATCATCAGTATGATCTTTCATTGGTGGACGAACTCATGGTTAGGTCCTTTTGCTCCTCCGGGTTTATTGAGTGGTATGCTGGGCTGCACATATGAGTTTTTAGTGCTCGTGGGGCTGGCATCTTTTATTTTTTCAATTCGAAGGTCATCGAATAGGGAAATCGCAAGGGCAAGATCTCCTGTCCCTCTTTTCCCGGACTTGGTGAGACGAAATGGGGGTATAGTATTTGGTTTTTTTGTCTTTTGCATTCTGGTTACGTGCTTTAGCAATATAGGTATTGTAAGAGCAGATTGCTATCCCTATCGCTACCTGATGCCTCTTATGCCTTTCTACTTGTTATCGCTCGCTATCTGCTTCGATCGCCTGAGCCTGTGCCGCATAAAGGCCATGAGATATGCTGCGTGGTCAGCAGCGACTATTCTCTTCGCCTTGCTGTTGCTCGGAAACCTCCCTTTTTTTGAGAACTGGGATCCGGGCGCTTCTCTGCGAACTGAAGGCTATGATTACGGCTACTTGGGAGCACGGATGGGGCATGGGGTTTATTCTCAAGGCGGTCTCAATAATGCCCTCGCTCTTGCGGAGAAAGTCCGCGACCGGCAGGACAGGGATGATCTGATCGGGTACATCACTGATATGTGCTGGTACATCCCGATCGCCGATCGGCCGGAAGCAAACCTTGTCGCCGGCGGCGGTCAGATCGCTATTGGGGATGTGGCAACATTCAAGGCTTTCGCAGACGGGAACGTCGAAAAAGGATACCGTCCTATTCTTTACCGGGGGCTTGGAAGGGGCCTCTCCTGGTCACACGGCTCTCAGTTTGAAAAGATTGGGGAGTTGGCCGGCGTGCTCGATAACGGATCGGCGCGGTGGGCATGGCAGGGTGTCGGAGATATTGAGGCGTCGAGGCATGGGGCAACCGTTGATTGGGTGACGGGCACCTTGGAACATCTTCCCGAGAGTGCCCGCGGGCCGTTTTGCGAGGGTGTGGGAGCCCGGTGGAGGCTCGACGCGGTGGATCGAGGAGATGACCTTGTCAGGCGCATGGAAACACTGCCTGAAGAAGTCCGTGCGCATTGTCTGGCGGGAAGGGATCTGGGTGTTATACGACAGCCCTTTTCCCTTTTGGAGTGGTGAATGAGGGGGATTTTTTCATCATGAAGCTGTGGAAGATATCAAAGGCGATCATCGCCTCTAAATATTTCGGCGCGCCGTTCTTCTTCCGCTTCTACGTCACGCGCAGATGCAATATGCAGTGCAGAATGTGCAACGTATGGAAGTATGCCGACCCTCGCAGCGAAATGGGGCTGGAGCAGATAGCGCGCGTCGTCGACGAGGTACGGAGGACCGGTGTGCGCTATGTTGTTCTCACCGGCGGGGAGCCGTTCCTTCGCAGGGATCTCCCGGAGATAGTGTCCATGCTCGACAGGGCGGGCTTCCTCATACGGATACAGACGAACGCGGGCCCGCAGGTGAGCGAGGAAGCCCTGGATAAAGTCATTGCCGCCTCCCGCGGCAAAATGGATCTGACGGTGTCGCTCGATACCCTCAACCCGGAGCTTCAGGACGATATCTGCAATTTTAAGGGAGTTCTGGAGAGCACCATGAGGGTGCTCGGGATGGCGGTTCAAAAAATGCCGAAGAGCATGATAAACGCCAATATCGTCGTCAGCAGGCGGAACATCGGTGAGATTCCCGAAATTGTCCGGACTCTCGATGCAATGAAGGTCTGGTCGAACCCATCCCCGATTAACATGCCGTCGGCGGGGGCGGGGGACATGCTGTTGCAGAGGTTTGACAGGGAACTGGCATTTTCCCCGGATGACGCCGGACTGATAGGCAGAATTTTCGATGAGCTGGTCAGGATGAAAGGGGAAGGTTGCCGGATAGGCCATTCCGAAAAATTCCTTCGGGAGTCCGCCCGTTTTCTCATCACGGGCGAGAAGAGGTGGCCGGAATGCGAGGCAGGTGTTCTCTACTTTTCGGTTTTTCCCGACGGCTCCGTTTATCCCTGCGACGAGCTCTACCCCATCGGCAACGCATTGACGGGCGATTTCGCCGCTCAGTATAGAAGCGCCGAGTATCGGGAAAAACTAAAGGCGCTCCATGCTTCCTGTGAAGGATGCTTCTACGGGTGCTGGAGGGAGTCTTCGGACATCGTGCATTCGAACGCGATGATCATGGAGAGATTCAAAACCTTTTTCAGATTATTCGCCCGGGACTACTTTGCGCGCGGGAAATCATCGCGGCGAGCCGGACGGGACATTCGGGGGCACACATGAGCGACATATATCTCAGCATTGTCATCCCTGCATATAACGAGGAGAAGAGGATAGGAAGCGCGATCGACCGAATCGTCGCGTTTATGAAGGGGAGCACGTATGAGTACGAGATAGTGGCGGTTGACGATGGGAGCAGTGACGGCACTGTTTCCCTCGTGGAGGAATATGCGAAGCGGATTCCGTGCATCAGGCTGTTGCGCAATGACAGAAATAGGGGGAAGGGGTATACGGTTTGCCACGGCATGCTTGAGGCGAAGGGGGCGCTCATTCTCTTCACTGATGCCGATTTGGCTGTCCCGATCGAGGAGCTCCCGAAGTTTATCGAAACATGTGAGGGTGGCGCGGATTTGGCTATCGGAGACAGGTATCTTGAAGAATCACGCATCAGGAGGGATCAGCCTTTGTACAGGAGGATTGTCGGCCATATGGGGGGTTTGTGTGTGCGGACGCTGATTTTAAGATCCCCCCCCGATACACAGTGCGGATTCAAATGCATAAAGAGGGAGCCCGCACACAAACTCTTCAGTGCGATAAGAATACGGGGCGGCATGTTTGACGTTGAGTTGATTTTTCTCGCGAGAAAATTTGGTTACAAAATCAAACAGATCCCCGTGGCATGGAGCCACTGCGCGGGCAGCAGCATAAACATCCTGAAGTGTCTTCTGACCGATCCGTTCAGCTTACTTGGCATCAGGATCAATAATATTCTGGGAAGATATCGCGCTCCCGAATCCTAGCCTGGTCTATTCACCAACTTTTAATGTTTTAACCGCGGATTACGCTGATTACGCGGATTCGCATTGTGTAATCTGCCCAATCTGCGGTTACATAGGGTAGACTGTTAAAATCGCTCTTTTATTCGCCTGCTGAACAATCCAGACTAGCGCCTTCTCAGCCCCCATCCTTTTGTGTGGAGCCTCAGCCATGTCGATGAGAGGCGGCCATACAGGCGCGGGTTGAAAAGAATGTTGGTCGTATTGGTGCACTCATGTGTGCAAAAACACCGATTCGCGCGTATATCGTGAAGGAGCTCTTTGCGGGCTGTTCCTTCCCAGAGAGTTTTAAACCGGTATCCGGCGTCCCTGAGGTTTCCTATTTTTTCGCTGCGCAACTCACAGGCATAGAGATTACCTGTCTCGTCAATCACGGCGCTTATTCTTCCGGCATAGCAGGGGATCTGAAACGATCGTTGCCTGAGGGTTTGAAAGATAACATCCCTCAATACGATATCCTTCGAGACGAACAACCCCTTGAAGGGTAGATTGAAATAGTATTCCCTGTGCGCGTGAATGAGGTTGTGGAGGAAGAGGCAATTCTGGGCGTATAGGTCCGGTGAGAACGACATACTCCCGGCCATCCTCGGCGTGCCGCGGGCCAGCGCGATGCAGATATCATCAATGTCCATCTCATCGAAAATGAACCTGATGAGCTCCTTCATGTCGGATTCCGTATAGCTACAGTGCACAATGACAATGCTGAGGCCAAGGTTTTTAAATTGCCTTCTTAACGGTTGGAGCGCCTGGTGCGTCTGCATCACTCGTTCAAAACTCCCCGGGACGCCGGTGATTTCATCATGCTTCTTGCCCGGGGCATGAAGGGATAGGCCAAGGTTAAGAAAACAGTCAGGACGGATTTCCAGTATTTCCTTTACCATGGGAACAATGCGCTCCGGGAAATAGGCGTTTGTGGGGAGGTTGATTTTTCTCACGCGGTTATTTTCTACAAAGGTGCGACATATCTGGGGCAACTCATCCCGCAAGAACGGTTCGCCGCCGGAGATCAGCATCCAATGGAAATTCGGCATCTGCTTCGCGATCCGCTCGTATTCCGCAAGGGTGAGTTCGTGCGCGGAAGCCTCTTTCACATAGAAGCACATTTTGCACCGGAAATTGCAGCGAGAGGTCACGAAGAAGGTCACCTGCTCGGGATAGCGTTTTGTCGCAGTCCTCCATGCGAGGCGGGAGATATCAATAGGGTTCATGGGATTCCTTTAAATTTCCAGTAGGGGAGGTGCAGCCAGAAACGAATCACGCCGATAATGACCGATAATCCGGAAATGGCGTGTTCCAGAAACGAAATCGGGATGAAAAGGACGGCGGTAATGCCTGTGGATTTGAAGAGAAATAACCAGTATCTCATGCTCGACGCACAGTAGCCCAGTAATAGTCCAAGGGCCAGCCATCTGAACAGGGGCATAGGGAAAAGGAGAGATGCGCAGCCTGCGATTATAAGGGGCCAGGGGAGCGCAGCGGCGATTATCTGATCTATGGCTACTGAAAAAGTTTGCTTCAGGTCTATCCGGTGATCATGGCCGGTCCTTTCGAACTCCAATTTGAGCATCGTCACATTCGTTGCGTACTGGAACTTCTGCCTGATCAATTGCGCGAGGGTGACGCGCTTATTGTGCGTCACCCGTATCGATCTGTTGAAATAGTTGATATATCCCTTTCCGGCCAACCGCAATCCCAGCTCATAATCCTCGCCGGTGTATATATCCGAACGGAATCCGCCTATGGATTGCATTATTTCGCGGGGGATACAATATATTGAAGTATTAATATAGGGGCCGCAGGGCGGCAGGAAAATTCTCTTATACTCGTTATAGGTTTTTTGATACAGACTGCATAGATTATGGCAGGTTCCATTTGTAGCATAATCTCCGCTTACCGAGGCTACGCCGGGCTTCTCACAAAAAGACTCGAGAAGCCTTCTTAGGGTGTTTTTTTGCACAAGAATATCAGAGTCGATAAAAACCAGCATTTCCCCTTTTGCATTGCGTATCCCCATTTCACGCGCCCCCGCGGGTCCTGAGCGATGATTGGTTTTCAGGATCTTGCATGGGAGATCACGCACCCGCTCCGCTGTTCTGTCGCACGAGCAGTCGTCGACTATAAGAATCTCAAAATTCTTATAGTCGGAGTCGAGAAGCAGTTTTACGCAATCCGCGATATCGTTCTCCGCATTGAATGCCGGGATGATAACGGAAATCCGCAGGGCCTGATCCGCAACCAGCTTCGGTGTTATTGCACTAGGTTCTTTTTTCATGGAGGTGACGATCTGATAGGCCAGCCGGCGATCTCGATAACAAGCATCAATGGATTCGTAACACAATTCATACAATGGCTACCGGGCAATGGTTGGCCCATTATGGTACCGACACGCATTATAATTTTATCGTAATGTTAAGGTTAATGCAAATGGGGTTATGAGCGAAGCACCCGTACTGTGGGGAAGAATGATTCTTTGTGTTTTGTAAATGAAGGAGTTTTGACCATATGGTATAGTTGCAGCGAATGAGGGGACTGTGGTTGCACGAGAGCCAGTGCAGCCCTCCGCAGCGGGAATAGTGATTATATGCCCATTTTGACGCCTGAGTACCAGACAAGGATTTTGAAGAGGTTTTGCCGGATTGCAGATTTGTACGAACAGGTCAAATCCGGCCCCCGGGATCTCTATGAGCGCGCCAAATACCAGTTGATTCTGGATTGGCTCGCACCCTACAAGCCCCTCAGGATCCTTAACGCCGGCTTTGGATCCGGCATTCTTTCCTTTCTCCTTGCGGCGGAAGGCCATACCGTGACGGGGATTGATATATCGGAGGAATGCCACCGTGAGGTCATGAAGAGGGTGGAGGAGTTGCATAGCCAGGGGGCCTCGCAATGGCTTTCGCGATGTTCTTTCCAGGTTTCCTCCATCGAGTCGTTCAGGGCGGACTCTCCGTACGATTGCGTGGTCGCAACGGATGTTCTGGAACATGTTGAAGACGATACTACAGTCACCGAGAAGATTTGCAGCTTTGTCGCCCCCGGAGGGATAGTTGTCGTGACCGTGCCGGCGGGCCCCTGGCTGTTTGGACACCACGACCGGCTGATCGGGCACTACAGGCGTTATACCCGGAAGCAGTTGCGAGAAAAACTAAGGGGATTTGTCGCCATACGCACGCTGAGATACTTCGGTTTTTCCACTATTCCCGCCTGTCTTATCTACAGCCGCATGCTTCGGAAACAATATCCGCTTGCCGCAACCGGCGGGGACCAGAGATCGAGGCCTTTTCTCTCAACCATCGTTTCGTTTATTCTGGAGATGGACCGCAGGATGCTCATGCCTTTTGGGACTTGCATACTTTGTTTGGGAAAACGATTATAGGCGGCCATGGCGAAGAGGACCTCTTGAGTCGACTGGTGACGGCATGCCGGGTGGAAATTGGAGTGGCAAGAATATGAAGGGGAGACTTGATACGCATTCCTTTGCCCTTACGTTGCTCCTTGCGCTGCTCGCTTTATGCGGGGGATCCCTCGCAATTGCGCAATTACTGGCGGGAAGCGGAGGGGGCGGTCTGCTCTCGCTCGTGCTCACCGAGGCCGGCAGAATGGCGGGGATGCTTGTCTTTCTTCTCTACCCGGCCTTCGCGTGGCAGGAGCGTTTTGCGCCGAGGGGGAATTTCGGGGAAACCCTGTTCGCCGGCTTTGTGTGGAACGTCTGGGGTTGGATTCTGGTTACCAGCCTGCTGAAAGCAGTGGGAGTGGCAATGACCCCGGCATGGCTCTGGGGCATAATGTGCGTCGGGATCTGCCCCGCCTTTTTTTGGGGAAGAGCGAGGAATGGCGCGGCAGTTGGAGGGATTCCATGGCTTCGTTATCTCGTGTTGTGCTTTATAATTCAATTGGCCTTTCCACTCCTGTTCCCAAAATATTTTTCGTGGGGTATAGACCGCTACTGGGTCGCTGCGGGGAACTGGATTAATCCGATTCCCATTTCTCAGGAGCTGCATAGCTGGGAGTTCTCCGGGAATGATTCTCCGATATCCCCCATAGCCGTGTATGCGCGGGAGGGAGCGCGGCCTTTGGGTAAGGGGCGCTGGCTTCTGTCGGGAGAAGAGGCGATCTTCCGGGTGAAAAACGAGCGGGGAACCGCGCTCGATGCGCATCTTCGATTTTTTTTCAGCGGGCACGATCCCGCGACAGTTACGGTCCAAATCGGCGATGGCGCACCTGAACAAGGTACCCTCTTCAGCCCGACACCGGATGCGCGGCCGGATTTCTGGGTGAAGAATTACAACCGTTATATATGGCAGCGAATGTGCCATATCCCACCGGGCGAGACAACAGTACGCATGCGTATCTCACCATCGGCAACGCCTGAGCTGCCGCTCGTCGTGGAGAATTATTCCGGGTTGAATCGGACGGCGTTCTTCTCCCGGGCAGAGGAGCGCTGGCTCTTTTGCGAGGTGGGTGCATTGTACGACATTCTGGATATCGTGGATCCCCCGATATATATGCGGCGACTTCTGTTCCCGTATATGTCAGGGTTGATTGACAGGCGTCCAGGGTATACCGTGACCATCCCTCCCATGAGCGTATGGGTCAATATGATCGCATCCACGCCATTCTCCGGCGACGGGTATGGAGCGATGAGAACAGCGGGGCTCGCCAAGGGATTTCTTTTGAGTCTGTGCATGTTTCTATTGTATCGATACCGGAATGAGAATGCGGGTATTTTCCCTGGTGCCATGTTGCTTTTTCCGATCGTCGCCAGCACGATCAATATCGTCAATTTTCACCTGTTTGTTTCTGCGGAAGACCACTTTTTCACACTGATCCTGTTGTTGTCGATCTATTGGCTGGAGTGCGACAGAAAGCCGGAGGCCATTGCGGTGGCCGCAATGCTGATGCTCACAAGGCTGAACGGGTTCCAGATGCTTATGTTCGCGTATGCATCATGGAGCATCGTCTCGAAAGAGTGGAGAAGGCCGCTCGGTCTGTTGCTGATCCTGGGCGTCATCTATGGAATCTACTGGAGCGCCGTGTTCTGGTTCGGAAGCATTCTTGGATCTCTCCCCTTGTGGAAGGCGCATCTCTATGACGAAACGTGGCGGTTCCGATTTTCCGGGTTGAGCTTCCGCTCGTATGTGCTGAATGCGGGCACGCTTGCGGAATGGGCTGTCATCACCTCATGTTTTTTGATCTTCCCCGCCTTCCTCAAACCGGACAGGGTATCGAAGACACTGATCATTTTTTCCGTATTATATTTGCCTCTTGTGGCGGCCACACGATTAATCAAGGTGTACTACCTTCCCCCCATGGTTATGCCGCTCGCAATTGCCGCATGTCGGAATATTTCGCAGTTTGCCGCGAGATGTTCGGCGACTGGAATAACGGTGTCCGCGGATAGACGGTGCTACCGCTGCCTTCTTCTGCTCCTCCTTCTCCTGGGAACCGGGTGCCTTATATATCTTTTGCGGGAGCCACTGGTATATCCGGCCTTTTCCGCCTACTGGCCGGCATGGTCGTCCGGGCACGAGTGGAAGTAGGGATTACCTCACGGGGGAAAGGTCAAAATGACCCGGGGTGCCGTAGCATGATAATCAAGGAGACTCTTTCCGCAGGATCACGCGCATATTTGATGTCTTGCCGCTGAAGAGCTTTTGGAGCGTGTCAAGAAAGCTCGCGAAGGCGAGAGCAAGCGGGTTTCGGTGAGTGAAGCGATTATAGAGTAGGGGCGGCCATCCTTTATCTATCAATATATGATGTAGTGATTCAACCCAGAAGCATGGCGAGGACAGGAAGGAAATAGTCTCGATCCGCAGACCCGCCTCCCCTGCGAGCCGTTCGATTGTGCGCGGATCAAAGAGCGTCCAGTGCCTCGGGATATGATAGCCGGACCAGTAGCGCTTTTTAAATAGCCGCGCATCCCACGCATCAATATTGGGTGTCTCTATGACCACGATGCCATTTTGTCGCAGGAGCCGTGCCGCCTGAACGAGCGCGGTGCGCGGCGACTCGAAATGCTCCAAGACCTGTTTGAAAAAAATCGCATCAAAGCTGCCCGCGGGACGGTCCAGTTCTTCAAATCTGCCGGGGAGGGGTAGAAAGCCGCGTTTCTCCAACTCGGCAAGGATCTCCGGATTTATATCGTTTCCCCATAATCGCCACCCCGGACGCCCATGCCGCCGGAGCCTCTCGAGAAATCCCGGGCCGCCGCATCCCACGTCCACTATGTCCGCCTTATCGGGGAGTAATCTGTTGAGCAGGCGGACCTTGTAGCGCTCGAGAAAGCTTCTCACCTTGAATGTCATGACCGGTTTCTCGAAATGATAGGAACGGTAATGTGGCGGATAGATCCGGTGCAGCTCGGACAGTTCCGGGCGAGGGTTCAAATAGAGCAGGCCGCAGTGACGGCAACGAACAAAGGTAAATTCGTCATGAGAGGTATAATGCTCAAAATCGGGACCGCGGGCCCAGGGCTCATATGCGGTTGCGCCGCATAACGGGCAAGGGACTGTGGTCTTTTTTATATTATCTGATTCGTGTTTCATGGTCACTTGCCTGTCGCATCCTGCCGTGTGCTGCAGGCAAAAAGAATGTGCGGATGCACGTATCCGCGGTCCATCCTCTCGGCATGAACCGTGAAGCCTGCCGTTTGGAGCAGCGCGCCAAGCTCTTTTCGCGAATGGAAGAACAGTTCGCGCCCCTCGGTAATGCGGAGGATTTTCACGGCCAACAGCTCCTGGCAATAGGCCAAGAGGTATTTCCATCGAGGATGTGTGTCCGTGGTGCTAAGAATCAACATTCCGCCGGGCCGAAGCATCCTGTGGCATTTTGAGACAATCTCTTTCACCCGACCGGGGGGCATGAGGTAGAGCACATCGAGAATCGTAATCACGTCACAGGGATCGAGATCCTGGGTGAGTATATCGGCGTGGTGGAATGAAACATTGGGAATATCCCGCGCTGCCTCCCTCGCAATCCGTATTTTCTCTTCAGATATATCAAAGCCTGTGATTCTGCGGCGAGGCGAGGAGATCGCCATGTACAAAGAGAAAAGGCCATGTCCGCAGCCGAGGTCGTAGATCGTTCCTCCCCTGGGGACCCACGGTTCAATGCGTTCAAACGGGCATGTCGCATGCCTCACGTAATTATGGAACCGCACCATGCGAGGGAGGTTTTTGTAACATGAGAGCGTCTCGCGTAGAGGCGCCACTGTTTTTTCCGTCATGATAAGTCCTCTCAGAGTAACTACTCAGGTAGTCAGAAGACAGAATAGAAAATCAAGAATACAGAATCCAGAATACAGAATTAAGAATAACGGCATTTTAAGAAAACGTTTATCTCCTGTCTCCTGAATTCTGAATTCTGTATTCTGTCTTCTGAATTCTGGCTCCTAAGCAGTTACCTCTCAGTGATATTCAGCCTGTGGGTGGAGACAGCGCCTTTTGCTCCCCGACTCCGTACACGCTAAATTCATGACCCGGTTCCCCCCTCGTCGGTCCGCGATAGAGGAGGGGGAAATAGCCAGGGTTGCCCAGATTGTTAAAAATAGGCGACATGTCATAGAGGGGATGCGGTTTTGTCGTGTAGTCCGAGAGACATAAATGAGTGATCCCATTCTTCTTGAGCAGCGCGATGCAATTTTCTATATCCATCCCCTTATACATGGGCCAGAGCGGCGGTGAGTCGAGAGGAAATACGCGCCTGGGGTAAATATAGGTGCGGTTGTCGAAGCTCCCGATCGCCGCATCGGGCGGAAGATTATTATCGAGCCATGCAGCCTCGGGAAAATAGGATGGGGGAAATGCCGCGTTCCAGAACGAGTAGGAGGTAGAATGAACATATTCCTGGAGGTGCAGGGCAAGTTGATGGGCGCTTTCGCCCACCGGACGGCATGCCAATGCGAGAAGAATCAGCGCTGCGCTCAGGGGTCCCAGAGTCCTTCCCATTATCCTGATCGAAAGCAGACCCAGGGCAATGCTGATCCAGAGAAGAGTTTTGTCGAAATCCGCGCTCAATGCCCACCCGAGATGAATTATGTCTTTGGGATGTGAAAGCGAAAGATGAGTGCGAATATCCGGAAATATCATGGCATCCCTCCAGATGAAGAACGTCCAGAGGGGGACAAGAACGAGTATCATGACTCCCTGCCAGAGCGGGATTTTCCTTCGAAGCACAAGGTTAAGCCGCTCTCCGGCGAAAAGGCTCATGGGAACAAGCGAAGGGAGAAGCAGCTTTGTGGATATGCCCGAGACCCTGGGCCATGTGAGGAATTTTATGTAGAACAGCCAGTAGAGCACACAAAAACAGGCGAGGAAGATGCTCTTCGCGTCCTTATACCATGAACGTGAGATGAGAAAGAGAAGGAAAAGGAGTTGGATGAAGAATCCCTCGTGAAACAGTTCCCACCGCGGACGCAAGAAAAAGGAATGGGCCGGAATCACACGGGGGATCAGGTGTGCAATGGACCAACTATCGATCCATGCACCTCCGAAATAGCGATACAGGGCGGGATAGACAGGATTGCCGAGCAGGAAGTAGTTCCTAAGCATGTGCGGGGTTGCGATAATGAGGGCGGGGAGAAACAGCAGGACAAATTCGCGGGGCTTCAGCCGGAGCCAGGAGGGGAAAACCCGTCTGCCGAACGCGCCGGCGACGGACAGTAAGATCAGGAGCGTCGCAACGCACGCAATGAGTACAGTGCCGGTGTACGATATCCAGTAGGCAAGCCCCAAGAAGATGCCGGAGAGTACGATACTACCGATGTCGTGTGATTCTCTGCGTTCCATGAAGAAATAGAGTGACGCGACCGCACAAAAGCAAAAGGGGGTCAGCCCCGTGGGTACGATCATCACCTCATAGAAGATAGGCAGGGATGTGCAGAGGAGGAGGCCGCCCAGGGTTGTTTCCTGGGGGAGCGCGAGATGGCGCCTGCCCATTCTGTAGAGGAGCGCCAGGAGCAGGCATCCGTAAAGAGGCGTCAGGATGCGGGCCCAGGGGTGTGTGATGAAACCCGCGATGCAATAGCCGGAGGCGATGAGAAGACAGTGCCCCGGTGGAAAAGCCCGGATGAGTTCAACGGGCGAGGGTGAGGCGTTAAGGGGAATAGCGCGAGCAAGAAAAATCTCCTTTGCCCTCGGCAGGTATTCGGAATACACATCCCAATACTCCGCAGGGACCAGAACAGCCGTAGCTGTGAGCAACGCGAGTACAATAACGAGAAGCACGCGCTCAAATCCGCAAAGCGCTGAGACAGGTATCGGTGGTGCAACGGGAGCTTCCGCCACCTCATAACATTTCCTGCCATTGCGGGCTATGTCCCAACCGCAGGAAAGAATGACGCATATTCCCAGAAGCAACCAGAGGGAAGATGGTTGAAGGGGCACTTTGAATTGCGTATTCAGACAGAAAACGGCGAGTGTATAGCAACCGGCCCCGAGGGGGAATGCGATGATGCGCCTGTCTCGCCGTTGGATGGCGGGAGTTATTGCAGAAGAGAGAGAGTAACCAAAGAGGAACATGCCGGAACCAAATATCAAAAGAAGAATCACTGCTCAATCTCCTGATGGTGCGCACAACCGTTTTCCCGCCGGTGCCGTGAGTGCGTTTCAAAGAGAATATTCCCGTGCGCGGCCACGGTACGCTCATGAGAGCAGGTTAACCCGCCTTGCTTCTCATGAATCTAAAAGCGAGCGCTATGTATTCCATGAGATTAATCTTGTAATAGAAGATCCTGTAGCGCAGGCAAAAACCCTTGTGGATTCGTCGCACAAAATTGTAGAGGAAGCCCAGGGGCAACCTGATCAGCACCAGCGTGCATTTCTTGAGCCAGGGGAATTCCACCGTGATGGAGAAAAGCTTCTGGAGATTTTGTATCTCTTTCTTCTCGGGCAGATTAATAGGGGAGCGCACATAGAAGGTTTCATCAAAATGCGTGTTCCGGGGCGCAAGGAGACCCATCTGTACCGCGATATCGTAAATATCGGTTCCGGGGTAGGGATAGAGAAGGGACGTTGACGCATATCCGGGCCGGCACTCGATATTGAAATCGAGCGTTTCAACACATTCCCTCAGGCCCTCGCCGGGTATGCCGACGATGTTCTGTATTTCATAGTTGATGCCGGATTTTTGCAGCAGGAGGCTCGCCTGCCGCATGGTCTCTTTGGAGAGGTCGCGCTTGAGGATGTCGTTGCGGATATGATCATTCCCCGCCTCGGCAGCCCATACCACGCTGAAGCAGCCCCCCTCTTTCAGGCATGCGACATTCTCTTCGGTAATGTGATTAGCCCTGGCGTTGCAGTTGAAGGGCAGGCCTATCTCCTTTTTGAATCTGAAGCAGAATTCCCTGAGCCAGTCGGTACTGAAAAGAAACGAGGAGTCATGGAACACAACGAATTCCAGAGGATATCGCTCCTTGACGCGTGCGATCTCCTCTACGACGTTGTCAGGGCTCCTGAAACGGATCATCTTCCCCTTCCCTCGGTAGAGCATGTTATAGAGGTGATTGAAGCAATAGGTGCATTTGTAAGGGCATCCGCGTGATGCGATAAACGTCTTCATCTTCGACGCCCGCGCCAGGGGATAAATATAGAAGAGCTCCCTATCAGGGAACGGGATTTTATCCAGATCCTCGATCAGGGGGCGGACGTCGTTGCGGTATATCACCCCGTCCTGTTTGAGATGGATGTTCCTGACCGTGGTGATATCGTCTCGTCGGGCGAGCCTTGTGACCAGTTCCAGGAAGGCCTCTTCCCCCTCGCCGATACAGATGGCGTCAACCCCTTCCTCCTCAATCATCTGCGGGAAGAAGGTGGGGTGGGGCCCCCCGAATAAAGAGAATACGCGGCGCTCCTTTTTGATCTTTTTATTGATATCCAGGAAGAACTGGTGAGCACCCGTTGTCACGCTATACGCGATTATATCCGGGGGAGATTCAGAGAGACGTTTCTTTATGCATTTTTCGCTCGCGTCACAGATATCCACATGATGCCCTGCCTGTTGCAACAGAGGCGAGAGATACATTATCCCCAGGGGTTCAAAGCCGCCCACGGAGTAGTTGCGAGCTGCATCAGAGATGAAAAGGATATTCATGATATATCTAATGCTCACCAAGTTACGTGTGGCCTTCGATCCAGGCCACCGTCCTATAACAATTTTGCTATGAGGATCTCCGCATACGCATATGCGATTGTATTGTTGATATTGAGTGGCATGCCTGAAGGCAGACAAAAGAGGCCAACAGTATACCAACCCGTTGGGGTTCCTTTGCGGACCACAGGATGCCAAAGCGTCCCATACCAGTGGATGGGGACAGTTGTGCAAATTTTTCTGGGTTTTATGCCCTGGACGGCAGCGCCGGTGTCCAGGATCGAATAGAACATCCCTCCTGATGATGGCCACACAAGAAGATACGCATCAAGACAGCCCTTTGGCGGGGGCATTACGCATACGTTGCCACTCAATTTAATCGTCATCCCCGGCGCATATTCCTGACGCCCACCATTAAGTTCCACCCATGACGAGGGTTGCATGTTCGAGGGGTTCTGATTAGGAAATTGTTTCGCAAGAAATTTCCTGTTGTGTGCTAGATTGTTACTAAACATAAGTAATACGCACGCCGCGATAATTACATAGACAAAAACTCTGTACCTTAACCGTGTGATATTTTGTTCTATTATACTTATAAGATCGTTAAATCCTATGGAAATTACAGCAATGGTAATTGGCACAAAAAGAAGTATGACTCGCTGGTCAAATCTACCATTACTGCTCATAAGCATCATATAAAAACTGAAATGATAGAGAAAAGGAAAAGAGAAAAAGACACCTAATAAAATTAGCCTTATCTGGTTATTCCTGTTCGAGAAAAGTGCTTTGTGTCTTTTAATCGGAAATATCGCCAGAATATAAAATGCGAGGCACGCGATCAGCAGATACTTGTAATCATTTGTAAAGCTGAAAAAACGAACATAATCCAGGATTGAGTAGTTCTGAATAAGAGTAGCGAACTTACTTATCAAATGCTCATCATGCGAACGGGCCGGTCCGCATGCTATTAATATCTTCATAAAATTCGGCAAAAATAAGATAATTGCCAAAGAAAATGGGATAAATATGTAAAGCGCTCTTTGGAGTCTATTATCCCCTTCAAAGAAAATGCAGGTAATAATTGAGAAAAGAATATAGGAAAACAACAATACAAACGGTAGCCCTACAATGGAAAATAGTAAAATTAGTTGGACGATCACAATGAGCATAAAATTCTTAAAGTTCTCGGTCGTAAAAAACCTTTGAAAAGTAAGAATGAATAGCACAACGCAAAAAATAGCTGTTGAATAAGGGCGCCCTTCGAATGAGTAACGTATTAACCAGGGATTAAATGTAAATAGGGTATAACCAAGAATTGCACTAATCACACCGTAATATTTGTTTAAAAAGATAAAAAACAGCAGGCATGCTAAAGCGCCTTCAATCACTGCGTGAATGCGCATCCCAACTTCGTTGAATCCGAAATAATAAATGCCTGCCGATTCCAAGTAGCAATCAAGGGGAGGCTGAGATAAATGAGCGGGAGCCAAATCTACAATCTCCGGGTTCAGGAATCCATGTGAAGCAACATCTGCCTGAGCCCATTCATCCGGCCAGAAGGCGAAATGTGAAATGTAGGGTACTCTAATAGAAAAAGGCAGCAGAAACAACGCAAAATATATAAATACCCTGAGGCATCTAGTAGCATACAGGTTTTTCAACTGCACCTCGGCTCGTGACTTTAAAATGTTTGGCATAGTGAATCTCCCCGCCCCAAGGGGCGGGGAGATTCACTCTATACCTATAATCACTTTTTCTCGGGAAACTAGCTACAAGGAACGTCCCCGATGAACTATTTTTTTGATGAGAAAATATAGGAACTCAAAGATTCCCTTTGGGTTAGTGAACATAAGATTGGAATACTTTTTATAAAATCTGAATGGATTGCGCAATAAGAGCCGGATATTGAGCTGCAGTATCGCGCGGGATCTCATTCTCTCAAGCTCTTCCGGGGCTAAATTGGGGATTCGTATACTGCCTTCAGCGAAATTGATTTTTTCGAAATCAAAGTCGCGTGTGAGGCATTCGCTTTCCTTGCAGATCTTGTACAATTCGGTTCCCGGCAGTGGAGTTGCAATGAAGATTCCCACCGCATCGAATCTTAGCCTCTTCGCGAAATCTATCGTTTTCTTCATCTGCTCTCTGGTTTCCCCGGGGAATCCCATCATGAAAAATGCTTTTACAAGCAACCCCAGGCCTTTTGCATGAGCGACCAGTTTCTCCACACTGCTCAATCGTAGCGGCTTCTTGATTATTTTAGTCAGGACCTCTTGATCTCCACTCTCGACTGCAAAAGTGACTTCGTAACATCCCGCCTCTTTCATTTTCGAAAGAAGTTCCTCGTCAAGAGCCCATACCGCCGAGCCGTTAGGGGTGTTCCAGACGAGATTCAATCGGCGGTCGATCATGCCCTGGAATAGTTTCATGGCTCTTTCTTTATCAAGTGTTAGATTGTCGTCGATAATGCTCAGTTCCTTAACACCGTATAGTCGGATTAGACTCTCCATTTCCTGTAACACATTTTCCGGTGATCGCCCTCTGAATTTCCTCCCCCAAAATTGACTCGAAGCGCAATATATGCAACGGGCCGGGCAGCCGCGTGAGGTCACTATCGATGTATTGGGTGATTTTAGAGAAGTTCCACATTGCGGTATATTCGTCTTGAAGTAGGTTTCCATGGGAAGCAAGTGTCTGGCGGGGAATGGGATGGTATCGATATTCTCAATGAATTTTGTCTTGGGTGTTATGGAAATATTCCCGTCGTGCTTGTAGCCAAAACCGTCAATATGAGAAAAATCCCCATTACTATTGAGTGCTTCGATAGCGCCGAGTAGAGTACATTCGCTCTCGCCGATTGAGACAAAATCTATGTGCTCATACTGTAAGGATTGAGCCGGCAACGCGGAGGGGTGGCCCCCGCCGACGATGGTCACGATATTCTTATCTACCTTTTTAACCAGTTCACATAGCTTCCTCATATCTTTGAATTGGCTTGAGATGAGGCATGAAACACCGACCATATCCGGTTCGAAATCTCTTATCCGTTTTTCTGTTTCCTGATAGCTCAGCCCTATCATGAATAGGTTATCTGCAATATTTTCACGGTGATGAAAATCTTCAGCCGCTAAATCCACTATTTTAACGGTATAGCCGTTTTGTTCCAGTACCGCAGCTAAATATGCCACTCCAAGCGGCGGCGGCAGGTTTACTGTATTGCCTTTTAATTCAATAATGTGAGGCATGATCAAGAGAACTTTTTTGATATTTCTGCGTGAGTAGTTCATTATTGTTCCATTGCCCACATCTGTGCAATTACGAATCAATCTTAAACGAATAGCGCACCATGCGGAGCCCGGCGTTGATGTAATTTATCATGCTTGCGAGGGAGCGCTGGCGTGCGAGTGTTCTTGCGATATAGCGCGGCCTCAAAAGGAGCATGCGGTTTGCCCATCTCTCCAGTCGCACAACCTCTTCCCTTGTCAGATAAAGGGTGGGAATCGCCGGTTTCGAATAGTCACCTTGTATTTCCTGGCCAGTCTTGATGAGCCCGTTATCCAATGCGAGCTGATATAACTCGGAATCGGGGAAAGGATAGGCGATGCTGAAGTTGGAGATATCACCATCGAGCTCCTTTGCAAACGCAACCGTCTGTCGGACCGTCTCCTTGCTTTCCCACGGAAGGCCGATCATATAGAAGAGGTAGGTAAGGATTCCCTTGTCTTTGCAGAGTTTCACCGCCTGGCGGCATTGGTCCAGGGTAATCCCCTTTTTCATTCTGTCGAGAATCTCCTGACTGCCTGATTCTATGCCGAATCCGACAGCGAAGCATCCCGCCCTCTTCATCCAATCGAGCCTTTCCCCATCTATGGTATCCACCCGGCTGTTCGTCGCCCAGCGGATCGGGAGCCGTTTCTCGATGATGAGCCGGCAGACGTCGAGCACCCAGCTCTTTTTCATGGTAAACGTGTCGGAGCGGAACCAAAAGTCATGAATGGTGTACTCTCTGACGCACTGTTCGATTTCATTGACGAGCGATTGGGGGCTGCGATAGATAACCTTATTTCCGTACAAGGGCCCCACCAGGCAGAAAATGCAGCCGAAGGGGCATCCCTTGCTGGTGATCACCAGACCCATGCGCTTCCCTGTATCAGGCATGAGGTAGAGATCGTTATTGAGGAGGTGCCGCGCGGGGAAGGGGAGCTCGTCGAGATTCTTAAGATCTGGCCGTGGAGGATTCACGTGGATATTTGAGCCATCGCGGTAGGTTATTCCCGTGATGTGCGATAACGCATCTCCTTGAGCGATCTCCGCAACTGTGAACTCGGGCTCCCCGCGGATGATAATATCGATCTCGCCATGGCGGGTCATCTCCTTTTTCCCGTTATCCTTTGAAATAATCCCTTTTACGATTGTTGTTATGGCCGGATTAATATCCTTCGCGATCTTCAGGGCCCTGCAATCCTCCTCAAAAGTGGGGACGACCGTGCTCGCGATGAGAATATCGGGTGAGTAATCCTTCAGGTCACCCTCGAGAGAATCCCAGCCCTTTCTCTGCGCCGGATAATCCTGTATGCGACATTCAATCCCCGCATTCTCCAGCGCCGCCGCCATATACGCGAGATCCATGGGAGGGCGGATCATAAACACCGTCTCGCTCTCGATCGGCGCCTGGCAGCGGTCGAACCGGTCATACAGGCCGGTGGGAGGGTAGATAAGCAAAGCTCTCTGCATGGCTGCGGTCAGTACCTTCCTTCCGATACGGACAGGGGAAAGTCCCCGCTGTGACGGATTGAGAAACGGCCTTTGACTGTGAAAAAGGCAGAAGTCAATTCACTGGCAAGGCGCATAGTTACCTTCATCATATATTTGATGATTATGATTCTCTTCTATTTTGTATGGGTAACTAGAATTATCTCTCCCCCCTTCAAAGGGTGAGGGCACAATGTTTCTATCCGCGAAAAATAGAAGAGAACTATAATAATTATACCATATCACAGCTGTCCAAAATAAATTAGTTTAGTGATTGTCATGCGCGTAGTGTGAGAGAAATAGGCCGTTTGAGTCAAATCTCTGCATGATTTATTTTGAGGTCTCAAAATGCTGTCCAGGATACTACCGGTTCGGTTCCAAAGAACAAAAGCTGGGGAAATGCCCTAAAATTGGCTTTCCTACTGCATTTTGACATCATGGTTAAACATCGCATGACGCGGGATGCTGTCCAAAAACATTATTTCGGACAAGAGTGATACCATATACATCTTCCGAATATAATGGGCTATTGCAACTTGGCAGGAGATTTCCCAAAATATTGAGCACTAAATTCATTAGTATCTAATTGCCAGACAGATACAAACTTTAGCATCTGTACTACTCCAAGTTTGGAAAAAGAAGAGATCATATATTTCACCGCGGAGACGCGGAGGACGCAGAGATGATAGATCATGCAGAGAGCCAGGCTATTATGAATTATTCTTTGCGATCACTCTTTGCGTGCTCTGCGCCTCTGCGGTGAGCTATTCATCTTTTGAAAAAAACGGGAAAGTCCTGGTAAGGGGTCACTTATGGGGGGTACATTGCTTAATATGTCATTCCTGCGAAAGCAGGAATCCAGGTTTCATAGTGGATCCCCGCTCGAGTTTACACTGAGCGCAGTCGAAGTGCCGGGATGACAAGTGAAATGGATACCCCCCAAGACTGACC
>JAPLCW010000023.1 GCA_026392015.1 Candidatus Auribacterota bacterium | reverse complement strand
GTAGCTGGATATTAGTAGCCGGGTGCTAAGGATAATGTCCCAGAAATAGAGCATTCTCCCTATTACCTAACTACCAACCCCTAACTACTGTTGTAATCTGTGTTCATCTGCGTCCTGAATAGCGATTAAGATATCAATGAGGTAGTTGTGTGAACCGTTCAGTGACCTCAGCGTCTTCAGTGGTTAAAAGCGTGTAGTCTGTTGTGCTATTGGGCAGGTATGTCGGTTTTGAGTTGGTGAATAGACCAGGCTAGAGAGGTCCATCTCAATGGATACATTCAAGATTCTTTTCGGAACAGAAAAATCCGCTGTTCATAGAAATTGCGTCCTTCTTCCGGTTCCATCGAGAGAGCTTTCGGAGATGCTAGGTCTTTCTGATTTTTCAAAAGGGAAGCTCTATGCGTGCGCACACGCAAAGCGCTGCACTGCCATCCGGACCGGCATCGGTCCCGCCTTCGCGGGCGATGCGGTTCTTCACCTGGCGGACACCCCTTGCGAAAATATAATCCTCTTCGGTTCATGCGGGCTGACGGAGCCTGTCGGAAATTTACGCATCGGGAGCCTCGTCGCCCCCACCTCGTGTTATTCCGCTGAGAGCTTTACGGAACTACTAAGAGGGGATGTTCATTCATGGGAAATGTATAACTCGAATAAATCCCTGCGCGACCTCCTGCGACAAATGGCGGGCGGGGATCTTCAGGACGCAACCTGCATCTCAATTGGCTCACTGAAACTGCAGGAGGATAAGCTCCCTCTCCTCAAAGAGAAGGGAATCGATCTATTAGACATGGAATGCGCGAGTGTGTTCGCTGCAGCAGCTCATATCGGGAGGAGAGCGGCCGCCCTATTCTATATTACCGATATCGTTCGCGGGCAACCGTTCTATGCGAATATGAGCAAAGAAGACAGATCATCGCTCACCAGGTCGATAAGGAGTGCAGCCACTCTAGTATGCGAATTCATCGAAAAGAAGTTATCCGATTGAAGAAGGCCGAATCGATTGTGCAAAAGGTCTTCCCGCGCTTCGGCGTGAACAAGCAGCGGGAGATCAGCAGGCTTCTTTACGAGATATCCCGGAGGGAGAATATTTCCCCTCAGGAGGTCATCCGCACCCCGCCCTCCGGTGACTTTAAAAAAGTGAAGGAGACTCTGGTAAAAAGGCGATTTCCCCACGCATCCCTCCATGGCGAACTCCCTCCCCCCTTTCTCCCCGGTCTTTCGCTCGATCCCTCCGCGCGCGCTCTTCCGGGGGAAAACGACTACTCGCCCCGCGAGGTCGTTGTCGAACAGGAGGTCGCACACTCGTGGCTCTCGGATCGGGTGAGAAGCGCATTCCCGGACGCGAGCTTCTCGGAGGTGCCGAGCATGAAAAGGCACCTCGCGGCGAGGACGAGGTTCACGCTCGCCGATTACAGCAAAAGGCGCGATCTCCTCTTCATTGTGAGCGAGCCGCATGACTTTTTCAAGCGGTGCCCCTGCACCAAGGGGGCGGTGCCCTGTGGTTATCATGTATTCAATCTTGGATTCGGCTGCATCTACGACTGCACCTACTGTTTCCTGCAGGAGTACGTGAACACGCCGGGGATTGTGCTGCCCGCGAACATAGAGGACTACTTCGATTCGTTCGTGCGATACAGGCGCTCGCCGCGGGCGCGGGCGTGGCACCGGGGAGGCCGGATGCGTATCGGGACCGGCGAATTTTCCGACTCGCTCATGCTCGATCATATCACCGGCTACTCATCCCCAATAATTGATTTCTTCAAAAAACATCTGGATACGGTCTTCGAATTCAAAACGAAGAGCGCGCGTATTGAAAATTTTCTGGATGCGCCGCACGGAGGCAATATCATCCTGAGCTGGTCCCTCAATCCCCAGGGCGTAATCGATACCGATGAATTCCACACCGCCTCTCTTCGTGAGCGGCTCCGCTCCGCCGGCAGAGCCGCCGCTGCGGGCTACAGGGTCGGATTCCACTTCGATCCGGTACTCTATTTTCAGGGGTGGGAACGCGCGTATGCGGAAGTCATAGACGCTGTCTTCCAGGCTGTGCGTCCCCGGGACATTGCCTGGATAAGCATCGGCACGCTGAGATTCAGCCCCGGACTCAAACAGGTCATCGAGAACCGGTTCCCGGAAAACAAGATACTCGATGGCGAACTCCTCCCGGGATATGATCGCAAGTTGAGGTATCCGGACAGCATTCGATACCCCATGTATGAGAAGATGATCGAGAAGCTCCGGAAACACTCACGGGAAATGCCGCTGTACCTGTGCATGGAGGAGAAATCAATATGGAGGAGAGTGGGAATTATTCCCCCCTTCACCAGTTGAGAATCATGAGCAGAATCCTTCTCGTCAACCCCTGGATCTACGACTTCGCGGCGTACGATTTCGGAATACGGCCCGTGGGCCTCCTCCGGATAGGCGCGCATCTCCGCGCGGGAGGGGCTCAACTGCATCTCCTGGATTGTCTTGCGGGCTGCGCCAGAAGAAAAGACGCATACGGCTTTTCGAAAATCCGGAAGGAGAAGATTGAAAAACCGGACGCTCTCGTGAAGACCGCACGTCCTTTTTACCGATATGGGATCAGCATCGCCCAGTTCAGATCGGAGCTCGAACACCTCCCTCCCGTGGATGAAATATTCATCACGTCGGGCATGACCTACTGGTATCCGGGCGTGCAACTCGCGATTGCGCTCGTCAAGGAGCGCTATCCCCGCGTGTCCGTCGTTTTGGGCGGGATCTACGCGACGCTCTGTTACGAGCATGCAGTTGCTGCGAGCGGCGCGGACAGGGTATGGAGGGGTGACTACCTTTCCGAATCAGGGACTCCGGGGGAGAATCTCCACCCTGCATATGATCTTCTCGAGAATCGCGATATTCTTCCCCTACGCCTCACCCGCGGCTGCCCGTTCAAATGCAGTTACTGCGCCTCGTCCCTGCTCGCCCCCTCATTCGGCATGAGGGCCGCCGACTCTCTCTTCGATGAGATCAGCTATTACCATAAAAGCTTCGGCACGCGCACCTTCGTGTTCTATGACGACGCGCTCGCGTATCGCAGCGAAGAAGGGATCAAGAAACTGCTGCGCATGGTGGTCAGATCCGGAATGGATCTTGTCTTTCACACACCGAACGGCATCCACGCGCGTTTCGTGGACAGGGAGCTTGCCGATCTCTTCAAGAAGGCGCACTTCGAGCAACTGCGCCTGTCGCTCGAAACCGCGAATGAGGGTGCCCAAATCTCCACAGGAGGAAAAGTTACCAACAGCGATCTTTCGAGTGCGGTGGAAAATTTACACAAGGCGGGATTCGGAGTTGATGACATCGGTGTGTACCTCATGATCGGAGCCCCCTGGCTCGTTTTCGAGAGAACCGCGCGTGATATAGAATTCGTCCACTCGCTCGGGGCAAAGGCCATGCTTGCATCGTACTCCCCCATTCCGGGGACCGAAGACTATTCCGAGCTCGTCAGGAAAGGCATAATGAGAAATGACACTGACCCTCTCTGGCATAATAAAACGATATTTCCGGAACTCCTCGGTGAGTCGTACATGGAGAGAGCGCGGGAGATCAGGTTATGGACGTCACGACTCAACCGGGGACACCATACTCAATTACCTGAATAATTATGAAGTTGTGCAGTGCGCACGATACACTATTCAAGACGATGCATTATGGAAAGGAGAAACGCTGAACAATGGCAGCGGGCGTGAGCATTATAATCCCCAGTTACAATCGGGCCGCGTTGCTCCGGAAGGCGATCGAATCGGTCCTCACACAGAGCTATGACGATTTCGAGCTCATCGTCGTGGACAGCTCCTCTGACAATGAGACGCCCTCCCTTCTCCAAAGCTTTGGAGAATCGGTCACGGTTCTCCGGCAGGAACGCACGGGGCCCTCGGCTGCGCGCAATCTCGGGATCGAGAACTCTTCAACGGAATTTATCGCATTTCTGGATTCAGATGACTGGTGGCACAAGGATAAGCTCGCGCTACAATTGGAGGCGATGGAGCACAATCCCTCTTTTCTCATCTCCCACACGCAGGAGGTGTGGTACTCGCATGGGAGGGTTCTTCGGCAGCGTGGAAAACATCGGAAATATCATGGCTTTATATTCGCGCACTGTCTTCCACTATGCGCAGTGAGCCCCTCCACAGTCATTGTGCGCAAGGAATTCTTCTCGAGGGTAGGCGTCTTCGACGAAAGCTTCATCACCTGCGAGGACTACGACCTATGGCTCCGGGCGAGCATTGCGCATCCGTTCCTGCTCGTGGACAAGGCGCTCACCTTCAAAGACGGAGGCCGTGAAGACCAGATGTCTCGCATTCATCGCGTGGGGATGGACAGGTACAGGATACAGTCCCTCTTGAAAATCCTGCATCCGCCCTATCAGTTAAGTCCCGACCAGGAAAAGCTCGCCCGAACGGAGCTCGGGGAAAAATGTCGTATCTACGGCTCCGGGTGCATCAAGCATGGGAAAATCGAAGAAGGGAACTACTACCTTTCACTCTCCCCCTGCGACTAATTAATTCCTAAGTAAAATATTGCAAATTAATTAGGCGCATATCTCTTAATAACAAGTGACTCTCTTCCATTTCGTGTAGGTAAATCTCTTCTTCACAGAATCTTGATATTGCATTTTGCGACATCAAGTTGGATAGGTTTGATCTATCGGGATATAGATTCAGGGCTCTGCGTGGAATCCAATCCGCCGTTTAGGCTTTTTAGGCGGAGACATGAGCTCGCGGATTGCGTCGAACACTACCTTGAACTGGACGTCGTATTTTTTCTCCATCTCATAGAGCCGCTGCGCTAATTCTTTATGCGTCATTAACCAAGTGCGGAGCCGAATAAATGTTTCTACAATTTGTATACTGACTGCGATTGCTTGTGTACTATTAAGCACATTTGCTGCCATTAAAGAACCATGTCCGGTAAAGACATAGGGGAGATACCTGAAATGCTGGCCAACTGATAAGGTCACAAATTGTATTCTACATGTCTTTATGAACGCACTATGATCGCTTTCGGCCCAAGATGTCCCTCCGGTGACTTGAATAAACAAGAAGAAGACGAAGAAAAGGGAACTTTCAAACCGATGGAATAAGATACATTTCAAAGTGGTGTTGACAAAATGCAAGATCCCTATCGAGAATTACCTTCTGCCCCCTGACAAGCAAGATTCTTTGCTCAATGCGTCCCGCAGGCACAAATGATGAATCCTTTGCCTTTCCCATCTTTCACCTCCGCTATTTAATGCCCTGCCAATAGATTCTTCTCTCACTATAGTAGACGAGGTGTGTGACGATGTTATTCCCGGCAAAATGAAATATTTTTTGGGGCGGGGTCGCTGGAGGCTGAAATGTGTGATTGAGAGTCAGCCTCAGATTTCCTCCCCCCTTGAGGGGAGCTTGTCCTGAGCTTGTCGAAGGAAGGATGAAGGTGGGGGGGTGAAACGGGCGTATAGATAGCACTTGTGTGCGTCAAGGAGGATGGGCACAACACTTATGAGTTGAGGCAATATCACTTGTACGCGATTATGGAACCTCAGTTTGACTCTTATGGGTAGAGGCAATAACATTCTTGCGAGTCAAGGAGGATGGGTTTAACATTTATGTTGTGGGAGCATATCGATATGCGCTGGGTGGGCGGAGATCTCGGGTGGGGCGAGAGGTCAGTTTCAGATTATAAAAGCATAGCGAATGAGTAGAGATCCCGTTAAAAGTTCTGCCGAAGGCCCCGAGGCCACCAGCCGAGAGAAGCATAAGCGAAGAAATCTTAATCGAGGGGCTTTGTTCCAGCTCATCCTTCCCCAAATAGCCCGCCACTGCCGCAAAATAATTCTCAGAGACTGATGTTCTGCTCAACAGGAAATTAGACTTTCTTCACAGCTCAGTTTTGTATGATCTCCCTCCATGGTCCTCATGGTTTGTGATCTCACACAGCGTCCGAGGTTAGCAGCCCTTCTCCTGTCTCTTGCATTCTGCAGCTTTCTTTTTCTTTCCTCGTGAAGCTCATACCGTGATCCTGAGTAATAGTCCTTCGGCCTCATGTACTCGATGCCGGCATGAAGCCTC
>JAPLCW010000036.1 GCA_026392015.1 Candidatus Auribacterota bacterium | reverse complement strand
ATGGCACTATGATCTTGGCGGGGATATAATTTCCTCGGCGTAGGGAAAAACACTTCCCTGCGCCAGGGCTCCAGGCCGGCGGCATAAACGCCGTCGGCCTGAGCCCACTTTTCTTATGCTGGAAGTGCGTAAGTCGTGTTAATAATTAAACGAGCACCGGTATTTCACTTATGAAAACGAAAACGATATTGAAAGAAAAGCGCGAGGAGATCCTTCGTATAGCCGCCCGGCACGGAGCGCGAACGATCAAGGTTTTCGGCTCGGTCGCTCGACGAGATGCGGATGAGAAGAGCGATATCGATTTCCTTGTTGAGATGGAGCCTGGCAGGAGCCTGTTTGATATGGGCGGGCTTTCATTCGATCTACAGACACTGCTCCATCGTAAGGTAGACGTGGTCACTCCGCACGGCTTGAAACCACGCATCAGGGATCGTGTTATCCATGAGGCTGTCCTCTTATGAGAGATCCGCTGAAAGATCTAATCTAAACTGACCTTTCTTTTACCCTTGGAGATCTTGTAACACTTTTTCCCCTCGCGCGCCATTATTTGGTGATCCTCCTTACCTACCTTTGCTCTCTTGCCCCGACTCGGTCTCTTCATTTTTTCATAGAGGAACTCAGGCGCCAGATCTGCCCCATTCGGCCAGACGACCGTTTCCAGTACGGGATCCACACGAAATGCCCTGAACACGGCAAGGTCTTTGAGGGCACCGAATACCTCGCCGTCCAATTCGCCGGCTAGATCGACCGTTCCTTCCGCGCCATCATTGAACTTGACCCATAGCACGTAGTCATGCAGGTGCCGCGCTACCTTGACATGCAAAATCATGACATTCACTCCAGAGGCTTAATCCCCTTTAGTACCCGCTTCGTTTCTGCGCGATGCCAATCATCCAGAAGCTCATCCTTGTGCAGTTCGCGCCATTCCTGCACCAAGCCAAGGGCTCGCGGTGGAAGATGCCCCACCACCGCTCCTGATGCGATCTCGACCTCCGCTTCATGCCCACCGTATTTAGCATGGAAATGTGGCGGCGCATGATCCCGCCAATACATCGCGATAATGATACCGAAAAAACTGCTAATAATTGGCATTAAAATTAGCCTTCTCACGGTTAACTGAGCCACAATCCCGCCACGGCATAACGCGAACCAATTCAAGACGTATTAGCTAATTGACTCCAAATTAATTATGCGCAGATAAAACATTTCGTAAACTATTTTTTTCACAAAATACTTGCCAAGATATTTTGCATACACCTATTTGATTCGCAAAAGTTATCTAATACGTCTTGTTCTCTACTTCTTTTTAAGGCTGTGGGCGGGAGGTCTCTTTTTCCATGCTCCCTTCCCCTCTTTAACCTTGCCGACAATCCCGATTCCCTCCACAGACCTGTACTCACCCTTGTTCAGACCGGAATTTTCGCCAAACCGGTTCAGCGCGTAGACCAGCTCGTTCAGTTCGGCCACCTTCTCTATGGCACGCCAGGCCCTGCTTTTACTCATCCCTTCCAGACTCCTTGAGGAATTCGATGTCCGCCTGATCCGCATGTGACTTGCGGTCGGTTTTCATCATGATAAGGTCTTTCCGCTGCGCGACACGCACGGTGAGGCCTGCCCGCCATTTCTCACTTTTTTATCCCCTCCCTCTGCGAAGGGTGAGGAAGGGGGTGCGCAAGCCACTCGCGGCCGTTTACCGCACTTTTCGCTATCGGATATCTAATTCGAGCCTATCTTCCGAAAGAGGATGATGTACGGTATTGAGATCTGTCAATAGTAGAGGTCTGGCCCTGATTTTTACGTCCTGTCTGAACGTATCATACTATTTTTCGGCTCAGGGGTTCCGAAACGAAAGAGAGGGTCACAAAACCGCTAACTGTTACGTGCGGATGGGATGTCGCAGGCCTGACCCCGAATCTTACATGCTTGATGGCAGGGGCTCGATTTATGTAGTGGTGTATTACGAATTATTATCCACTATTTCCTTCAAATTCCAAAATGCACTTCTGCCTTCGCGAATAAGTTCGTCGATCAAAGCATATGTCCCTGATTTCGCTTTCGGATTCTCATAAAGAACTTTGAGGGCCTCAGTCCACTCATTATCCAAATGCATTGGCCTCCGATGTCCACCGCCCCGGACACAGCCTTCGAGCAGATACTGCCGTGCAATCTCAAGTGTATCAGTTGGAGCTTGTTGTGCAAGCCGGACTATTGATTTTATAAGTCCATAGTCCCAGTCTAAAGCCCCTTTTGTCTTTTTAAGAGTTTTCTTTACCCGCTCTGCAAGCCAAGCGGGTTCAAAAATTTCTTTTTCGAGATTGATCCAATGACCAAATTCAATAAACGGCTTTGGAGCCTTGTAATTCTCAATCATCCAGTCCCAAAAATCCCTTAGCCGCTTTTTGCTTTCCGGCTCTTTATCCAAAAGTTCATTTGCGTTTGCATCATTTCCGGATATAAACGAGCGTCCAAGGAAATTTACAAAATATGCATGCTGTTCGGGATCGTTCTTTTTCCGGAACTCATTAAATAACGAGTGGCCAACTCCGAATTTTTTGTAGTGCATAAAAGCAAGTGCAAGATGTACTGCAATACCTTCATCCGGCTCTATAGAATGCTTTTGCTTCGGATATTCAGCATCTGTTAAAGCAAGTCCGCGTGCATAGAGTTTTTGGATTTCAGGCTCAAAAAATATCTCCTCGTACAGGTCGCTGGCAAGGTATCCCTCCCATGCTGCCGTATAGAGACACTTCTTTGCTGACTCTTGAGGAAACATCTGCGGCAGGAGCTCTCTAATCCAATCCTTATCTCGGAAATATAATGTCGGAAGGTAGTGTCCAAACATAAACATGAGAGCGCGGGTGTTTTCTTTGCTAAGAACACCTTCATACAAATCTTTAACATCATCGGAAATTTTCGCTTTATCTTCTTTTTTGAATTTCTTGCCATCCTGATATGCGAACAATACAAATGCTTTGAAAGCGCGGCCACGCACGGTATTTATGGCCATGTCATAAGGATCGCTAACCATGAAGTCTGCATCACCAGGCGATTTCGTTTTGGATTTGGCGGTTTTAATCTGTTCATCTTCAGGAGCTGGGTCAGGATATGAAAGAAGATAGCTTAAAATATTGAGAATTAGATTTCGATATCTGCTAAAGTCAACCAGCGCCAAGCCGTCCTTTTTAGTGAGCGATTCCTGCAAAATATCGGTCATAGCAGAGTGAACCGCATCCCAGCCGGCAAGCCAGGCATTAAACGAATTGCGCTCTCTTTTTTCTCGTTCAAATAAGTTTTTCTCACCGGATGCTTTTATCGCAATGTAGAGGTCCATCACGCCATCCCAATTTAATTTTGAAGCGGTTTCGCGATGGTTTTTTATCGTTTCTTGAATCCCGCTGAGGTATGAATAAGTGTAGTGTTGATCAAGCACCCCTCGCTCGAAGAAATTGCCGGCGTTCTCGACGTACTCCTGCAGTCGCTTAGGTATATCGTTTCTCAGTAATTTACCAACGCCCTCCGCATTTAGGGGGCTTAAAAGATCATCGCTTGTGTTTTGCTCGGCTAATTTTTCTGGCGCCCACTCATTTCTGAGTTTCTTGGCTATTTCAGCGATGGGGAGCTTCCCGAATTCTTCCTGTGCAATTGGCCCTCGTGGCACTACTGCTCCACCATGCATCATGCGCATCCTTGGTTCAGGCTTATAGTTTGGATCAAGTCTGAAGCCCACTTCTTCCGCGCCCTGCTTCTCTTCTCTTGTAAGCTGACTTACAATCATCGAAAGAATCTGCGATCCATCGTGAATATACCAATTTTCTTTTGCATCCTCTTTTTCTTGGTCTTTTCGAGCAAAATATTCCACAACCCGCTTCACATAGTCACGCTTATCTTTATTGGACAATACGGCAAAACTTTTTTGCAGAGCTTTTTTGTACTCTGTGCCGGACATAATCTCATCGTAGCGCTCAACCTCAAATAGCCGGAAAAGGGCTTTCTTGAGTTTATCTTTAAAAACCTCTGGGCATAAGCTCAAGATAAAAAGCCGCAACCGCCACATCGCTCGGCTGTCCGGAAGAGTGTCTATATATATATTGTAAACGTTTCTGACGTATTCTGATTCATCACATCTTTTTCCGATAAGATGCTCCGCCAATACTGTGATAACCGAAATAAGTTCGCGCACGTCGTCTTTTGTCGACAAGCGATCCTTTTGGCCTAATTCCAGACTAAAGAAATCAACGTCTGAGAGCATATATTCGTCATAAACCTTAAATATTTTCTTGCATTCTCCCTCATCTTCTTCGCTCCACAAAGCAATAACTTCAGTCATTGCCTTTGTAGCCACGGCAAGCGCCTGTTCAGCAAACTTGTCACTGACATTGGCTAAATGCTTAAAAACTTCTGTGCATGACAAGTCGTCAAAGTAGAAAGGATTGTCGTCAAAACCACGCCGTGGTGTTTTTTCTAATTCCTCTTTAGTCCTTATGGCCAGCACGGCCTCCACAAGCACTAGCAAGCTTTTGTAATCCCTTGCGTCAGAAAGTAGCTTAAACATTTTTTCATAATCGAATCTCCATTGATTAAAGGCTCCCATCAAAGGTATCCATCGTTCATTGCGGATTTTTTCAACCACACGAGCTAGTTGGTCTGCCGGCAGAATGCTGCAAATATGCAAAAAGACAACAATAACCACCGGATTAAATGTTTCCGAAGATATTGGAACATTGACCATAATATCCACCACTTTTGCCGGAGCTTTTTCGGCCATCCGCACAAGATAGTTAAGTTCCGGAGTTCCGTATCCATACTGAATCGGATCTTTCGCCTTTTCCTTGATAACATCCAAAAATCCATTCTGCCAAAGCCAATCCAGCCACCGATTGTCGGCTTTTGAGTAGAAATATTGCCGAGCATCCGGATTTACATGTATAAACTTTCGCAGTTGTTCTCTATCCAACTTTTTTGGGGTATCTTTGCTCATAGTCATGTTGTCGGATTATCTAAAATTATCTGTGTTGGGTTGCTACCCAAAATTTTGTCAATCTCTTTATGCAAATCAATCTGCCGCATCAATGCGTCCTGCATAATTCTCTCAAAGTCAGCTAATAGCCTTTCAAAATCTGATATTGTGAAGGTTGAGAAATCTAGACTGGTAGAATTGCTTCCGTGATGAGCTAGATCATTTAGCAGACCATATACTATCCCCACTTCCCGCATTAGAACGTCGTCTACAAGAACAGACCCATATCCTATAAGAGCTTCTCTTTTTTTGCTAGCTACAGTTCTAGCTTGAGAACTCCAAAAGGGGTAGAGAATCTCTCGCAGAGAGTTAGCGGCTTGAGCAATCCAATCCGGATTACTCCGGCACTCAACTCTGATAGCGAAAATTGCGCCTCGGAACATTTCCGAGGGTTTCATCTTTAATTTGTATAGACCGTGCAGTTCATCCAAACGTCTGCACAAATCCTCTTGTTCAGGACGTAAAGAAGAAGGTGGTAATCGGTTTCCGCCTGTCGGTTGCGGCAATAATTCATCTGTCATGATCTTCGACAATCTTAATTTCCTCGTCGGTGAGGCCATAGAGGTCATAGACAAGGCGGTCGATCTGGTGGTCAAGGCCGGCGCACTTGTTCTCATAATAGGTCTTGTCCTTATCGGTCTTCGCCTTCGCCAGTTGTTTCTTCGCCTCCAGCATCGCCTCAACCTTTTGTATGATACCGTAATAATGTTCCTTATCGGTCTTTTTAGACAGGTCGAGCGAGGGAAAAGGCAACTGCTCGACTTGGTGCGCTTGAATTTCGGAGAAAACTTTCTTCGAAGATTTTAGGAAGTTTACATAGTAGAAATTGAGAAGTTTAGAATTCATTAGGGCGAGCACATAACGCAGGTTATATGGACTGTCAGGTTTGGGACTCATTACGACAAGCGTATTCAGTGCAAACTTCTTTTGGGTATCAAGGCTTGCGATAAGACTATCACCGACCCTACGGAAAAATATCTTTTCGGGCAGCAAGAAAATGTCCTCACGCTTGCAGCTATGAATCTTCGAGACATCGAACTTGAAATAGTTCGGTGACGTGCCTGTTAGATACCGGCTGATGTGTCGCCCATCTAAGACCTCTCGGTGTGAGGCTGTCTTCTTGTGGTCAGTCAGACACGCAGCCCTGTCATGTTTTAGAGCGATGGCTTGATTGATATTAAGCCATCGTCCAAAATTTTCCTTATTCTTTTCAAGTTTAGTTCTGATGATTCTAATTTCTGGGTTCAAAGGCGTGATGAATGATGCTTTATAGTTTTCTGCTAGCTCGCTTTGCACGACTGAGGCGTGTTCGCAGCCCAGCCCATTTTCGTACAATGTAACGAATTCGACTTTGCCTTTGGGGTTCTCTTCTTGCTGTCGCGTATGCTTTGTTAATACCAAGACGACGGATTCCACAACGGCATCCTTAAAGATTTGTCCCTCCGGCATCGCTACTGTATTGATATCTGTATACTGAATAAGCTTTTTGCGGAGGTCTTCGTAGTACTCTTGGCTCAAAACCGTATTAGGAACGATGTAAGCGAACTTCCCTGCTTCATGAACTTTTTGTCGGGCTCGCTCAATGAAAAAGGCGAAGGTATTCAACCGACCACCAGAGAACTTATAGGTTTTTCTGATATAGTTATTCGCAGCTTCGTTCTTAAAGGCTTCCATCGATAATTGTATATATGGCGGGTTGCCCACTATAGCGTCGAACCCACCGCGTTTCATCACCTCGGGGAAGGCGTCCTCGAAATTCATGGGGTTGAGCTTGCGTTCTTCATCGCCCGGGAAGAGTTGGTCTTCCAGAATGTCGGTGCCGATGAGGGAGTTGCCGCAAACAATGTTCTTATTAAGCGGCGGCAGGAGGGTTTCGTGGAACTCCATCTGGTGTTCGTGGGCGCTGGCGGTGGTTTCGTCCTGGAGCAGCTTGAGGTAGAGCGAGAGTTGGCAGACTTCTACTGCCTGAGCGTCAATGTCCACGCCGTATATGTTATTGAGGAGGATTTCGCGTTTCTTGCGGAGCGAGAGGTATCGTTTGCCGTCGTGTTCGATACAGTCTCCTTTGCGGGCCTGTTTTGGGTGAGCGTTATAATAATTGCCGTGGTATCTCAGCAGCAGGTCATAGATGCCAAGCAGGAACGAGCCGCTGCCGCAGGAGATGTCGGCGAATTTCATCTCCGCGATCTGCTTGGGCGATTTGCCGGCGATTAGCTTGCCGACCGTGTTCTCGACGATGTAGCGGACGATATATTCCGGCGTGTAGTAGACGCCGCCCGCCTTGCGGACCTCGGGTTTGTCCTCGACACGCACCCGTTTGTCTGTGGCGACGATGACCTTGCCGAGGAATCTCTCATAAATTGAGCCAAGTATATGAATAGGTATCGCGTTAAAGTCATAGGGCGAATTGGTATGCGAAAGGCTATTGCAGACGCCGGCAAAGGCGTCGGCGTCCACATGAAAGTTTGGCGCGTCGAGGATGGCGTGCTGCTTGAAGACAACGCCGTTGTAGATGCCGTCGAGCCGGCGCGAGGCGGTGATGAAATGCTCCCACGCCCCGCTTTTCTCGCAGAACTTTTCCATGTGGCGGTGCGGTTCAATACCCTTGTCTTCGAGAAAACGGAGGAAGACGAGGCGGTCAAGGGTGCGCTGGGTTATTTCGGTCAGCGTCTCACTGTCGAGGCGCGGATTCCTGCTCTTGAAGGCATGGGCCAGCGCCGTGCGGTGTTCGTCAAGCTCCTGGAGGAACGATTCATCAATGCTCTGGTAGCCGCCGGGTAAGAGGCCGCGTTTAACGGCTTTCCCGCGATGCTCGCGTAGTTCGGCAGCGCGTTTTTCCAAAGATCCGGCCGCGACGGCCTCGCGGGAAAAGACCCAGTAGATTTTGGCAAACTCGTCCTGGTTCGAATACTGTGAATAATGATACTTCGCCACGGTTTGGTCCAGCGCGGTCGAAATGTCGGGTTTGTAGCGGCAGTCGAGAATGTGAAATTGCTCGAAATCGGTGAGTACCCCAAGGGGCGTTTTGCTATTCCATCCGTAGCGTATAACCTGAAAATGATTCTCTTTTGTCCCGATTTGGACCGCGGGTTTCTTGGCTTCCACGAAGAAACGCGCGTCGCGGAAATTGGGAGCGAGATAAAACGCATAGTCGGCGCGGCGCTGTCCCCCGGCGCTCAATCCTCGCTCGACTTTGACTTCCTGCTCATAGGGATTGGTCTGAACGTCATGGTTCACGTCCCAGCCGAGAGCGATCCAGAACTTGTCGATGAAGTCCTTCCGAGCCTCCGCTTCCTGGTAGTCCGGGGAGAGATAGCGCGCCTCATTTGCCTTGAATGTCTCAACAAGGTCTTTGACCCTGGCGAAGGCGATATCGAAGAGGCTATCCATCATTTGAGCGCACCCCCCACCCCGACCCTCCCCCTCAAGGGGGGAGGGGAATAAGGTTTAATTGCACCTCGTAACTGAGAAGGTGTGAAAAAATTAGTTTTGCGCATTGCTGTAGAGATCGGATTCATCCGACCATCCCTAAAGGGCTTGATAAATCAAGCCCCTACAATAGACTTACAAATAACCAAGTTCAGAAATCTAATTATTTCACACCTTCTGAAGCCTTGCTATACAAAGAGTAGCCGGCAATATCTAAATGTTTATCCAAATCCCTTTCTTAATCCAGTCGACATCATAAAATGCGTATTATTCCGTCCAAGTGAATCTGGTTCTCAGTTTATTCAATACTGAGTTTTTCGGAACAAGTTTATCATATTGGAGCCTCCCAACTATGCTACCAGCATGAATACCCAGTTTCCCCGCCACCACTTGAATAACTTGCGGACTGGAAAAAGCCGAATTTCTGAGTTCGTCATAGGCATTCGGAGGAATTAAATGGTCTGCGGCAAATCGGTTGGCTTCTTGTTCCTGTTCTTTAAATTCCGGTTTTGCATCTCCTGCTTCAATAAATGTCATTCGTTTGTTATGCAGGAGGATATGAGCCAATTCATGGAAAAGGCTGAACCAGAAGATATCCGCCCACTTTCCCCGAATACTCATCAGGAGCACCGCCTTTTCGGGCGAAATCCAGAACGTCGCGCCATTGGCATACGTCTTCGAGAGATGCGGCAGCATTACCAATGCCACGCCGCAATCGGCAAGGGATTGTTTGAGCTTGGGTTCAAACTCATGCGGCGGCGTGATGGAAAGTTCACGTATGGCCGCAAGCTTTGACTTCAGGGCTTCTTTTGCATAAGGTTTTGTTGCCATCTCGCGCCCTCGCATCTCCCCGCATTTAAGCCACGCAGCGAGCGCATAAGGTGATGCCTGCTTTTTCTGAGAACAACGAAAAGCGGGGCTGTACGCTTTTACATTGGGCAAATTTCCCAGAGAGGAAACGCCAAAAAAATGTTGGAGTGCTCGCACTTTTTCAAGACTGCCTTTTACAAATATTATAAAACCCTTTCTGGCGAGATCGGCGTACGGAATCTGATTCAGCAGCGGCAGGTCCTGTTGCAGCTGCTTCTCTTCAGATTGGCGTGACAGAACTAATTGATACTGTGCTTCCAGTCCGGTCCAGATATGAGCAGGCACATCCAGTGCACGTTCAAGTTGAAGCGCCGTATCCGCCGTAATGGCCTTCTCTCCCTTGATAATCTCGTTGATCGCCTGAGCCGGTCGCCCCATCCGGCGCCCGATCTCCGCCTGGCTGATTCCCCTGGACTCCAACACCTCCGCCAGGTACTCACCCGGCGGTACCGCCATATCTGAATGAAATATTTTTTCAGTCGTCATAGTGCTTGCTCACCTCCTCCACGCATACAATCTCAAGATGCTCTCCATGTACAGTGATAATCAATCGCCAAAACCCGGTGAGTGAAATTCCGTATTGCCCTTTTCTATCACCCTTTAGTAGATGGCATCTCAATGCCGGCAATCTGCATAATTCATCAAAATCTGCTGCTACCTGAATAAGATTAATTCTCTCTACATACTTACGAGCCACTGCATCACCCCAGGCCCTGATGGCGTGCTTGTGTTTCTCAAAACATTTTTCAAGCTTCCTATTCCTGAACGTTACCTGCACACCCTACCTCCGCCACAATTAATAGGTATTCACCCCAAGGGTGAACACTAACAGCCTACTTGACCCGAGGATTATTGTCAATATATTATTCGCCCTTGGGGTGAAGGCTACTCAGGAAGCTCCAATCCTCGACTATTGACAGAGAGAGCGTAGAACAATGTATTTCAATCAGCAGTCGCGGCGGTTTTCGATGATGGCGCGAGGATATCTTGATATGTTTTGATTCTAAATTCAGGCTTCTGTATTCTCATTTTTCCTGTATACTATTCACAGCACAATAGACTGCCCTATGATGAACGAAGAATCGGCTACAGACATCAAATGCGAGTGCCTGCGCTGCGGGGAGTGCTGCAAGGTCCGCGGCCTGGTACGCGTGAGCGGGCTCGAGATCGACCAGATCGCCGGATTTCTCTCTATGGATCCGCATGCCTTCATTGAGAAATTCACGAGGCTCTCCCGCAGCCGCTACGGACTGGAGCTCGAGGAGAAGGAGAATGGCGAGTGCGTTTTCCTGGAAGGGGCGCAGTGTGTCATCCATACGGTCAAGCCGCGACAGTGCAGAACTTTCCCGAAGGAATGGCGGTATCCGGAGGTGGAGGAAATGTGCCCTGCCTATCGGCAAGGCCAGCAATAAGCAGTAAGCTCCAAGCAGTACGTTGAATGGCTTAATTCTTAGTGCTTACCGCTTAATCCTGGGAGGAGGTGTGTATGTCCGAGATCAAGATTGAAAAGCCCACGCCTAAAAAGTTGCGCGCCCTGGGCGTGGAGAAGTGGGGCACATGGGAGTGCGAACCAAGTACATTCGACTGGTCGTACGACAGCCCGGAGACATGCTACATGCTCGAGGGAAAGGTTAAAGTAAAAACCCCCTCGGGCGTAGCGGAGTTCGGGAAAGGGGATCTTGTCCGGTTCCCGGAAGGTCTCTCGTGCACCTGGACGGTGATTGAGAAGGTCAAAAAGAAATATCTCTTCGGATAATTCGGGGGACACCATACTCAATTAGCCTGAATTATTCATGAACGGAGAATGAATAACCGCGGATTGCGCGGATTTGGCGGATTAGAAAAGAAGATACGCTATCAAAACCATGGATAAACACGGATAAACACAGCAAGGCAGATTGCAAGTCCACCTGGACAGTTTTTCGGCTTATGGCTTTTGATTTTATGCTGTTGTGTTACTCCGTGGTTATTGTAACTCCTCTATCCGCTTAATCCGCGCAATCCGCGGTTTAAAAATACTATCGTTTAATGAATAAATCAGGTTAGCTGCTTTTTGAACAGATCAGTAGTCTGTCCCCGGGATCATCTCTCCCGGTCGATCAGGCCGCGGGCGATCTCCCGGAGCACCCACGCCGCCCCGCCAAATGATTCCAGTGCCGCGACTGCCGTTTCCACATACTCTTTCGCAATACGCCTCGACTCCTCCACCCCGTGCAGGCCCGGATACGTCGCCTTCCGCGCGGCCTGGTCGTGGCGCACCCTCTTCCCTGTTTTCTCCTGCGCCCCTACCGCATCCAGGAGATCGTCGGTGATCTGAAACGCCATTCCGAGTGAATGCCCGTAGCGTGACAGGCTCCCCTTCTCCTCCGGAGACGCCGCCCCGAGAACAGCGCCGAACAGCGCCGACGCCTCGATAAGCGCGGCGGTCTTGCGCGCATGGATGAGATCGAGAGTCTCTGCGATGACATCCTTCCCCTCCGACGAGAGATCGAGCGCCTGCCCCCCGACAAGCCCCTCTGTCCCTCCGGCGCGGGCAAGGAGCCGCACGAGTTCCACACGGACTGCCTCCGGCGCGACATCCATGGACGCGATGAGTTCGAAGGAGAGCGTGAGGAGAGCGTCGCCTGCCAGTATCGCCACAGCCTCGCCGAAGACCTTGTGGTTCGTCGGCTTCCCTCTCCTCAGGTCGTCATCATCCATGGCCGGAAGGTCGTCGTGGATCAGGGAGTACGTGTGCATCAACTCCAGCGCGCAGGCAGCGGGCAGGTACGGGGAACTGTCTTTTCCCATGGCTTCGAGGGTCGCGATGCAGAGAATCGGACGGAGCCGTTTTCCCCCCGCGAATATGCTGTAGCGCATCGACTCGTGCACAGTGGGCGCAGTTGCACCCGAGGGAGGAAGGAGGCGATCGAGCGCCTCCTTAATAATTTTTCTCTTGTCTCGCAGGTAGAATTGCAGATCCATCGATTCGCCTCTCACCGCACTACGATAAGCGGTTGTCAACCACGATAGCAAAACCGGACCCGCTCTACCATAATTCCGGGAAGCCAAACGAAATTGTGGATAGAAAGATTGTGGTGCATTGCGCCCCCTGGACTCAGGAAATGCATCAGTGATTTTGGGGGCGGCACACACACCCCTTCCCCTCCCCCTCAGGGGCGGAGGGGATCTGATTTGCGACCCATGCGATTGATCCTTAGGGACTCAGACAAGGCATCAGTTATACAGGGGTATATAAACCACGGATGGACACGGATGGACACGGATTGTCTCACGTTATTCAATTGTGGGATGGGCATCTTGCCCCGATTATCGCGGATGGAAGCCGCTCCCACAGTGTTTATCCGTGGTTATAATAAAAATCTGTATTTCCTAACAAAGTCAGCAGACCCCAGTATAACTGATGTCTTGCGGACTCAGACACTTTTTACTGTCAGACACTTTTTGCTTGACTATATCGAGCAGCGTTCTATAGTATCGACTTAGGTTAACCTTTGTGAAAGGAGGGTAACGTCATGGGGGAAATGGAAGCAGGGGTAAAGACTTTTTCGCGAATATTCAGCCTCTCGCTCAACGCCAAGAAAATTGCCATTCAGATACTCGGCATTCTTTGCGCGGTCATAGTCTGGCATCTGATACAATGGTTCGGAAGCCATTTGTTGCGATTACAGTGGCTTGTCGATATCATTGACTGGATCGTTACTATCTTCATTCTCTTCTTCACATGGGGCGCGATCGCAAGGATCACGGTAGCTGAAGTGGCCGAGCTTCCTCCCATCGATATCGCCGGGGCCTTCAGGAGCGCAAAGAAGGCGGTGGGCTCGCTCGTCACGGCCCCGCTGAAGATCGTGCTGATAATCCTTATCCTGATGCTCCTTCACGTGATCGTGAATCTGATCGGCATGATTCCTTATCTTGGAGAAATAATCTGGCCGTTCTTCGCCATCCCGCTCTTCCTCCTGAGCGCCCTCATCGTCGTCGCCAAGATCATCCTCGCCTGCGGGGCGCTCCTCCTGCCGACGATCATCATGGTGGGGAAGCAGAGCCCGGTGAGCGAACTTAATGACTTTTTGAGGGAGAACATTCTTCGTTTCATAGGGTACCTGATCGCCACCATTGTCGTTGTCGCCATCATCTTCCTATTCCTTGACAGTGTTGCGGCGACAAACGACTCCCTCTCAAGTTCGGTCATGGGCCAGAAGTATACGACAATTCTTTCCTCTGTTCCCAACGCACTGAACGCGGCAATCCAGAGGGTTTCGCCCGCGCTGAAGATTTTTTCGAGGGGATACTCTCCGGAGACCCTCTACGGACTCAAGGCCATTCTCCAGGGCGCGCCATCTTCCGTTGCCCCCGCCTCCGGTGTCCGGTGGACCTTTTCCTTCGCGGGTTTCATTTGGGGACTATTCACGCTCCTCATCTATCTTGGAATCCTCTCGTTACCATTTGTCATCTGGTGTGTGTCCGGGACGCTCATCTATCTCGGACTCAAACCGGAGGCCATCCCGAAACCCCAGGAATAATCTCCTGGAAAGTTGACGGCATCCCGTCGGGAAACGATAGCTGCTATGCCTACGTATGAGTATGAGTGTCAGAAATGCGGCTGCACCTTCGAGCGATTTCAGCTCATCAGCGCCCCTCCTTTAAAATCCTGCCCCCACTGCAAGGGAAAGGTGCGCCGTCTCATCAGCGCAGGCGCAGGGATCATCTTCAAGGGATCCGGATTCTACACGACCGATTACCGCAGCCCGAGTTATAAGGCGGCTCAGAAGAAGGAAAAAGAGGCGTCAGAGCCGAAGAAAGAGAAAAAGGATGCAGAAACGCGCAAAGACAAGGCGAAGTAAGCGCCCACTGGCGCACATCGACACCCCTGCGAAGAAAAAGCTGTATCAGAACATTGCCGAACACCCGCAGCAAATCTCAGCCTTCAAGGAGCTCGCACGCCTGCTGCGCGAGGACGCGCAGTACAAAGGCGCAATCGAGATACTCATACGGGGGCTCGCAGCACACCGCCACGACCGGGATCTTCGACTCCACCTGGCGAAGACCTATGCCGAGGCGGGGGAAACCAGCCGCGCAATCGCGTTCTACAAAAAACTGCTCAAGGAAAAACCGGAAGACCCTCTCCCCTACGAGCGGATCGAGAGGATATTCCGGGAGAACGGCAGGTACGAGGATGTGATTCGCCTCTACGCGGGCATCGACAGGAAAAATCCGCTCAAGGAACGAAGTCATGAGCGCATCCACCACCTCCTCGTTGAAAAGATGAGAGACTTCCGGCGCGGGGCGGCGAATCTGCTGGCGGCGATAGAGGCATTCGGCTCAAGCTACCGGCGATGCAAGGACCTGGGAAGACTTTACTCCAAGATTGGGAAATGGGACGAGGCTTCGCGCTGCTATTCCTCGGCGCTTGGATTCAAGAAGGATGACGCCGATCTCATCGCGCTTCTCGGCTGGGCCCTCGTCGAATCCGGGCAGTATCAGCGGGCGGAGGAATGCTTCAAGAAAATTAGCGGAATCTTTCAGGGATCGATCGGCCTCGCCGAGCTTCTCCTGCGGCTGAACCGCCTCGATGAAGCGGAAACAAAGCTTAACGCCCTCACGCGGCGCCACCCGGACAACTCGCGCATCGCCGTGGGGCATGCGGAACTCAGGATGAAGCGGGGCGATGCGCATGGCGCGCGCCAGCTCTGTGAGGAGGCGCTGCCGCGTATCCCTTCATACTTCGGATACGAACAGGCCCGCGCCCACGAACTTCTCGCGGAGACTTACAAAAAGCTCGGGGACAAAGAGGTGTCACGTTTTCACCGCGAGATCGCGACGGCCCTGAGACAAGGCCCCGATACATACACGTCGCTCATCAGACTGGCGGAGGAAAAAATCGCCGGTCACGCGCTCTCCGAGGCGGAACGAGTACTCGAGCGGGTCCTCACACTCTATCCGCACAACTCGCGCGCCCTCCTCGATCGCGCTGAGATTCGACTTCTGACAGGCCATCCCGAACAGGCAATCTCGCTCGGCGAGGAGGCCCTCCGCCGGGCTACTCCCCAGTATAAAGAGGAACAGACAAAAGCCCACCTTCTGCTCTCAAGAGCCTGTGCGCGCCTGAAAGACCGGGCGGGATCAAAGCGGAACAAGGCACTCGCCTAGATGCAATGGTGAACCGGCAAGCCTCAATCTTTAAGCCCCCGCATTGACCGGCAGCGCTCGCAGAAGTTGAATTCCTTTCGGAGAGTGGAGAGGTAGTGTGCGCGCTTCGCGCCATAGGCATTCTCGGGGAGAGGGATCCCTTCCCCGATCGTACATGGCACGGAAAATACCCGCTCCCCTCCGGGGAAACTCAACCTTTCCGCTTTTTCCATACCGACCGATATCAGAGTAATTTCTTTCACAGGAGATTCCCCAAAGTAGTGAACTCTAAATTCATTACTTACTAACACGACTTACGCACTTTGATGGCGATTTGAAGCTTTTCTATCGGCTATGATCAGGGTATCAGACGTCTTTTAGGGAATCAAGATGTTCACGCAGGCAGAGTGTTGGCAGAGGAGATGGATAAGTGCTAAAAGCG